>JALOQC010000524.1 GCA_025453555.1 Myxococcota bacterium | reverse complement strand
CGTGTTCGCACCGTTCGTGTTCGCACCGTTCGTGTTCGCACCGTTCGTGTTCGCACCGTTCGTGTTCGCACCGTTCGTGTTCGCTCCGCCATCGCGCCCTGGACACGACTCATGACCAAGACCCTCCCATCGCGGTCGGCGCGCGCGTGCGCCTCGTCTACGTGCGCCAACGGCGCAGCGGGCTCTTCACCGAGGGCGAACAGACCGTGCGACCCGCGCCCATCGTCGTCGACGAAGGATCCGGCGTCGTCTACCTGCTTCGCCGATCTGCAGCCGCTGCTCTGCCCCGAGCCGCTCGGCTTCGTCGGCGGCTCCGGGTGCGAGGTCGCGTCGACCGAGACCGGTCGAGTGCGTGCCTGCGTGGTGGGATCGACGGCCGGCGATCTCTCGACCTTGCGCACCACCCTCGTGATCGACGTCGATCCTGCGACCTGACCTTCGCGCGCTCACGCGTCCGTAGGGGACCTCAGCGCAGCGCCTTCTCCAGCACGACGAACTCGAGGTCCTCACGCTTGGGCTCTCCGAAGCGCGGATCGCCGTACGGGAACGGCGCACGCTCGCCCGTGAGCGCGTAGCCACGCCGCGCGTACCACGCGAGCAGCTCCGCGCGCACCGAGATCACCGTCATGCGCAGCGTACGCGCGTCGAGCACCTCCCGCGCGTGCGCCTCCGCCGCCGCGAGCAGCTCGCTTCCGAGCCCGCTCGCTTGTTCGGTCGGGCGCACGGTGAGCATCCCGAGGTACGCGCGCTCCAAAGTCTCCCGCCGCACGAGCACGCTCGCGATCAGCGCGCCTTCGCGCTCCACCACGAGCAGCGCGCCCGCGTCCACCAGCGGGCGCACCTCGTCTGCGCCGGTGCGGCGTCCCCCGAGCAGATCTGCTTCCGTCGTCCACCCCACGCGGCTCGCATCCCCGCGGTAGGCGCTCTCCACCAACGCGACGATGGCGTCGACGTCGCGCGGATCCGCGACTCGCAATCCGAACATCGCGCGACTCTACGCCTCGCGAGCCACGATGTCCGTTCGACGCGCGACCCTTCGGTCGAGCCGCCGCGTTCTGCAGCGAGGTGCCGGCGATGCGAACGACCGCCTTCCAGGCGACGGCGTCCATCCGAGCACGACCCCGCGGCTCGCGCTCCGAACGACCGGATCAGAACGAGGCCGCAGCGCGCAGCCCGAGCCGCCCCGGGCCGACCTCCGGCGCGATCCACAGGCTCGAACGCGTCGCGCTCGGCGAGGGATCGTTGCGGATCGCGTACACGATCGGCGTCAGCAGGAGCGGCAGCGCGTACCCGAGGATCAGCGGACCACGCACCCACGGCGACGTCTCGACCACACACTGCCCCGTCGAGTCGAGCGGGCCCACGCACGTGCCGTCCTTCAGCGACTCGATCACGCCCCACGCCGCGAGCCCCGCGCCCGCTGCGCCGACGATCCACGTCCACCACGGCACGCCCGAACGACGCGGCATCAAGAAGCCCCAGCCAACCGTGAGCACCCCCGCGCCGAGGCCGCCGAAGATCAACGCGTTGCGACGATCCGCGTCGATGGCGTCCGGGAGCGACACGTACCCCGCCTCGCCTGGATCCCTGAGCATCGCGAACTCGTCTTCGCCGTCCTCCATCTGCCCGCGGTAGATCCAACCGAGCGAGCCCACGCCCACGCCCACCGCGCTCACGAGCAAGCCCGCGATCCACGCGCGGCTCCGCGGCAGCTCCACCGCGACCGGCTCGCCTCCCGCCGCGCCACCTCCGCCGCGCACCTCGCCCGGTCGACCGAGCCCCGCGATGCGCCGCGCGAGCGTGGTCGCGGAAGCCTCCGGCGCCGAGAAGGTCTCGATGCGCGTGAGGCCCGCGCCGTCGAGCTGGTACGCGGTCCAGGTCCCCTCCGAGTGCACCAACAACCGCTGCGCGCCGACCCACGCCGCGATCCGCCGCAGGTGCTCGGGCGAGCGCGCCGCCAACGCCGCCGCGTCGTCGTAGACGAGCGCGATCGCGCCATCCGTCCGCACCGCCGCGTCGAGCGTCACGTCGACGTCGAGCCGCGCCGGCGAGTCGCCCGCCACCCGCACCACGTGCACGCGCCCCGCGCGCTCCGTGCACTCGACCTGCACCTCGTAGCGGCCCGGCGGCACGGAGCGCCGCACCCATGCGCCGCGCCCGACCTCACGGCCCTGCAGCCGCACCACACAGGCGCTCGTCGCATCCCCCTCTTGCGCCTGTACCTGCACCGCGAGCACGCCCTGCTCGTTCGGCCCGATCTCTTCGAGCAATCCGCGCACCTCCGGCGGATGAAGCCGCGCGCTCGCCACGAAGCCCGGCGCGAGGCGCAGACACGTGAGCACCTGCCGCCGCGCCGCGCCGGGATCGCGCTTCTGCAAGTACGCACGCACCACGAAGAGGCAGAGGTTCGCCACGTCGTCGCCTGCGCGTTCGTCGCGCCCGAGCGCGGCCAGGTGCGTCTCCACGCGCTCGAGCATCGGCAGGCCTGCGTCGATCGCGCGCTGATCCTCACCTCGCGCGACCGCGGTGAGCACGCCCTCGGTCGCCACGCCGAGATCGCGCCGCAGCGACTCTTCCGCCGCCCAGAACGGGAGCGACAGGCTCGTCTCCACCCGCGAGGCCGCGTCGGCGCTCGGCGCCACGTCGACGCCCTCCGCCTCGAGCGCTTCTTCGACGGAACGCATGCGTTCGGTCGGCGCGGGGCGGGTGTCCGCATGCACGACGAGCCAGCGGGTCTGAGCGCTCGCGACGGGCGCGAGCAGGAAACACGAAAGAACGACGAGGAGGCGCTGCACGGTCCTGCGTTTGTGGAGGAAAGCGCGCCCGCGATCAACGCCGGACGGTGGCCGGTTCACGGCCATCTCCACGGTCACGGTTCGTCCTGTCCGCGGGGTCCGGCGCGCACGTCCGCGGGGCCGCCACGGACGGGGTCGCGGGGATCCCACGCAGAACGCCCCCGTTCCCTTCCGCGCAGGGTGCGCCCATCCTTCTCGAATGCCGCGAGCGCCCCGACCCACGACCCGAGCGAACCGACCTGCGTCCCGAGCCGCCTGGCTCCTGCTGTCCGCCCTCGCCTTGGGCTGCAGCGACGAGCCCGCCGCGCTCTCGCCTCACGAAGCCTCCACCGAGCTCGTGAACCGCAACTGGCTCGACGTCTGGCCAGAGGCTCACGACGATCGCATGCACGTCTACCGCTTCACGCCGTCGATGGGCGGCGGCGTCTTCCAGGACCGCAACGTCTTCGAGGGCACCTTCGAGCTCTTCACGTTCTCCGAGGGCGGCGGCACGATCACCTTCCGCTTCCCCGGCAAGAACGAGCGCCACGAGACGGGCTACCGAATCGAGCGCGTCGACGGCCCGCGCCCCTTCACGCGACGCCTCGTGCTCGACGACGACCCGCGCGGCCCCGGCGTCTACTACGGCTACGACGAGCGACACACCGCGACGCCGTTCGTGCAGTGAGCGCCGCGTGGAGGATCGCTCCGACGCGATCACGAAGAAGCCCACGCCGCTCATGACGTGGGCTTCTCGCTGGATCGCACTTCACGCGCCGCTCAGCGGTAACACATCAGACGCGTGCTCCCGGGCTGACACGCGTAGCCGGATGGGCACGTCAGGAACTCCGCGGTCGAGCCCTCGAAACAGCGCACGAACTGGGTCGCGCCCTGCCGACACGTGAAGGTCTCGACGCCGCCCCAAGGACCGCACGTCGAACGCGCCACGCGTCCGCAGTCCGAAGGGATGACACGAAACCCACGCGCGCAGGATTCGAGCGCTTCGCCGTACGCGCCGATGCGGATCCCGCGCCCCGTCGCGTCACACCAGCCGCAGCCAGCGAGGGCGGTCGCTTCCCCACACGTCGCAGCCGCGCAGGGGCCATCCCCGGGCGGCGGCGGCGGAGGAGGAGGAGGCGGAGGTCCGGCGTCGGGCATGCCCGCATCGCTCGGCGGAGGCGGCGGATCCGAAGGCATCCCGGAGCCGAAGCTCTCGCCCCAACCCGACGCCGTGCGGACCAGTCGGTCGTGCACCTGCGGCACGCTCCCGAAGATGTCGACCCCGCTCGTCACGTAGTAGCCGCTGTTGATGCGCAGCACGCGACCGTCGGAGGTGATCGTCGGCCCGCCGCTGTCACCGGGGCAGAGGTTCGTGGTCGTGGCGCCGTACGTCGTCGTGATCTTCTGCTTGGCCCACGTGCCACGCGTGCCGCGCGCTTGGCAGCCGTAGCCGTAGATCGCGAGCGGCGCGCCCCGCGACGGATTCGTGGGCGCGAGCCCGGCCGGCGTCGCCACGCTCGAAGGCACCGCGCTCGCGAGCCGGATGAGCGCGATGTCGTCGCCCCCAACGCTCCCGCCGTAGCT
>JALOQC010000523.1 GCA_025453555.1 Myxococcota bacterium | reverse complement strand
GAAAGCGACGCGAGACGGAGCGTCGCGACGCGGCGATCGCCTGGGAGGAGGCGAGCCGTCGTCTCGGAGCGCGCCGAGTCGGTGTCTCGAGGTCGTGCATTGCAGCGCGCATGCCGCGAACATTCGCGAGGCGTGCGAGCAGCGTTGTGCAAGGGGTTGCACCTCGTGGTGTGCGCGACGGACCGAGCGGGGTACGGAAGACCTCACGCATCCGAACCGACGTTCGAGGACGGCGTGGTTCCCGATCCCGATCGAATCGCGGCGTGTGCTCCTCCGCGCTCGGATCGTGGCTCCGCGCTCGGATCGTGGCGCTCGATCGCGCCGCTCGATCGTCGCTGCGGCGCGCGTCTTCGAGGCGTGCGCGCGCTCGACGCGAGCTCGTGCGCCTCGGCTCGCCTTCACGGCTTCTTGCGAGGCCGTGGCAAGCCGTGCTCTTCGATCCGCGAGATCAGCGTGCGACGGGAGACGCCGAGCAGCTTCGCGGCGCGGGTCTGGTTTCCGTCCGCCTGCAGGAGCGCATCGAGGATGAGCTGCCGCTCGTGCTCCTTGATGTTCGACTTCAGGTGCGTGGCGTCCTGCGGAGCCGCGTCCGCGAGCTCGGGAGGCAGGTGCGACACCTCGATCGTCGTCGCGTCGCAGAGCGCCACCGCGCGCTCCGCCACGTTGCGCAGCTCGCGGAGGTTCCCCGGCCAATCGTGCTGGAGGAGCACGCGAAACACGTCCGGCGCGATCGCGAGCGGCGCCCGATCCTGCTGCCGACACGCGGCGCGGACGAACGCGCGGGTCAGCGGCTCGATCTCTTCGCGACGCTCGCGCAGCGGCGGCACCACGATCGCCACGCCGTGCAGCCGGAAGAAGAGATCCTGACGGAAGCGGCCGCTCTTCACCTCGGCGTCGAGGTCCTTGCACGTGGCGGCGACGACTCGAACGTCGATCGGTCGGCTCTCGAGCGCGCCCACGCGTCGCACCGCGCGCTCCTCGAGGACTCGAAGGAGCTTCGCTTGCAGCGGTGCGGCCATGTCGCCGACCTCGTCGAGGAAGAGGGTCCCACCGCGCGCGAGCTCGAGCAGGCCGGGCTTGGCCGCAGCCGCTCCGGTGAAGGCCCCGCGTTCGTGCCCGAAGAGCTCGCTCTCGAGGAGCGTCCCCGGCAAGGCGGCGCAGTTGATGCGCACGAGCGGACCGTTCGCCCGAGGCGATCCGGCGTGCACGCGTTCGGCGAAGATCTCCTTGCCGACGCCGGTCTCGCCGAGGAGCAACACGTTGACCTCGCTCGCGGCGACGCGATCGACGAGCGCGTGCAGGCGACGCATCGCCTCGGAGGCCAGGACGATCGGTGTCGGATCGAACGCGTGCGCGCCGGGCTCGCCGCGCAACCACGCTTCGGCGTCCGCGACCTGCGGGGGCGCTGCCTCCGCGGACGCTCGCAACGTCACCCCGAGCGACTTCGCGCGCGACGTCACGCGCTCGGCGAGCCGATCCGCTTCGTCGTGCGAGGAGCCGAGCACGAACGCCACGAGCTCGTTCGGGCCGAGCGCGCCGAGCACGTCACCGCCGCGCAAGCAGCCGAGGAGCACGTCGCGAAGGGGCGCCTTCGGATCCGTCTTGTCGAGCACCCGCATGCGCACGATCGAGAACGCTTCCCCGCGCTCCCACGCTTCTTCGATCCGCGCGACGAGCTGCTCCGCGCTGCAGACGCGTCGCGGTGTCTGGGTGCGCCCCTGCACCAAGAACATCGTCGCGCCGAGCTCGAACATGCCGCCCGGCGCGAGGTACGCGATGCCTCCGGGCGCGAGCCGCTCGCCGTGGACGAAGGTGCCGTTGGTGCTACCGAGATCTTCGACGCGGAGCTCCGAGCCGAGGTGGAGGCACGCGTGGCGCCGCGAGATGTTGCTCCCATCGACCGTGATGTCGGCGTCGGCCGAACGACCGATGATCAGGGAGCCGCTCGCCGGCAGCGGCAGCGTGGAGACGCCTTCGTCGCCGACGACGAGCAGACATGCGCGCTCTCGTGCGTCGGCCACGTTCTCGAGGGCGGTGGGGACCTCGGACTCGTCGCTACTCACGATTCCGCTTCCATTCGGCTTCGGTGGGCACCCTGGCAGGGTCGACACCCGTTCTATCACGGACGCGCGGCCGAGCCATCGCAAGGCGCTCCTCGGGCATCACCCCGTCTGCGCGAATGGAAGCGGCGTGCGGAGCCGGAGGAGCCGATGCATCGGAGCCCGCGTTTTCGAGGCGAGCCGGGCCGAGCCCGTGTACGATCGCCGCATGCGAAGGCAGACGCGGCCGAGGCTCGTCGGCCTCCTCGTCGGCATGCTCTCGAGCGGCCTACTCTCGAGCGTCGCCTCGGCGCAGGACGTGGATCCCGCGCGCGCCGCCGCAGAGGCGTTTCGCGAAGGATCCGTCGCCGCCGACGACCTGCGTTGGCGTGACGCCGAGCGAGCGTTCGCGCGCGCCTTCGAGCTCTCCGGGCTTCCGCAAGCGCTCTACATGCAGGGCGTGGCGTTGCGCGCGCTCGATCGACCCGTGGCGGCTCGGGACACGCTGCGTCGCGTGGTCGCGTTGCTCGAGCGCGATGCCGCCGCACGGACCGAGAACGCCGACATCCTCGCGGAAGCGCGCGCGCTCGCCGATCAATCCGAAGCGCGCATCGCGCGGCTCGAGATCGGTCCGCTGTCGCCGGACGTGATCCTCCGCGTCGATGGGCGCGTGCATCGCGCGGCGAACGAGCGCGTGGAGATCGAAGTCGATCCGGGGACACGTTCGGTGGTGGTCGAGCTCGAAGGGCACGAGACCTTCGTGTGGTCGGGCGAGGCGACGCCGGGAGCACGAACGACCGTCGAGGTGGTGCAGCCTTCGTCGGCCGGGTCCGCGGCCGACGAAGCGCCGTCGCGCCGGCGTCGTCGCGCGATCGTCGCGACCTTGGTCAGCGTGGTGCTCGTCGGTGCGGCCGTGCCGCTCGGGTTGAGTCTCTCGCGCTCGCCCGACCGGATCACGCCGCAATACCCCGAGCGCGTCTTCGAGGTGCCATGAGGCACGTGCTCGTCTCGCTCGCCCTCGTGTTCGCAACCGTGCTGACCGCGTGCGCGGAGCCCAACGCGGTCCTCGACGTGCGCATGCGACTGCCCGCGGTCGAAGGTCGCACCATCGCGCACGTGCAGGTCGGCACCGAGGCCGAGAGCTTCGACGAGCTCTGGGGAACCGAGCCCATTCTCTTCGACCTCGACGTGACCGAGTCGGATTCGTGCAACGTCTCGTTCAGCGTCGAGGCGCCGACGGCGCGCAGCGATCGCGCACGGCTCGACGAGCTGCGCATCAAGATCTGGTTCTGTCCGTCCGACGCACCCACGTGCAGCGAGGACTCGGGCGCGCCCGTGTGGCGCATCACGTTGGAACGACCGCTCTACGCGGGCGAACGAACGGAGTGGGTGCTCGGCGACGAAGCCTGCGCGCCGCTCACGGAAGGCTCGCGACTTCCCATGACCGTCGATCCCGCCTTCACGCTCGACGTCGATCGCTGCCAGATTCGCGGCTGCGTGGACGGCGACGCGGCGGCTGGTCGCGACTTCTGTCTGGAGGCAGATCGCGCCGAGCACGCGTGCGATTGAGCCGACGTTCGATCACGAGCCTCGCGTAGCGTTTCGCTCGTCTTTCTCGAGAGATCGACGCGTTCGTTCGCTCTCCGGAGCTCGCAGATCTCTGCGCCATCCGAACGGAACCAATCCGTGCACGTGCGTGGCGCTCAGAAGCCCGAGCCGACGAAGACGAAGGCGGGGAGCACGCCGCGTGGTGTCGTTCGACGTGCGAGCGCACGGCCGAAGTGGCCGCCCGCGACCGGCCCTGCGAGCGACTGCGACGCCGTGCTAGCGAGCCCCGCCGCCGATCCGCGGTAGACGAACGTCGTGCCCGCGGCGACGCGACCTCCCGGCGCCGCGAGGTAGCTGCCGACCGCGAGGTCCGCGAAGCCGTCGCGATCGAAGTCCCCGCACGCGAGGCTGCGGCCGAAGCGCGCATCGGTCGCGGTGGTCGTGAGCGCGACGTCGGGAGCCGTCGACACACCCCCCGCGCTTCCGAGATGCACCGTGACGACACCCCCGGTGCCCGCGAGGTAGGCGCCGATCGCCAGATCCGAGAAGCCGTCGCCGTTCACGTCGCCTCCGGAAGCGGAGCGGCCGAGGTTGTCGCCTGCGGCGGCGCCTTCGAGCACGAACGAAGGTGTGGTCGACACGCCGCTCGCGGAGCCGCGGTGCAGACGCACGAGGCCTGCCTCGGCACGGCCACCCGGGGAAGCGAGGTAGGCGCTCGCGAGCACGTCCGCATAGCCGTCGCCGTCGACGTCGCCGACGCTGGCGACGAGCTCGCCCAA
>JALOQC010000522.1 GCA_025453555.1 Myxococcota bacterium | reverse complement strand
GGTCGTCGACGACGAATCCGACGTGCGCGAGGCGCTCGTCGACGAGCTCTCGAACGAGTTCGAGGTCGAAGCCTTCGAGGACGCGCAACACGCGCTCGAGCGGCTCGGTACGGCCCGTTTCGACGCCCTCGTCAGTGACGTGAGGATGCCGACCACGAGCGGGCTCACCCTCCTGCAGCGCGCCGTGGAGGTGGACCCGGAGCTCGTGCGCATCTTCTTGACCGGATACTCCGACGAGGAAGTGCGCGACGCCGCGCTCGAGCTCGGCGCCTACAAGCTGCGCAAACCCTGGGGCGACGAGCTCGCGTTGCTGCTCCATCAAGCGCTCGGTCACCGTGCTCACTGGAACCGGCTTCGCGCGGAGCTCGGCGGGTGGACCAGCGTCGATCGCTTCGACACCTCGTTCGACGCGCCAGTGGACGAGTCGGAGGTCGTGGAGCGCGTCGCGCACACGTTGCGGTCGCTGTCGTCCGTCGCCGACGTCTCCGTGCGTCGACACCGCGGGGACCCCGACCGCTGGCGGGTGGCGTGCTCCCCCGTCGCCGAGTCTCGTGGGAGCGTCGACGTGCATCTGCTCGGCGGCTTCGTGATCGACGTGGTTCGACGAACGGGGTTCGACGAGAGCTCGGCGCACTTCGTCGAGATCGTGATCCGACGGGCCCGCGAGATCCTCCAGTTGCGTGATCTGACCAGCGAGGTCCGCGAGCGCACGCGCGAGCTCGACCGGGTGCGTGACGAGCTCATCCAGCGTGAACGTTTCGCGGTGCTCGGTGCCGTCTCGATGGGCGTCGTACACGACGTTCGCAGCCCGCTCTCCGTCCTGATGACCAACCACGGAGAGCTCGAGGAGAGGCTGCGGGAGAGCGGAGTCCTCGACGACGACGTCCGTGAGATCTGGGAGGAGAACGGGACCGCGATCGAGACGATTCGCCGCATCTTGACCTCGATGGAGCGCGTCTCGCTTCGCCCGGACGACAGCGAGGTCGTCGACGTGGACCAATGCATCTCCCTCACCGCGAGGCTCATGCGTCACCGAGTCCACCACGCCGGGGTGGCCCTCGTGCTTCCGGCGCTCACCGGCGTCTTCGCGCACGTGACCACGGGCGAGCTCTGTCAGATTCTGATCAACTTGATCGCGAACGCGCTGGATCATTCGCCGCGCGGCTCGAACGTGCGCGTCGAGGCGGACTCGACGTCGGAGCTGGTTCTCGTGCGGGTGCGCGACGAAGGACCGGGCCTCGGCGACCAGGATCCCTCCGGGATCTTCGAGCCCTTTCGAACGACGCGCAGCGGCGGCCTCGGAATCGGGCTCACCGTCGCGCGTTCGATGGCGCGCCGGCACGGCGGCGATCTACGGGTCGTGAGCGGCGGAGGGGGCGCGTGCTTCGAGCTCTCCCTGCGACGAGTGACGCCTGCGCCGATGCCCAGCGTGACGGCGACCTCGGAGGAGGAGGTCTGACATGGAGACCTCCACCGTCATCGGACTGATCCTCGGGATCGTCCTCGTCCTCGCGTCCATCCTGATCGGAGGCCCACTCTCCCCGTACGTCGACATTCCGAGCTTGGTGATCGTCGTCGGAGGGACCCTCGCCTCCACGCTGACGGCGGAGAAGATGTCGAACGTGTTCGGCGCGTTCAAGATCGCCAGAAACGCGTTACGAAAGCCGCCCGGGGACGCGGTCAAGACCATCGGCGTGATCCTCGAGCTCTCCCAGATCGCGCGTCGGGAAGGGCTGCTCGCGCTCGAGAACAAGACCGTGGACGATCCCTTCCTCGCCAAGGGGATTCGGATGGCGGTCGACGGAGTCCCCGCCGATCAGATCCGGGAGACCCTCGTCGGCGAGCTCCTCGCGATGAAGCAGAGGCACAGCCGCGGGCAGAAGCTCTTCAAGTTCATGGCCGCGTCCGCGCCCGCGATGGGCATGATCGGAACGCTCATCGGTCTCGTTCAGATGCTTCAATCGCTCGACGATCCCTCGTCGATCGGTCCCGCGATGGCCGTCGCGCTCTTGACCACGCTGTACGGTGCGATCCTGGCGTTCCTCATCTGCGGTCCGATCGCCGAGAAGCTGGATCGACACGGCGCAGAAGAGTCCGCAAACATGGCGGTGATCGTCGACGGAGTCGATTCGCTCGTCAAAGGTCACAACGCGGTCGTCATCAAGGACAAGCTGCAAGCGCGCCTGGCGCCGAAGCTGCGAGAGAACGATCCGAAGGCTGCGTGACGTGCTCGGCGCAGCGCCGATGCGGTAGGGAGAACATCGTGGACATCGACACGCTCGACGACGAGGGAGGCGGTGGGGAAGAGGGCGCGCCCGCATGGATGGCGACGTTCAGCGACCTCGCGACGCTCCTCCTCACCTTCTTCGTGTTGCTCCTCTCGTTCGCGAACATGGACGTCACCGAGTTCAAGGAGATGATGGGGTCCGTGCGAGAGGCGTTCGGCGTCCAGTTCCGGATCCGCGGCGATTTCGAGGCGCTCTCGGACAGTCCGATCTCCCTCGGAGAAACGCCGCCGGGTGACCTCGTCGAGGTCGTTCGGAGCGACGCCGAACAAGCCCGCGAGCTCGCCGAGGCCCTTCGAGAGCGCGGCCTCCTCGACCAAGTCGAGGTCACGCCCGACCGCGAAGGCGTGTCGGTGCGGGTGCGCGACGCGGTGCTCTTCGACACCGGCGAGGCGACGCTTCGCTCCGAGGGAGCGGCGTTTCTCTGCGAGCTCGGGGAGGTCATCGCCGGAGAGCTCGGAGTCGACGGGGTGATCGTCGAAGGTCACACCGACGATCGACCGATTCACACCGAGCGTTTTCCCACGAACTGGGAGCTCTCGACCGCACGCGCGACCAACGTGCTTCGGCATCTCTTGTCCGAGGCTCGGGTCGATGCGACGCGCCTTTCGGCGTCGGGTTTCGCCGACACGCGTCCGCTGTCGCCGAACGTGGACGACACGTCGCGCGCCGCGAATCGTCGGGTCGAGTTCGTGTTTCGCAGGCGCACCGAGCACGTCGACGGGGACGCTGCGCCCGAGGAGTGAACGACGGGGGCCGGCCGGCGGTCGGCACGCATCGGTCCGGCGAGACCCGACAAACCAGGATTTTGCGCTGCGATCGGGCCGCGATTCGGTGTAGATTTCGTCGGGGGAAATCTGTGTCCGTGATCGCCAAGAACGGACGTGCTCGACGCTGTTACGCGGTGTTCGGCGAATTGGAGCCCGAGCCGCGAGCGGCGCTGAGCGCGGCCGAGGTCGAGACTCGCGTCGTCACCACGGTGGCCGAGGTGAGCGATGCGCGCGCCGCCCTCGATGCGGTGGTGCTGAGCTCGGGCCTCGTCGGGCTCGACGCGGTGGTGGTCGACCTCTGCGACCTCGGGGTCCCGACGGTCGTCGTCGATGGAGGTCGGCTCGACGCCGCGCGCCTCCTAGGCCTCGGGCGTTCGGGGGTGTTGGCGGTCTGGGACGGGCGCGCGGAGACCCTCGCGGCGGCACAGCGTGAGCTCCACGACGAACGCTCCTTCGGCTCGGGGGTGCATCGCGCGCAAGACCGCTTCCTCCGCTTGCTGCGCTCGGTGCCCGCCGCCGTGTGGAGCTTCGACCTCCAGCGCTGCCACGAGACCATCGCGGCGCTCGGAGGCTCGATCGACGAAGCCGTCGTCGAGTGCGCGCAGCACGTGCGCTCGCATGCGCTCAACGAGCCCGCAGCGGCGTATCGGGACGTGGCGCCGATCGTCGCCGAAGCCCTCTTGCGCGCCTGGTTCTCCGGCGACCGGCTCCCGCACGTGGAGATCGACGTCAAGCGCGATGGGCAGGTGCGCGCGCTGCTCGTTTCGGGGGCCATGCCGATCGGCGACGACTACCGACAGGTGCTGGTGGTCGGGTTGGACACGACGGAACACCGCGAGCTCACGCGCGCGCTGCTCGCTTCGCAGCGTCTCGAAGCGGTCGGACGGCTGGCGGCGGGCATCGCCCACGACTTCAAGAACATCCTGACGATCATCCGGAGCTACACCGACCTCGTGGCGGACGAGGTTCCGGAGGGCAGTGCCGCACACGCCGACCTCGAGGTGATGCGGGATGCCGCCGACCGCGCGACGGCGTTGGTCGCCCAGTTGCTCGCGTTCAGTCGCAAGCAGCCTCAAGTCATCGAGAAGCTCGACCTCAACGACGTCGTCGCGCGCGTGCAGAAGCTGGTCGCTCGTCCGCTCGGGGAGGACATCGAGGTGTCGCTCGACCTGTCTGCGGTGCCGCTCCCGGTGTCGGGGGATCGCTCGCAGCTGGAGCAGGTGCTGCTCAACTTGGCGGTCAACGCGCGCGACGCGATGCCGAGCGGCGGACGCCTCCGCTTCCGCACCGCGCTCCGCCGTCGTGCCGACA
>JALOQC010000114.1 GCA_025453555.1 Myxococcota bacterium | reverse complement strand
GGGACGCTGCTGTCGCCGTGCAGGCCGAGGTCGAGCGAGTCGCTCGTGATCGTCTCGAGCGCGCGGTAGGCGACGCGCGCGATCGCGCCGTCGCGCTCGATGCTCTCGATTGCGCGACCGAACGCGTCGTGCCGTGAGCGCGCGGAGGCTGCGGCGGGGATCGCGACCGCCTGCGCGGGGCTCGGTGTCCCGCTCGCAAGCCAGGTGTTGTCGAAAGCACGCGACGGCGTGCCACGCGCGGTGAAGATCCCGACGCCCGATTGCTCCCAGCGTGTGCCGGAGGTCTCGCCATCCGCGAGGGTCAGGGTCGCGCGTGCGCGTCCGAGGCCGTCCACGTAGGAGCGCGTCACGAGCGCGTCCGTGCAGTCGTAGGGCTGTCGCGCTTCGACGTAGGAGAGCGGTGCGTCGTCGACGCGCAACACGTAGTCGAAGACCTGCATCGGCGAGGTGCCGCACGCGCTGCCGGCGTCGGGCGGCGTGACCGCGACGATGCGCGCGAGGCCGTCGTAGGCCATCGCTGTTTCTTCGCCGTTCGGATCCGTCGCACTTCGCAGCACACCGAAGCCACGATCCCACTCCGCGGTCGTGCGGAGCACGCAGAAGCCGTCGACCGTGGTCGAGCAGTACGACGCGGTCCCAGGATGGAGCGCGACGTCCTCTTGCGTCGGGAGCTGCGCGTAGGCGCTGTCGTAGCCGACGCGTGCGTAGCGAAGGCAATCGGCGGCGTCGGTCGCGACGTCGGCGCCGACGCAGCTCACGGTCGCGTTCCCGAATGCGTCGTAGGAGGTGGATGTTTCGAGCACCATCGCCGCGTTCGCGTCCGGGTCGAGGCCTCCGTACGCGTCGCCGATCGAGAATGCCTCGGCGTCCCCGTCGGTTCCGAACGCGTAGTCGATCGGCGTGCTCTCTCCAACGCGGGGCATGCGGCGCGCAAACTGTTGCGCGCGCAGTAGATCGCCGGTGGTCGTGTCATAGGTGCTCACGGACCAACCGAGCTTCGTGGAGCCCGCGCCGTGGCCGGTCACCCACTGCTCGGAGGTGCGCCAGATCCAGCCCGTGGGGACGGTGAGCTCGGGGCGTTGGTGGCTCGTGATCGCTTCGCCGCCCGAGGGGATGAAGCCGCCCGTGTCCGTGATGCGTCCGTGCGCCGTTTGCTCGCGTACGTGGCCGAGGTTGTCGACCTCTTCGATCGTCGTGCGGAGGTGCGCGTAGCCGGCGGCGCGCAGTGGGATGGTGCGCTCGGCGAGCGTGACCTCGCTCGAAGGAATCGCTCCGACGACCACGTCTTGCCGAACGACCGAGGGCAACGTGAGCGAGCCGGAGCCGGGCGCGCTGCCAGCGGAATCCGGATCGGTGTCGTAGCGGAGCTCGTCGCTCTGACTCACGTAGGCGTACCAGAGCTCGCGTCCGTCGAGGCCGGTGGCCAGGAGACGCAGCGCGATGGTGGCGTGCGAGCTGCTGAGGAAGACGCCGGCCTCGTCCAGGGTCTCGCTCAACCATTGGCGACCCTTGAGTGCTTCGTACGGATTCTGGGCGAGGCGATCGGTCGCGATGGCCTGCGGGCGCCGGCCTTGGTGGAAGTGGGTGCGCGTGAGCTGCGTCGGGTGATCGACGTCGCCCTCGGCGACCGCGTCCGCCGCGCCGAAGCCGCGGAACTCTTGCTCGATGCCTTCGTAGTAGCCGTCGTGGTACGCGAAGGTCGTGCGGGTGACGTTGGCTTCGCGCCCGACGAGGTCCATGCGGTCGTTCGTCTCGACGCTGCGCACGACCGTGGAGACGACGGGGCTGCCGCCGCTGCGGAAGACCTCTTCGCCGCTGAGTGACGCGAGGAGCGCGTCGGGCTCGCCATCGACCCGGCTCCACGTGAAGGCTTCGCAGCTCTCGTCGCCCACGCAGTCTTCCGCTTCGCGAAGGTCGGCGAGGTAGTCCTCTGCGCTCGAGCCGTAGCCGATGGTCGTGGTCGCGCCGAGGCCGTTGTCGACCTGTACGAGCAGGCGCGGGCGGAGGCCGCCGAGCAGATCGAGGTACTCCCATCGCGAGGCATTGCCGTAGACGAGGTCGGTGGTGCCCGAGCCGTCGATGTCGGCGAAGCGCAGGCGCGGCGCGAAGTCGGGCGCCATCGGGGCGCTGACGGTGACGCGCTCGGTGAACGACTCGCCCGCGCGGCTGAACCACACGTCGAGCTGGTTGAAGCGGACCTGCACGACGTCGGAGGCGCCGTCGGCGTTGATGTCGGCGAGGAAGACGCCGTTGAGGTCAACGTTGAGCTCCGCCGGAGGTGACGCGACGACGATGCCGCGGTTGGCGCCTGCGCCGCGCGGGCACTCGGTGGGTCCTTCGCCAAAGACGGGCGCGCCGGTGCTCGTGGTGCCGCGGCCGGGCCACCACACGATGCGGCCACGACGCATCTTCACGAGGTCCTGCAGCCCGTCGCCGTTCATGTCGCCGAGGCGAAGCTCCGGGTCGGCGAAGTCGACCGGAAGACCGTCCTGCAGCAGGCACGTCTCGTAGGGCTCCGTGCTCAGCGTCCACTCCGTGCCGCTCCAGCGCGCCTGCCCGAAGCGACCCTCGCCGCCTTCGAGCCAGCCGAGGTTGAGCCACGTCTGCATCGTGGTGCCGGTCGTGCGCACGACGTCGATGAGGTGATCGCCGTTGACGTCCCAGACCTTGTAGCGCGAGCCGTCGCGCACGAAGTCGATGCGAGGGTCGGAGCCGCGCTCCAGCGCGACCTCCGCGTAGGTGAAGCGCCAGCCCTGTCGTGCGGGTGAGACGGCATCGCTCACCGCGACGTCGGAGGCGCGCGTCGGGGTGAAGAAGCCGTAGCGATCGAGGCGCGGCATGTGGAGCAGGTCGCTGCGGCCGTCGCCGTCGACGTCCATCGGCACGACGTTGGCGTTGCCGAGGTTCAGCACGCCCGAGAGGCTGCCGCGCATGCCGATCGCGATGGGATCGCTGAACGTGGCGGCGCCCTCCGCGGGGCGCGCGTTGGCGCCGGTGAAGCCGTTGAAGAAGACGCCGACGCCGGGGCTTCCGTCCGGGAGGCGGTACCGCGCCGGATCCGTGACCACGAGATCGGGGAGGCCGTCGGAGTTCACGTCGAAGAGATCGGCGCGTGCGGCGTCGACCGAGACGCTCGGGGAGCGCTCGACGAGTCGGACCGTGTTGTCTACGCCACCGAAACCCGAGATGGGGCCGCGCGGAGGCGTGCTGTAGCCGAAGGTCATCGGTGGGAGCGTTCGTCCGGTCGGCGTCGGTCGCGCGTACACGCTCTCCTCGGACCACATCGACGACTCGCGACGCGCAAACACACCGTCCCCCACCGTGGCGTCGGGGCGTCCTTCGACGAGCACCTGCGTGAGCAGGGAGTGGAACGACACCTCGTCCGGCTCGTAGGCGAGGTGGTAGCGACGCACGAGGAAGCGCTCGCCCACGTCTTCGTCGGCCACGGTGACCGTGATGCGCGCGAGGCGTCGCGCGATCGTGATGGGCCAACCGCTCACGTACCGCGTGAACGCATCGGGGCGCGCTTCGTAGTCGAGGTGCACACGCACCCCGTAGTCCGCGAGCTGTGCGTTGCAGGCGCGCGTCGCGTCGGGCGAGCCGTCCGCGCACAGAGCGGGCGAGAGGTAGTAGAGATCTGCGAGGTAGGTCTCGCCCTGATCGACTTCGTAACGGTAGTAGACGGTGGAGCCGTGCGCGTCGCTCATGCGCGTCAGATGCCAGCCGTAGATGCGACCGGTGCCGTCGGGCCCTTCGGATTGCAGGCTGTCCGCGGGGTCGAGATCGAGTGGGCCTTCGCCGGCCGGAAGGAGCCCGAAGTCGAAGCGCGTGCCGTCCTTGCCTTGCACGACCCAACGCATCAAGTCCGGGCTTCGGAAGAAGCGCAGGAAGCCGCCCTCGATGCGTGCGCGGTACTGCTGCCAGTCGGCGGAGACGCCAGTCGGGAGCGCGTCGGTGCCCGTGTAGAGGCCGCTCGCGTCGACGATCGCCATCGCGGCGGAGTCGACGGGCACGAGCTCCTGTCCGCCGTTGTAGAAGAAACGATCTTCTTCGGGAGTCCACGAGGCCGCGTCGACGTAGCGAGGCAGACCGCGATCGGACTGGCGCACGATCATCGGCACCGAGAAGCCCCAGCCGAAACCGACCGCGCCGTTGCCGTTCGTGCTTCCGTACGAGAGCCCGAGCGAGGGCTGCACGCCGGCGCGCCCCGAGGGCAGCGCGATGGGCACGCTGAACGTCGCCGCGCCGCTCGAGAGCACCGGGGAGAACGACTCGCCCATGCCTTCGATGGAGCCCTCCGCGCTCGGCAAGCTGATGCGGCTCGGCTCGACCGCGCTCTTCGCCTCGCCGGTCGGCAACGCGGTGGGCTCGACGTCTTCGGGCAGCGCGGGCGCCTCTTCGTCGGTCTGTGAGGTGAGTCGATCGCCCACGCGCTCGCGCAGGTCTTCTTCGAGCTCCGATTCGAGCGCTTCGTTGGCGCGCGGGTCGACCTCGATCTCGTCCGCGAAGCGAGGATCCAGACGCGCCGGCTCCTCGGGCTGCGCGTGCGCGGGCGTGAGCACGCCCGCGAAGGCGAGCAGCATCGACAGAAGACGAAGGCGCGCCATGGCGATCCTCATCGGGGCAAGAGGAAGAGGCGAAGAGGAGAGACGGAGACGTCGATATCGCCCCACGTGAAGAGGTAGCCGCGCGGTCCCTCGACGAGCGAGAGCCCGGTGCGTGCGGTCGCGAGGTGGGCGCGCAGGGCGGTCGACTCCGGCTCGCGCGTCGGCACCGAGCTCAGGAAGTACGAGTGGCGTCCTTGGAGCCACGCGACGAGGTACGCGGGCTCCTCGTCGGTGCCACCGTCGAGGCTGACGATGGTTCCCCACTGCGCTCGATCCAACGCCGGCAACGAGCGAAACGGCTCCGAGTACGTGGCGGTCGTCTCGCCGGGCCTCAGGGTCGCGACGCGAAGACTTCCTGCGTCGGGGAAGAGCACCGCATAGGCCGCTGCCCCCGAGGGCGTGCGCAGCGCGGTGATGTTCGAGTGCCCAGGACCGATCGACGGTGCGAGCGCGAACGTGTCCGAGTCGAGCGCGGTGCCTTCGAAGAAGCGCATCACGCGATGCGTCGGCTCGGCCAGCGAACCGTAGAGGTACGTGACCGCCCAGTGGCCGTCCGGATGCGCGGCGAGGCTCGGCTGCTGCGAGCCGGGCGCGCCACCGAGCCGGAACGTGTTCAGCAGCGTTCCGCTCGGGGAGTAGCGTTTGATTACCACCTGCGAGATGTCGGCACGCGAGTACGCGAGGATCGTGTGCTGCGCGGTCGCGACCCCGTGCACGCGGTCGGGCGCGGCGTAGGCAGGTTCCTCCGCGAACACCACGGGCGTGCCCACCGAGCCTGACGTGCCGACTCGTCGGTACGCGAGCCCGGCCTCCACGTCGCGGCCGAAGAGGACAAGCCACCCCTCGGGCAGCCCGACCACCTGGGCGTACGGAGGCGACGTGGCGAGCAACGTGAAGCGCTCACCGATCGGCACGCCGGCCGCGTCGAAGCGTTGCCCGTAGAGCGGGCCTCGAGCGGTGTCGCGTACGTGGTAGGCCACGAGCGCCACACCACGACCGTCGAAGGCGACCATCCGGTTCGGACGGCCCATGTCGATCTGCGAGCGACTCACGCCCTCCGCGGCGATCTCCAGCTCGAGCAGCTTCGACTCGCACGCGCTCGAGCAGAGGTCGTCGTCGGAGAAGTTGCCGTCGTCGCACGACTCGCGCGGCGGTGCGGTCGGATCGGCCTCTGTGGGACCGGGCTCGACGAAGCCGTCGCCGCACCCACGAGCCCGGCACGCGCCGTCGATGCAGACGCCCGACGGCATGCCCATCACGAGCTCGCCACACTCGGTGCCAGCGGGCGCGACGTCGACGACGCACTCGCCGTCCACGCACGCCGCGACCTCGCACTCGGAGGCGGCGATGCAGACCTCGTCGCACACCTCCGTCGGCGCGTCGGGCGCGTCGGGACCCGCATCGTCGAGCTCCGGAGCGTCCGGCATGTCGGCGTCGTCGAGGAACGCGTCCGCGCCCGCGTCGAAGACTGATTCCGCAGCGTCGAACCCAGTTCCCCCGTCCAAGGGTGGAGACGCGTCCAGGGGTGCCGCGGTCGACCCTGCGCAGCCGACTGCCAGGAGGAGGAGCGCTACGCCCTTCCCCCAGCAAGAATCGCGAGCACCCATGGCTACCGGAACCGGGTCCAGAACTGATAGTTCATGACGACCTGCACGTCCTCGATTCCGGAGAACACGACGCCGTCCCGTTCCCAGATTCGAAGTCGGTATGTACCGGTCAGCGGTCGCCCCCGAAACTGACGCTGCAGGTACGGTTCGACGAGCGCCCGGTCTGCGCTGGAGATCGGATTGGAGACGTAGCGTTCGGTCGCGACGCCGCGCGCGTGCTCGATCACTCCTTCGAACAGGGGCGCCTCGTATGTCTCCGCTCGGTGGTTCCGAACCACATAGGGCCCCACGTGCTCGATCGTGTAGGGCACGCTGCCACCCGAGTAACACGTGGACGGCGAGGTCGACCTCGAACAGTCGATCACACCAGAGCCGACGAAGTTCACGGCCAGCCAATCGATACGATAGTTGAAGTTCCCGTCAGCGAAGCCTGCTTTCGCAAACACTTCGCCTCGGTCGATGGCGTTCTGAGAGACATGAAAGTCGGTCTCCCAGTAGCGAAGGACACGCGCTCGACCCTCGGCACAACTGCCGCCGATTACACCGTCGCACGTCTTCACTTCACCTCGGCGCCAACGCGTGCGTCGAAAGACAAAGCCATCCGTGTCTTCACACGCAGGCAAGGACACGAGCCGGTCTTCCATGGTACCCACCCACGGCCCAGGTTCCTCCAGTCCCGAAACTTCGTACGGGAAGTACGACACATCCTCGAGCATCAACCCAGCGAGACGAAAGGTCGTCTCGTCGGCTGGGCTATCTCGAACGATTCCAAAACGGTAATCGCCGAGCTCGTCGACTCGATACACGAACCAGTAGCGACTCCACCCATCCCCACAGCTCGAATCCTCCGAGAAACAGGACACAGGGGCACTCGTGAGTGGCTCCTCCGCCGTGAGCCCCTCTGCCCGAACGGTCGCAATCGTGTGCGAACCTGTGGGTGCATACCAAGACAGTCGGTACACCCCCGCGTTGAGCCGAACGGTCTGACCCCAGGACACCGGCGGAGGCAGAGTCGCCGGGAAGCCGCAGCCATCGACCTCTTCGCACGGGCAGTCGGGCGAGCTCAGGGATACCAGACAGGAAGGATCTGCCAGCGGCGCAAACGTGACGTCGAACACGGCGGGTGCGTTCGGGACAGGTCCGCGTTCGATGCCCGGTCCCGACACGTCTGCACGGCGAACCGCGACGCATCCCGGAAGGGGAGCGCCACCCGCCCCCAACACGCATCCCGACGCGCTCCAGCCGTTCGGGTCCTCGGCATCCGCAAAATGGGTGAGGTTGTCTGAGTGAAGAAGGAGATTCGTGCCTTCGACCTCACACTGCGCGCGAACGTTGAGCACATCGTCTCGGATCGACACGACCATCGTGTCTGCCGCGTTCTGGAACGGAAAGTCCAGCCGATAGGACTCGACGAACAGTTCCAACTTGTCCACGTAGTCGCCGATGTACGCGTCTGCGTAGTCGAACGAGCCGTCGGCAACCACTCCAGAAGCAATTCGGTTGAAGTCCATCGCTTCCATCGTGCACAGACTTGCCTCCCAGGTCGCAGGGGCGTCGACGAGCGCCATGCGTTGGTTGAGGGACGCGAGGGAGAGACCAAAGCGCTGCTCGATGGCCCGTTTGGCGAGAAGCGTCATTCCAATCGCACGACGTCGAGCGGTGTGGTACCGCGTCGTTTCGGTCGACAGGCGGCTCCTAAGGTTGGCGTTGGCGCGGAACGCGGGGTCACTGTCATCGGATGACAAGAAGAGAGCGCGGCCCAACAGTCGTCGAGCCTCCGCGCGCGCTGCCTCAAGTTCCAACGTCGAAGCGTCCAACTCGGAGACCATCCGTCGCGCCCGAAGCTCCAGGCTCGCAAGCGCGTCGACCGCGCTTTGCGCATCGCGCTCGAACTGAATGAACGCGTCGTCCCGATCAAGCTCAACGTTGTCGAGACGCTTCGCCTGCTCCGCCAAAGCAAAGAGCGACTGCACAATGGAGTTCGCACATGCAACAGCTGCGACAGCAGCGCCGGATACTGCCCCCTGCGCGCCATTGCTTCCGATTGATGCAACCGCGCTCGCACACTGCGCGATCCGATCCGCAATCTGACTCTGCGTTTGTAGCCGAACCAGTGCAGCATTGTTGTCTGCTCGACGCAACGCATTGTCGAGACTTCGGCTTGCCCGAGCGGAGACGCGCAACGCGGATGCGATCTCGACTGGGACCGTCCCGAACTCCTCGAGCGCACTTTGCAGGCGACGAACCGCTGAGCCGTAGCGACCCGAGCTATCACCACCGTCGACGATGCTTGAGTCGCGGCGGACCGCCTCGAACGCAGACTCCGGGATTCGTGTGAACACTACATGCGAGAACGCGCGCTCCATCTCACTCGCGCGCGCGTCGAGCATCTCCGCGGCGCGCTCGACCGCGGACACCCCATCGACGCCTGAAAGATCGAGATCTTGGACCCCGCCAGACCGTACGCGACTCGCTTCACACAGAATCTCGAGGGCGTCGTAGACACTGCGCTCCGGCAGAACGCTGACGGCGTCCCCGCCCTCCTTCTCGAGGCTGAGGAAGTAGCGCATCGCGAAGTCCGCTTCCATCTGGCCCTCAGCCGCGTCTCGGTGGTCCACCGCTTCAACCCACGGGAACACACGTCGGGAGTCGGAGACGGCACACTCCGATGCCTCCTCGGGACATGCGGTATCGACCCAGCGCGAGACGTGTCCGGAAACGATCGAGCCGGGAAGACCGGTCAAGAACGCGTCGGCGCGCAGCCGGTGCGACGACCGCTGAGGGTCTCGAAGCGCAGCCGAGGATCCTCCGAAAGGATACCGATCGCTGATGCGACCGAATCCGATCGAGTCCTCATTCTCTCGGTATGCGGTGCATCCGTTCTCCCAGTTCGACGGGAGCGACGACGTGTTGCCTTCCCACGCCGTGCCACAGATGTCGCCTCCTGCCGTCGGGTAGCCAATCGGCCGACGCGCCCAGATCCAGGTCAACGCGTCCTCGCCTTCGATCTGAGCGAACTGTGTTGCAGAAGGGTTACGGCCGGAGTTCTCGAACGTCACGATGTCGCGCCCGTCGTGCGTCATGCCTCTGTAAACGATCTCGTCGCTTCGCCGACTTGGACGAGATCTCCTGATCTCCGGAGCGACGAAATCGACCAGCGACCCCGCTCCGAGCCAACGTGCCACAATCGCAGCGCGAGCGAGTCGCGTGTTGATCAAAGCCCGCTCGATTGAGTTGTTGCATCCGTTCATCGAGCAGAGGAGAGTCGTGTCTCCCGAGACCGCGCAGTCTGCGGGCTCTACGAAACCACAGTCAGCCTGGGGTGCGAACTCCATCGAACCCGTTCCAACCAGCGGCAGGTCGTTGACGACGATCCGGCTATGGGTGTCCGGGCGTGCCTGCCAGGCAATGGTTCGGGCGACTGCCTCGATGTTGGCAGAGCTCCAGAACGACGAATCCTCGCGCGCCAGGAGCGCATTCCATGCCGTGGTGAGTTCGCCGGTCCTGGTCGACGGGTCGCCCGCCAACCGCGAGACGTCTCGGAAGGCCTCACAGAGGTCCGAAGTCGCGGGCACCAGTGCATCGGTCGACTCCTCGGACGGCTTGAAGATGCGAAGCAGCCCGTCTCGCGGACTCGTCGACGGCCCCGTGTCCGCAACGAGTCGACCCGTCGTACCGGCGGGCGCAGCGCACGTCGTTCCTTCGGCGATGCGAGGACACTGAAGGTCCGTCTCTCCCGCCGGTGGGCGGCAGATCGCCGATTCGTCGGACGGCGATGACCAGACACACAGATTCTGCGCACCCAAAGCGACGTAGCGCATGAGGCGATCCGAGCCCATGCACTCACGAAGCTTGTTCATGTCGGCGTCGCTCACCGCCAACGACTCCAACAGATCGAGGGGGTCTGCGGAAGGGTTGGATGCGACCGCTTCAGTCAACGGAGAGAGTGCGATGGAGACGCCGCACAACGCTTCGAGCTCACTCTGCGCCTCGGCTGCCCGGGTCTCGATTTCGAGTTGGCTGGCGAGGGCTTGCTCACCGAGCATGTCGGCCTCACCCGCCGCCTGCCGAGCCAGCGTGAGATACCGTCGCCACGACGACTCGTACGCGTCGCCGTCGTCGGTGAGCTCGTCCTCCAGAGGGAGCCGGCCGGGCAACTCGAGGTCCCCACAGGTCACCACGCACTCCGAGCACCAGACAGGATTGGGCTCCAATCCACGGTCCACGCGGTGTTGCCATACCGGGTCGACCAGCACGAACTGGTCCGAAGTTCCCGCGGAGAACGCAGTAAGGAGGCGGTAAGCGCCGAGCGTGTGCATCGCGGCGCCGGCCCTCCGCTCGAGAACATAGATCGTGATGAGATCCGGAAGACCGTCACCCACTTGGAAGCGAACGTCGGGAGGTGTTGATGTCGATTCTACCGCTGCTTCATCAACATCTGTGTCGTACGAGTCGCACGCAATCCCATCCGAGTGCCCGGTCGTCGCACATGAGACTGCTCGCTCGTCGTCCACGATCACAAGGAAGTCGTCGGCGACAGGGACCACCGTGGGCGACAGCAGTGCAACACTCACCGTGTAATCCGTTTCGTATGAAAGCGATACCAAGCGCACTTCGCTAACAATCTGACTCTTCCGTCGCGCCGCCGCTCCGCCGGTGAGCCAACTCGGAACCCCCAACGTCCATCCCGCGCGCGCCACCACGGTTGAGTGCAACTCTCCACGGCGCTCACCCCGCGGTCGCACATTCGAGAAGTATGCTCCCCAACGCGGGACCGTTGGCTCGAACGCTGTCGCCGCATGAACGAGCATACTTGGGTCGCCGTTGATCGAACGAATGATTACAGAGTCATCGCGATGAAACGCCTTCATCTGCTCGACTAGCAACTGTCTCACGGCTCCGATGTCATCAACTGAAATTGCTCTTTGGGCGAGAAACTCGTCGCCGGACACGGGTGACATCTGGATGTCTGCAAAGTATCTGTCGCGGAGCACTTTTGTTATATCGGAGTTCAGAATTCCGCTGTCGGATAGAAGCGCCGGCGGCAGACCATAGCGCCGAATTAGGGACAATGCCTCGCTCTCGCCGGCCGAGAGATGTGGTCTGGTACAGGCCATCGACGAGATCATCTCCGCCTGATGCTCAGATGTTCGCTCGAACTCCCCAAGAATAAGGCTCGCCGCGTGCAGACGGATGGCGCGCGCTCCCACGGCGGCGTCCACCACGTCACGACTCAGCGACATGTACTCCGTCGACACGTCGATGTACGTCGACCACGCACGTTCCGCAGCCTCGTCGATGAGCTCGAGCTCTTCCACGAGCAGAGACTCGAGCGCTTCGCGGTCAGGAGACTCCGGAGCACACGACACATCCATCTCCTCAAGGTCATCTGTGTCTTGAAGCGCGACTGCGAAGTACGCCCGCCGGAGAGCGATCTCTGCTAGCGCGGCTCGCGTCGGAGCGCTCTGCGGCCCGATTTCGAGCAGCGTCGTCTCGTTGGGTCGCAGCCAGAGCAACTTGTTGACGGCTCCCTCCGAGGAGAGTTCGAGCAGGGTATTGAGCTCGCAGTTTGAGACTCGAAGTTCGCACGCAGCACGCTTGCACTCCGAGAACTGCCCGCAGGGAGCGGCCATCAAGCTTCCGTTGATTGCCTGATTTTCTCCCTGTCGGCCTAGCTCGTATGCAATGCACTGCGGAGTGATCAGACCTCGGAGCACGTCCTCTTCGGTTGCATACTCCCATCCTTCGGCCGACCATGCCGTGAAAGGGATCGACGCGTAGGGTGGTGACTCCTCGGTCGGTGCAAGCGAGATCTCGATCGGAGCTTCGCCTATCGAGAACCGGAGGAACTGCCGCGACCTCACCGAACGCATGGCCCGCTCGGCGGCTTCCGCTTCGTCCGACGGCCCATCCAGGTCCCAGTGCGTGGCCTCCTCATTGCACGAGAGCAGAGCAAAGACGGAGATCGCGACACACGAGCTTCTCAACCAACGAGACATCACAACCTCCGCCTTCGTGACACCACGACCAGCAGGAACGCGGCAGACACACACAACTCAACACGGCTGGTGGCGCCAGTTCGACACCCATCAGCGCTCTGGGGCACACAGACACGCAAAGCGTCGACTTCCTCACAGGACCAGCCGGTGCCACATGTCGATTCACATCGGATCGTGCAGAAACTATCGGCGCCGTCTCGGTCAGTCAGACACAGCTCGGAGATGCAGTCCGCGGAGGCCGCGCAGGACTCGCCGAAGGTCGCTCGGCCGCACAGCGGGCACGGCGGCTCGTCCACTTCGGGCTGCGACGGGTAGACGTCGCACATCGAGTCCGCCTCCGAGTCGCTGAGCGCAGGTGCGGCTTGTGCGTCGTAACGCGGCGCCATCAGGTCGCGCGCTTCGCAGTTCGGTAGCCCAGGCTCTCCGCAGGGGTGCAGCAGGCCCAGTCCGTGTCCGAGTTCGTGTGCGATGACCGTGTCGAGACGGAGCTCTGATTCTCGCAAGGCCTCCGGCGACCAGCGCTGATTGTCCGTGTCGAGAACCGTGTCGAACTCGACGATCTCGAACCCTTCGGGGGTCTCGACGTACACGAGCGAGGTGACCGCGACGACATCCGCTGGAAGGCCGAGCTCCGCCCACTCACCTGCTGATGCCGAGATGGACGAGAGTCCATCCTCGACGAAGCCGACCGCCGGATTCTCCTCGACGAGCCACCGGAACTCCGAGCAGTCGAGCGGGTCTTCGGACCAGAGACTCGCTGCGCGGCGAGTCGAACGCATCACTGCGTCGACGGACACGTCGAACCCCTGAGGGTTGACCGACACCCCCGGCGTCGACGTCATCCAGCGGACGTACGCGTCGCTGAGTGTTTCCGGAGACTCCTGAGCGTTCCGATAGGCTCGTGCTTCGCCCGCGATGAGGAGTGAGACCACGATGACGAAGACACGCATCACGGAATCCCGCGCGCGCATCGGATCCCGGAGTTTGCGAGCTGGTCGAAGAACCAAGTGCCCGCGGGGAGTCGACGCGAGAGATGTGGCGAGCTCTCTCGGTCGAGCCTGGACAGGGTGAACGGGACACCTCGAGCCTGAGGGACGCTTCCGGTCGTAGCGACGGGATCCGTGTCCGGCGAGGTTACGTAGAACGACGCCACGTAGGGTTCGTCAATCCACTGGTAGACCGAGAGCGTCATCTGCTGAACCCCGAACGGCGACGCCGTGAACGGCGTTTCGTCGACGTCGAACGGAAACCTCTCGCCGTCCCATGTGGGGCAAGCTCGAAACGGATAGATCGCGCATGAGGGCAGCGTCTCGCCCCACGGGTGGGTTCGTTCTTGCGGCGCATCCCCACGGGCCGCCCGTTCCCATTCCGCCTCGGTCGGGAGACGTCGCCCGCCGTCCCAGGCGCAGAACGCGCGCGCTTGCGCGATGGAGACCCACATCACGGGGCGGTTCGCGTCGTCATCGTTCGGCGGGTCGATGTCCCAGTCCGGCTCGGTGCACGCACCCGCCTCCATGCACTCGATGTATCGCTGATTCGTGACCAAGTACCGGTCGATGTAGAACGGCGACATTCGAATCGTCCGGACCGGCGAAGCGTTCTCGAAGAGCGTCGTTCCGCGAACAAACTCGCCTCGAGGAATGCACACTTCTTCCGCAAGCGCAGGGGTGGTGCGACGTGTGGAGTTGCAGCCGTCCGTGCACTCCTCCGACGTGACCCACTCACACGATGCGCTACACGTGTCGCGGGAGAACCCACACGAAGACGGTTCCAGTCGCTCTTCGCCAGGGCTGCATTCCCCCGGTGGCGTGACGGCCGACCAGTCGCGCCAGTTGCACGTCGAGTCGCAGATCCTTCGGTAGGTGTCACAGAGCGCTCGCGTCTCGTCTTCCACTTCTCCGGGCATGCACGCGCCTTCGTCGAGGCACTCGCTCGTTGGCTCCCAACTCCCGGCCACACAGGTCTCTGCCCGCAGACCGCAGGCGCCACATTCCACGCTCCGAGTCTGTCCGTCGGTTTCGCACGCCGGCGGCATCTCTGAGTCCTCCACATCGGCATCCGGGAGAGGGGGCACGAACGCGTCGACGACGGGCGCATCGAACGCCACATCGATCGCCTCTCCGTCCAGCGTGCCCGCGTCGACCCCGCCGTCGGATGAAGAAGAACTCGACGAACAAGCAGCGAGGGCCAACGAGCCGAAGACCAAAAGACCGTGAGTCCACCTCATGGCTACATCCTTTCAATCACACGCTGAAGCTCGGTGAGGTGAACGGTCGTGTTTCCGTCTGGCGCGTGAAGAGCATCGCCCCGCACGGTCCACTTGGAATGCGATAGAGAAGTCGGCCAAAGGACTCCTCGCGGAGTCCTTTGGAGGAACACAGCCACTCTTTCGCCGCGCGCGTAGGTTGGCGCTCCCACGAGCGTTCGGACTCGCGCACCGACGCGGCCTCCGTGAGTCCAGAACTCGAGGGTCGAGGGTGGAGAACCCACCAGGGCCTCCTCGACGTGGAGCTGCACGCGGGAGTGGATCCCGCTCTGGCCGAGCGGTCCCCGCTCGAACGACTCCACGTTGATCACCGTACCGACCGCGACGACGTTGGACGACGAGACGAGACGACGAACGTGGGCGTCCTGCCAAGCCACCTCGAACGGGCTTTGGGCGACCCCTGGTGTGGAGGTCACGGGTGTAGAGGTGATCGCGATGAGCGCTAGTGCTGCAACCGTACGCACCAAGGGAGAGTCCCGCGGCGCAGGGCAGATTGAGTCTGAGCGCAACTCCTACTCATGTCGTTTTCGTTGGCGATAGGCTGCAATATTCCAGCCTCACGGACACGTGCTGGTCACGTTTTCGCCACACGCCCCCGGTTTCCGAGTCCGCGGACGGCGCTACACTTTCGTGATGGCATCGATTTCCCGCCGCGTGCTGTACGTCGACGGCCATCGTTCGACCTCGTCGGCGCTTCGGGAGACCCTTCGAGGCTGCTGCGTGGTGTCAGTGGCTGCGAGTGACGACGAAGCCCAACGCCTACTCGAACGAACGCGGTTTTCGGGAGTGCTCGTGCGAAACAGTCCGGATTTCCGGGCCTTCACGGCGCTTCTGCACCCGCGTGCTTCCTGCCTGCCCCGCGCACTCCTCGGTCGCGGACGACCTCCTGCCCCTGTAGAGGGAGTTGCCTGGCTGGAGGCGCCGTTCTTCGGCGCGGACCTTCGCGCGCTTGTGCGTTCGATGCTCGTTGAGTCCGCCGAGTTCGCGAAACCCGCGCATCGAGTTCGACGGGTCGCGCTCGATCCCGTGTACGAGGACCTTCTCTTTGTGGCGCTTGAGATCTGTCGTGCGCATCGGCTGGGTCAAGCGGAGGTGCTCACTTTGGTCATGGCCGCGAGCGCGAGTGAGC
>JALOQC010000521.1 GCA_025453555.1 Myxococcota bacterium | reverse complement strand
AAGCCGACGTGCCTTCGCCCGCGATCTTCGCGGTCGCCGCGCTCGGCGGCACGAGCTTCCTCAGCTTCGGCATCGACGCGTTGGTGGCGGGCAAGAGCGCCCGCGCGCGCGCGAACGAAGCGCAGCGCACCGTCTCGACCGCGTCGGCGGGGTCAGCCGCCGACTTCGCGCCCGCAGTGAGCCTCTGGCGCGAGAGCTACACCGACGCGCTGCGCCCCGCGATGGGCGTGCGCCTCACGTTCTGAGCCGACTTGCGGACTCCTGGGCGAGCTGCCGATCTCCGAAGCGACGCTCGGTGAGCGATGCGCCCGACCTTCCGGGCTCCGCGCGCGATGCGCCCGACCTTCCGGGCTCCGCGCGCGCTTGACGCTCCCCGTCCGTCGCTCCATAAACCGGACCGATACGGTCCGATTTGCGCTCCGTATCTCAAATGGCCGTAAATGCTCAGGATTTCGAAGCTCACGGACTACGCCGTCGTCGTCGCGACCCAGCTCGCGGCGCGCGACGAAGCGCAATCCGTCCGTGAGCTCGGCGACGCGACGGGCATCCCGCAGCCGACGGTGAGCAAGGTCCTCAAGGCGCTGGCGAAGGCGGGCGTGGTCACGGCGACGCGTGGCGCGCGTGGTGGCTACGCGCTCGCTCGCGGCGCGCAGCGGACCAACGTGGCCGAGGTGATCGCGGCGCTCGAAGGTCCGATAGCGGTCACCGAGTGCACCGACGAGAGCAGCGATGCGTGCGTGCACGAGCCGAGCTGCGGCGTCCGCACCAACTGGCAACGCATCAACCTCGCGGTCCAGAGCGCGCTCGAGGCGATCAGCCTCGCCGAGATGGCCGCCTCTTCTGCGCCGCCGCTCGTTCAGCTCGCGCGCTCCCGCGCCGAGGCATCCGCTCGCCGTGACGCGAGCGCCAGCGCTGCCGCGCGCCGCGCGCACGTCGACGAAAGCGTTTCTCCATGACCACCTCCGAGATCGAAGACGTCCTCGCCAAGCGGTACGAAGCCGGCTTCGTCACCGACATCGAGCAGGAGTACGCGCCCAAGGGGCTCTCCGAGGACATCGTCCGCTTCATCAGCGAGAAGAAGTCCGAGCCCGCCTGGATGCTCGAATGGCGTTTGAAGAACTACCGCCATTGGCTCCGCATGAAGGAGCCGCGCTGGGCGGCGGTGAGCTACCCCGCGATCGACTACCAGGATCTGCACTACTGGGCGGCCCCGAAGATCGGCAGCGCGCCGAAGAGCCTCGACGAGGTCGACCCGAAGCTGCTCGAGACCTACGAGAAGCTCGGGATTCCCTTGCACGAGCGGGAGATCCTCGCGGGCGTGCAGCGCCCGGAGGGGGACCCGGACCGGCCGCGCGTCGCGGTGGACGCGGTCTTCGACTCCGTCAGCGTGCACACCTCGTTCAAGGAAGAGCTCGGGCGCGCGGGGGTCATCTTCTGCTCGTTCAGCGAAGCGGTGCACGAGCACCCGGAGCTGATCCAGAAGTACCTCGGCTCCGTGGTGCCCTTCTCGGACAATTTCTTCGCGACCCTCAACGGCGCGGTCTTTTCGGACGGCAGCTTCGTCTACATCCCCAAGGGCGTGCGTTGCCCGATGGAGCTGTCGACCTACTTCCGCATCAACGCGGCCAAGACGGGGCAGTTCGAGCGCACGCTCATCGTGGCCGACGAAGGCAGCTACGTGAGCTACCTCGAAGGCTGCACGGCGCCACAGCGCGACGAGAACCAGCTCCACGCCGCGGTGGTCGAGCTCGTCGCGCTGCCGGGCGCGGAGATCAAGTACTCCACCGTCCAGAACTGGTACCCCGGCGACGAGGACGGCCGCGGCGGCATCTACAACTTCGTGACCAAGCGCGGCGTCTGTAAGGAGCGCGCGAAGATCTCGTGGACGCAGGTCGAGACCGGCAGCGCCGTCACCTGGAAGTACCCGAGCTGCATCCTCGAAGGCGACGACTCGATCGGCGAGTTCTACAGCGTCGCGCTCACGAACCACGCGCAGCAGGCCGACACCGGCACGAAGATGATCCACCTCGGCAAGCGCACCCGCTCGACCATCGTGTCCAAGGGCATCAGCGCGGGCCGCGGGCAGCAGACCTACCGCGGCGGAGTGAAGATCGCGAAGGGCGCGGTCGGTGCGCGCAACCACACGCAGTGCGACTCGCTGCTCATCGGCAATCGCTGCGGCGCGCACACCGTGCCCTACGTCGAGGTCCACGAGCCGAGCGCGCAGCTCGAGCACGAAGCGACGACCTCGCGCATCGGCGAGGACCAGCTCTTCTACTGCCGTCAGCGCGGTCTCTCCGAAGAGGACGCGGTCGGTTTGATCGTCAACGGATTTGCCAAACAAGTGCTGCAAGAGCTGCCGATGGAGTTCGCGGTGGAAGCGCAGAAGCTCCTCGGAGTGTCCCTCGAAGGTGCGGTGGGCTGAAGCCCACCTGCCAAACCGATTCTTCCGATCGCGAGCCGACTCCAGCCCCGACGCTCCGATCCGACGTCCTCAACGCGCGACGAGCCCCGCGAAGCGCGATCCCGCACCCGATCGTCGCGAGCCGTCCCGACGAGCCACCACGCCGCCGAGCGGCGACCCAGAGAACACCATGCTTTCGATTCAGAACCTCCACGTCGAAGTCGGCGGCAAGCCGATCCTCAAGGGCCTCACGCTCGAGCTGAAAGCCGGCGAGGTGCACGCGATCATGGGCCCCAACGGGGCCGGCAAGAGCACGCTGAGCTACGTGCTCGCGGGCCGCGACGGCTACGAGGTCAAAGCCGGATCCATCACCTTCCTCGGACAGGATCTCCTCGCGATGGACGTCTCCGAGCGCGCGGCGGCGGGGCTCTTTCTCGGCTTCCAGTACCCGGTCGCGATCCCCGGCGTGTCGAACCTGCACTTCGTGCGCGCCGCGCTGAACGCGCAGCGCAAGGCGCGCGGCGAAGCGGAGCTCTCGGCGGCGGAGCTGATGAAGCTCGCGCGCGAGAAGGGCAAGCTCGTCGAGCTGCCGGCGGACCTCATGAAGCGCGCGGTGAACGACGGCTTCTCGGGCGGCGAGAAGAAGCGCAACGAGATCTTCCAGATGGCGATGCTGGAGCCGAAGCTCGCGGTGCTCGACGAGACCGACTCCGGCCTCGACATCGACGCGCTTCGGGTCGTCGCGAGCGGCGTCAACGCGCTGCGCTCCCCCGAGCGCGCGATGCTCGTCATCACGCACTACCAGCGTCTGCTCGATCACATCGTGCCGGACCGCGTCCACGTGCTCGTCGACGGCCGCATCGTGGAGAGCGGCGACAAGTCGCTCGCGCTGCGCCTCGAGGACGAGGGCTACGAGAAGATCCGCGCGACCGCGGCCGTATCCGGAGCCGCGTCGTGAGCTTGCTCGACACGCTGCCTGCGGCGACCGGCGACGGTGTTTCCAAGCCCGCGGCCGCCGCGCGCGACGCCGCGATCGCGCTCCTGCGCGCGACCGGGCTGCCGACCAAGAAGACCGAGGCGTGGCGTTTCACCAGCGTGAAGTCGATCGTGGAGCGCGCGCTCCCCGTCGCGCCAACGAGCCTCACGCCGCCCCACACCGACGTGGTGCGATTCGTCGGTGGGCACCCGGTGCTCCCGACCGCGCCGCGCTCGCCCGCGGTGTCCCTCGCGCGTGTGGCCCAAGCCGAGACGTCGTCGTCCCTCGGCCTCGGCGCGTTCGAGCCCGAGGGCGCGCATCCCTTCGCAGCCCTCAACACCGCGCTCTTCTCCGACGCGCTCGTCGTGAAGGTGAAGGGCGTCGCGGAGCGGCCGGTGTTCGTGGATCACGTCCCGTTCGAGAACGAGCGTGCGGACACCGCCGGCTACGCGCGCATCCACGTGGAGCTCGCGGCGAACGCGGAGCTCGTGCTGGTCGAGCGCTACCGCGGGACGAGCGCGCTCTCCGACTCGGTGGTGGAGATCGTGCTCGGCGAGAACGCGAAGCTCGTGCACCTGCGCACCCACGAGGACGAAGGCGCGCTCGTCGGCAGCGTCTTCGTGCGCCAGGCGCGCGGAAGCCGCTACGGCTCGCACGCGCTCTCCTTCTACGGCGCGCCGACGCGGCTCGACCTGCGCGTGCGGCTCGAAGGCGAAGGCGCGGAGTGCTCGCTCGATGGCGTCGCGCTGGTGGCGGGCGAGGCGCACTCGGATCACCACGTGCGCGTCGATCACGCCGCGCCGCGCACCACGAGCCGCATGCGCCATCGTGCGGTCGTCTCCGATCGCGCGACGAGCGTCTTCGACGGACAAGCGCACGTGCTGCCGGGCGCGGCGGGCTGCGAGGCCCACCAGCACAGCCGCAACCTGCTGCTCTCCGATCGCGGCACCGTGCACACCAAGCCGCACCTCGAGATCCACGTCGACGAGGTCGTGGCCTCGCACGGCGCCACG
>JALOQC010000113.1 GCA_025453555.1 Myxococcota bacterium | reverse complement strand
GCGCGCACCACGTCGGCCGCGGCGAGGAAGTGCGCACGATGCTCGATGATCCCCGGCAGGATCTGCTCGTAGAAGAGCGCCCCGCTCGCGGTGTCGAGCGACACGAGCTGCCGATGGATCTGCCCCAGCTGCGCGCTCGCCTGCTCCGGCGTCTGGAAGAGCTGGAAGATCACGGTGCTCGCACCGAAACGCGTGCGCGGCTGCTCGCGGAACACCGCCGCAATCGCCTCCCGCGCGGCCGCCTCTTGCGGGTTCCGACGTCGCGCGATCTCCGCGAGGTACGTGTTGCCCGCGAACGCGCTGTTGCGGTTGGCGGCCTTGAGGCGCACCAGCCGCACGATCTGCTCCGCGCGATCGAGATCCCCACCCGCGAGCGCGACCGCCGCGAGATCGAAGAGCCGCTCGGTCGCCTTGCCCGTCAGCGCGGGCGCCTCGTCCGGCGACGAGAGCCAGCTCGCGAGCGCCTCCGGCGTCGTCCCCGGCTGCACCTCCATCAGCTTCGTGAAGGCCTGCTCACCCACGTAGTCGCGCAGCGCCACGCCCGTCACCGACTCCCACGGATCGGCGGGCGCTTCGGGCTCGGCGGGCGGCGCAGGTGTGGCCGGCGCCGGATCGGCGACGACGGGAGGCGGAGTGCTGCCACCGCACGCGATCGCGAGCAGCAGCGAGAAGGAGAGGAGTCGCTTCATGCGCCGGACCGTAGGCCCGACCCCGGACCGTGTTCAACCCGCGCGACGAACGTGACCGCGCGGACGCCTCGATCATCCCGAGAGCTGTCCAGCGTACTCTGTCGAACTGCTGCTCGTTCAAACCGGCAAACGCACCGGGCTCTCCCACGCTTCTCCCGGACCGAAGCGTCCCTTGTCGTCGCGGCTCACCCGCGCCATCGCCACGAGCGGATCGTGGGTGAAGAAGAGCCGCCCGCCGCGTGCGAGCAGATCCGTGAGCAGCGCGTCTTTCTCTTCGATGAGCCGCTCGGGATAACGGTCGTAGCCCATCGTGATCGGCAGGTGCATCCACGGCCGACCCGGAATCAGATCGCCCGCGAACACGATCGGCCCCTCCGCGCTCGCGACCTCCGGCAAGAGCAGCCCCGGCGTGTGCCCTTCCGAGAAGTGCAGCCGCCACGCGTCACCGAGGGTCTCGCTCCAATCGTCGCGTACGATCTCGAGCCGACCCGTCGCTTCGAGCAGCGCGGGCAGCTCCGGGATGAAGCTCGCGCGGTCCCGCGCGTGTGGATGCTTCGCGCGCTCCCACGCGTCCGCGCCCACCACGTAGCGCGCGCGCGGAAACACCAGCGACGGCGGCGCACCCTCTTCGAACGCCGCGAGCAACCCGCCCGCATGATCGAAGTGCAGGTGCGAGAGCACGATCACGTCGACGTCCTCGGGCGCGACCCCGAGCGCGGCGAGGCTCTGCAAGAGCACGTGCTCGCTCTCGACCACCCCGAAGCGCTCGCGCATCGCGGGCGGGAAGAACGCGCCGATGCCCGTCTCCACCAGCACGCGCCGCGACGGCTCCTCCACCAACATCGCGCGGCACGCGAGCGGGATGCGGTTGCGCTCGTCGGGCGCGATCCAGCGCTCCCAGAGCGGCTTGGGCGCGTTCCCGAACATCGCGCCTCCATCGAGACGCTGCGAGTTGCCGAGCACGGAGCTGACGGTCGTCATCGGCTTCAACCTACCGCGCCCCACCGCGCGTCGCGGTGATCACACGCAGCATGCTCTCGTTGCCGAGGGCGTCCGCCGAGCTGCATGCCCTCGTCGGTCGGCCGCCTCGTGCCGTGCGTCGTCACCTCGAGGCGTGGCCTCGGGCGATCCTCGCGAGGTCTCGAACGCAGGTCGCTGAAACACGTTTCCCCGTCCGTGTCCACCACCATTTTTCGACATTCGTGTCGTAGACGACCACTCCACGGGCGTGCCCTGCTACCTTGGTCGCGCATGAAGCCCTCTTACGAGGCGGTCGTGGTGCGCGAGGTGCTCGAAGGCATGATCGCTCCCGACGTGGCCGCCGCCGTGCTCTTCGCGGCCCTCGATCGCGCAGGCGACGAGCCGGTCGGCCACGGCGAATGGAGCCGTTTCGCCGCGGGTCCCCTCCGCGAAGCGCTCGCCGCGCGTCTCGGCCCCGACGTCGCCGACGAGGTCGCCTCTCAGGTCCGCGCGATCCTCGGGACTCCGCCCCCGCCGCGTCCGCGACGCTCCGATCTGCCGACCGCACCCTTCCCCACCGGCTCGGGCCCGACGCGCGTGCTCGTGCTCGCCGCCTCGGGCCAGCTCGCGCGTCGCCTCAAGGCCGCCCTCGGTCCCACGGTGGTGCCCCTCGTGCTCGGCGAGATCGCCCGCATCCAGACCCTCTCGCTGGAGTTCCAGCCGAATCTCGTGATCTTGGACCTCACGGACCCGCCCACCGAACGCCTCGCGGAGCTCCCGACCTTCGCCTCGCGCCTCGACCGCGCGGTCCTCTTTCTCGTCTTCGACGAAGGCACCCCCCTCGGCAAGGGCATGGCCCAAGCCCTCGAAGACACCGGTCGGCGCACGGCGATCGTCGATCGACGCGAGGACGTGGGTCCCCTCGTCGATCTCGTGCGAGCGTCGCAAAGGCTCTGAATCGTTCGTGATCCAGCGCGTCTGGCCCTCCCTCGGGCCCGAGCGCCTTCACCCCACCCGAACCCTCGACGCCTTTTGTCGCATCGGTTCGCTTGCATCACGTCCGCGGATCCGTCAGGCTCGCGGCCCTTTTCGGGAAGGAATCCCCATGGCCAGCAAGGCAAAGATCGCTCAGAACGAGTATCGCAAGAAGATGACGGCGAAGTACGCCGGTCTTCGCGCCGAGCTGAAGGAGATCATCCGAAGCCCCAAGTCCTCCGATGAGGAGAAGCTCGAGGCCCAGGAGAAGCTCCAGAAGCTTCCGCGCAACTCCACCCCCGTCCGCATCCGGAACCGCTGCGCGGTGACAGGTCGTCCGCGGGCCTACTACCGCAAGTTCGGTCTCTCGCGCATCGCGCTCCGAGAGCTCGGCCACCGCGGCGAGGTCCCGGGTCTCACGAAGAGCAGCTGGTGAGCCATGCGTGACAAGATTCGACTCATCTCTTCGGCGGGTACGGGCTACACGTACTACACGACGAAGAACAAGCGCACGATGACGGGTAAGCTGAAGCTCAAGAAGTACGATCCTCGAGCGGGCAAGCACGTCGAATTCACCGAAGCGAAGATGCCCAGCTCCAAGAAGTGAGCTGCGAGCACTGAAGGACGACGTCATGGCGAAAGTCTGCCAAGTCACCGGCAAGGGCGTGATGGTGGGACACAAGGTGTCTCACTCGAACCGCAAGTCGAAGGTTCGCAACCTGCCCAACATCCAGACGCACCGCTTCTGGGTTCCCTCCGAGAACCGCTGGGTCCGCTTCAAGCTGAGCACCGCGGCGATCAAGGACATCGACAAGCGCGGCATCGACACCGTGCTCCGCGAGCTGCGCGCCAAGGGCGTGCGCGTCTGAGCATCGACCGACTCCCTCGAAAGAGCCGAGTCGGACTTCCTTCCCAGTAGTTCCCGAAAAAATGGGGCGAAGCCCGGGCACCGACGGTGTCCGGGCTCTTCGCGTTTCTCCGCGGCGCTGCGACGTCGGTCGATGTTGACGACGTGGACGTCAACGACGGTCACGTCTGCGACCACGCGTCCGATCGTGACTTCGCGGCTCCGCGAGGAACGCGAACCACCACCCACGGCGAGGACGATCGCGCTGCGCTCACGGACCTCGCGACACGCGGGCTCCCGTCCACGTCGTCGCAGCCCCGCGCCTCACCCCTCGGGATCGTCCGGCGCCGTCGCTTCGTCGCTCGCCACGCCCGGCTCGTCGTCGCCGCTGCCGTCGTCCTCCGCCACCGTCGCGCCCGCGGGGATCGCGGCCAAGGTCTGACGCAGGTCGTCCTGCACGCAGCGGTAGTAGCGACGCAGCCGCCGCGCGCGCGTGCGCCGCTGGTAGCGCTCGATCGGCCCGTGCGTGCGTGGCTCCGCGATCGCCTTCAGGTCCGCGAGCGCGGCCGCGATCGCCTCGCACCCGCGCGCGTCCTCCAGCTTCGCGAGCGCGAGCGCCCAGGGCGGGGTCTGATCGGCGGGAGTGTGCGCGATGATGTAGCCCGCCGCGGTGCGCCGCTGCTCGCGGCTCGGATCCGCGACGAGCACGTCGATCCAGCGATCGAGCTCTCCCTGCGCGTGCTCGGCCTGCACCTGCTCGCGCAGCTCGTCGATCGACACCTCGGGCTCCCGCGTCGCGTACACCACACCGCCCGCCGCGCCCCCGAGCAACACGAGCGCGACGAGCACGCCGCCCATCGAGCGCTTCTTCGGCTCCGGCGCTGCCGCCTGCGGCACCCGCGGCACCGGCGCGGTGTCCTCACGCACCACGTAGCTCCCCGACGCCGGCGTGAGCCGCGCGCGCGCGTCGCCCGAGAGCGCCGCCGCGAGCGTCAGGTCGCGCAGGATGTCGCGCACCTCGGCCGCGCTGTTCGGGCGATCGTTCGGCTGCCGCGCGAGCAGGCGATCGATCAATTGCTGAAGCTCGTCCGGCGCGCCGAGCGCGTAGTCCGCGAGGCGCGGCACGAGGTTGCCCGAGAGCTGCTCGGACACGATCTCGGAGAGCGACTCCTGCGGAAAGAGCGCGCGCCCCGTGAGCGACTCGTAGAGCAGCACGCCGAGCGCGTAGAGGTCGGTGCGGTGATCGGTCTCTTCGCCGAGCGCTTGCTCGGGCGACATGTAGCCCGGCGTGCCGACCACCATGCCGCGTCGGGTGAGCGCGCGCGTCGCGATCGGCCGCCCGCTGCTCTTGCGCATCCCCGTCGTGGGGCCGTCGGGCGACGAGTCGACGCGCGCGATCCCGAAGTCGAGCACCTTCACGTGCTCCGCGCCGTCGTCGCGCCGCTCGAGCAACACGTTCTCGGGCTTCAGGTCGCGGTGCACGATCCCTTCGGCGTGCGCGGCCGCGAGCGCGTCCGCGACCTGCGCGCCGATCGCACACACGCGAGGCCACGCGAGCGCGCCCTTGCGCTCCAGCACGTCCTGGATGGACGGACCGCGCACGAGCTGCAGCACGAGGTACGCGCCGCCCTCCGGCAGCCGGCCGTAGTCCATCGCGCTCGCGACGTGCGGATGATCGAGCTTCGCGCTCACCATCGCCTCGCGCGCGAAGCGCTCCGCGAAGTCGGTGTCGCCCGCGAGCGTCGGGTGGATGACCTTGAGCGCGACGAGCTTGCCGAGCGTGAGGTGCTCGGCGACGAACACGCTGCCCATGCCGCCTTCGGCGAGCTTCTCGATGATGCGGTAGCGCCCGTCGACGAAGCGCCCGACCCAGCCGTCCGGCGAGTCGAGATCCGTGTCGACCTCGGACTCGCCGAGCGCGCGGAAGGTGTCCGGTCCGCCGCCGCTCACGCGCCCCCCTCGAGGTAACCGCTCGCCTGGAGCAGCTCGTGGAGCGCGGCCGCCTGCCCACGCGTGAGCCCTTCGAAACGAACGCCGAAGCCGATCGCGCGCCCGTCGCTGCCGTCGCTCGACCACCGGACGTGACACGGGATCACGAGCGGATCCCACGCGGTCGGCGCGTGCAGCTCGAGCTCGATCGGCTGCCCCGCATCGGGTGGCCGTCGCGTCTCCACGAACGCGCCACCCATCGAGACGTCGTTGGTGGTCCCCTCTTGCTCCAGCGCGGCGCCGACGCGAAAACGCACCCGCAGCCGAACCGGCTGTCGCCCCCCGCGTCGAAAGTGCAGATCGTCCGCGCCCATGGACCGTCTCGGCGGCCGCCAAGATACCACGCCGAGGGTCGGCGGGAGCCGCATCCGAGCTCATATCCCGACGCCCGCGCGCTTGCCAGGCGCCGAGCCGCCCCGTAGGAGTTCGCGATGTCTTCCCGCGACCGCAACGAGCGCGCGCTGGCCCGCGAGCTCGGCCGCTGCATCCGCACGTACGACCTCATCGAGGACGGCGATCGCGTCATGGTCTGCCTCAGCGGCGGCAAGGACAGCTACTCGCTCCTGCAGCTCCTCGAGCGCGCGCGTCGTCGTGCGCCGATCCGCTTCGAGCTCGTCGCGGTGCACCTCGATCAGAACCACCCCGGCTACGACGGCACCCCGCTGCGCCGCTGGCTCGAAGCGCAGGGCTACGACTTCCACATCGTCCGCGAGGACACGTACTCCGTCGTCACCGCGAACGTGCCCGAGGGCAAGACGTACTGCTCGCTCTGCTCGCGCCTCCGCCGCGGCGTGCTCGCGCGCACCGCCAAGGAGCTCGGCTGCACGAAGATCGCGCTCGGTCATCACGGCGACGACGCGATCGAGACCTTGATGCTGAACCTGATGTTCACGGGCTCGCTCGGCGCGATGCCGCCGAAGCTCGTGAGCGAGGACGGCACCGTCGTGATCCGCCCGTTGATGTTCTGCGCGGAGCGCGATCTCGCGGCCTACGCGGAAGCCGAAGGGTTCCCGATCCTCCCGTGCGATCTCTGCGGCTCGCAGGAGAACCTCTGGCGCAAGCAGGTCAAACAGCTCCTCACGGATCTCGAGGCGCGCATCCCGCAGATCCGTCAGTCGATGCTCGCCGCGCTCGGCAACGTGCGCGGCAGCCACCTGCTCGATCCCGCGCTCCTCGCGGCCGCCGGCGTGCCGATGCCTGCGATCGCCGAGCCCCCGGCCGCGCCGCTGGCCGCCCCGATCACGGGCGACTCGATCGTCACGAGCGAGCCGGCGCCACGTGTACCCGCGCCGCCGGCATCGCCACGCGGACCGGCGGAGCCGCGCATCCTCGCGGGCAAGCGCCTCCCCCTCTTCGGCTCGTGACTCCTCGACTCGTGACTCCTCGACTCGTGACTCCTCGACTCGTGACGAGGGCCCCGTAGCGAAGCCGGACCCCCGTTGCTACGGTGAAGAGCCTCGACTTCCGAACGACGGAGCCCCTTGACCGAGATCCACGGCAACACCTCGGGCCTCGCGCCCTCCGAGCTGAAAGCCCTCGAGCGCATCTACCGGCGCCGCGTTCCTCTCGACGTCCTGACCACCCCCGAGCTGTCGCGCAGCCTCTGCGAGGTCACCCACGCGACGGGTCGTCAGGTCGGTGTGCTCGTCGATCGCAACGGCGAGGTCTTCCGCGTGATCGTCGGTGACGCGCACCAGCTCATGCTCCCCGACGTCGGCCGCTTCCGCGCGGGCGCGGGGCGTCTGCGCGGCCTGCGCCTCATCCACACGCACATCGGCAACCAGCCGCTCACGCGCGACGATCTCGTCGACCTCACGCGCCTGCGCCTCGATCTCGTGGCCGCGATCTGCGTCGATCCGGCGGAGCCGAAGCCGACCTGGGTCTACTACGGCCACTGCGTCCCGGTGCACGAAGGCAGCAAGGAGCCGCCCTACCGCACGTACGGGCCGCTCTCGCACCACTCGGAGATCGGCGACGTCGACGTCGGCAAGATCGTCTCCGCGCTCGAAGAAGAGCTCACCCGCGCCGCCGCCGCGCGCCCCGTCAAAGCCAAAGACGGCCGCGCGATCCTCGTGCACGTTTGCGACAAGCGCCGCGCCTCCGAAGCGGAAGAGTCGCTGCGCGAGCTGCGCGAGCTCGCGCGTACCGCGGGCGTCGAGGTCGCCGACGCGATCGTGCAGGTGCGCGACAAGGTCGACCCGAAGTACGTGCTCGGTCGCGGCAAGCTCGAAGACGTCGTGATTCGCGCGATGCAGCTCGACGCCGAAGTGCTCGTCTTCGATCGCGATCTCTCTGCCGCGCAGGCCGCCGCGATCGCGAAGATGACCGACCTGAAGGTCATCGATCGCACGCAGCTCATCCTCGACATCTTCGCGCAGCGTGCGCAGTCGCGGGACGGCAAGCTCCAAGTCGAGCTCGCGCAGATGAAGTACCTGCTCCCGCGCCTCGGCGCGAAGGACGACGCGCTCTCGCGCCTCACGGGCGGGATCGGCGGTCGCGGTCCCGGCGAGACGATGCTCGAGATCGGACGGCGCCGCGCGCGCGAGCGCATCACGCGGCTCTCGCACGAGCTCCGTCAGCTCGAGAAGCAGCGCAAGCAGCGTCGTCGCCGTCGTGGCCGCCACGACGTCGCGGTGGTCGCGATCGTCGGCTACACGAACGCGGGCAAGAGCACCCTGCTCAACACGCTCACCGACGCGAACGTGCTCGCGGAGAACAAGCTCTTCGCGACCCTCGACACCCGCTCGCGCCGCACGGCGCTGCCGAGCGGACGCGGCGTCGTGCTCACCGACACCGTCGGCTTCATCCGCGATCTGCCGAAGGATCTCTTCGCCGCCTTCCGCGCGACCTTCGAAGAGGCCGAAGACGCCGACGTGATCCTGCAGGTCCTCGACGCCTCGGATCCTTCGTACCCGGAGCACCACGCGACCACCGAGGCGCTCCTCTCCGAGCTCGGCCTCGAGCGCATCCCGCGCCTCGTGGTGTGCAACAAGGCTGACCGCCTCGATCCCCGCCGCGCCGCGATGATCGCGCACGAGCACGACGGGGTCGCCGTCAGCGCCCGCGACGCCCGCACGCTGGTCCCCGTCCTCCGTCGCCTCGATCGCATGCTCGCCGAGCTCGAAGACCGCCGCCGCGCGATGCCGGAGTCGGTGGAGCTCGAGCTCGACGACGCCGCGCTCGACGACCACGCCCCGCTCGACGACGCCGCGCTCGACGACGCCGCGCTCGACGACGCCCCGCTCGACGAGCTTCCGCTCACCAGCGAAGAGCTCGCCGATCAAGAAGCCATCGGCCTCGCGGAGTAGCCCGAGAAGGCCCGTCTCACTCCCGCTTCCACGCGTTCGCGCGCTCGTTCGTCGCGGCGCGCTCCACCGTCTCTTCGATCCGGCGCGCGCGCGTCTCGGGGCGCTTGGCGGCGAGGATCCACTCGAGGATGCCGCGTTTGGCGGAGCGCGGGAACGCGTCGAAGTGCGCGCGTGCTTCCGGTGCGTTCGCGAACGCGGCGACGAGATCGGCGGGGAGCGCGAGGGCTTCGACCTCGTCGAGCGCGGTCCACGTTCCGTCACGCTTCGCGCGCTCGATCGCGGTGCGACCCGCCTCCGTCACGAGGCCTTCGGCGAGCAGCCGCTCCGCGCGCTCCTTGTTCACGGCCGACCATCGACTGCCCGCTTTGCGCGGGGTGACGAGGAGCATCGTGCGGTCGTCGTCGAGCTTGCGCGGAAGGCTGTCGATCCACCCCACGCAGATCGCCTCCTCGCACACGTCCTGCGCGGAGACGTACGGACCGCGGCCCTTCTTGAACGTGACGATCCAAGCGCCGAGCCCGCGCGCGTGATGGTCGGCGAGCCAGGCGCGGAGCTCCGCGCGCGAGCGCACCTCGACGCGCGGGTAGTCTTCGGCGGCCTTCTTCATTCGCGGCTCAGCGTACCCAGAGGCGACGACGCACCGCGAGGCCCCGAGCAGCCTTCGGCGGCTCCTTCACCGCCCTCGACCGCGTCGATCGTGGGGATCGGCTCACTCGCGCGCGACGGGCTTGAGCCCCACGCGGCCGTCCTTGACCACGACCTCGAAGTCGATCGCCTTGCCGCCGTGCTTCTTCTTGAGCTCCGGCTCCATCGTCTTGATCTGCTTGGCGAGCTTCTCGTAGGGCATCGTGCCGCCGCCCGCTGCGACGTACTGGGCGTGGATGCGGCGCAGCTCGGGCTCGCCGAGCTCCGCGGCCGGCGGACGACGTGGCGCCGTCGTGGGCGGAGGTGGCGGCGCGGACATGGACGTGCGCTCGCCACCGTGGCGCGGCTCGATCTTCGGTCCTGCGGGGCGCTCCGCGGTCATGCGCACCGCGCCCGACTGGGGCGGGGTGGACTCGATCGGCTTTCGGAACGACGCCTCTTTGGGTTTGCCGAAGGACGCGACCGCGGGGGACGCCGACGCCGCGGGCGCGGCGCTCGAGAAGGGCGTGATGCGCGGCTGCGAGAAGGGCGCGACTGGCGTCGCGGGGCGCGGCGCTTCCGGCATCGCGCGTGGCTGCGGAGCCTCCGGCATCGGACGTCCTCGCGGCGCTTCGGGCACCACCGCGGCGCGCGAGGGCGGCAACGCGATCTCGGGGTCGGTGCGATCGTCGCGGAGCCCATCGAGCGCGGCGCCCACCTCGGCGTCGAAGTCGAAGTCGTCGATGTCGACGTCCACGTCGACCTCGATCGAGGTGCGTGGCTCCGCGTTGGCGACCCGCTGGCGACGCCGCTGCGCGCGCAGCACGTCGCGCTTGTAGGTGCCCTCCTCGATCTGCCGAGACACCCGATCCCAATGGGTCGTCATCGTGACCCAGCGTTGCCAGAGCGTCTGGAAGCGGAAGCGCGACGCGGTGTTGCGCGGCTGGTCGCGGCGCAGCTCCTTGAGCGCGCGCTCGACGGACTCGCGCTTCTTCGTCGGCGGCAGCCGCTCGAGGCCCTGGAAGTACTGGTCGTACAGGGCCTTGAGCTGATCGAGGCGCACCTCGAGCTCCTTCACCAACCCATCGAACTCGACCGCGTTCACCGGCTTTCGAGGCTCCAACCCGACCACGCCCACCCGAGCGCGAGCCTTAGGGTGCCGCATCCGTGAGCAGCCGTCACGAGGGAAACCCGGACGCTGTCGTGTTCGCTACGGCCTTCGGCCTTCGCTCACGGAGCGCGGGGAGAACCCCGCGACCCCCTCCTCTCACCGTCCCTACGCTTCGCTTCGGGTCGGCGCTCGGACGCTCCGCGGGCCAAGGGGCTCCGCCCCTTGGAACCCTGGTGTCGGCTTCGAGCGCGCTTGGGACCAGCTCGGCGTCACGGGCGAGCTCGGACGCGTGAGTGGCCTTCGGCCTCCGCCGAAGCCTCGACGTCGGTTGCTCCGATCACAGCGGGGTGATCACCAAGTTGTCGAAGTAGAGATCGCTCTGCCAGTTGTTGAAGGCGAAGTGATCGTGGCCGCGTCCTTCGAGCGGCTCGGGATCGTTCAGGCTCGCGAGCTCGCGGTCGTCGGCCCAGGCCGTGATCACGTTGCCGCGGCGCTCGATCTTCAGCCGGTACACGCGGCCTTGCTCGACCGGGTAGCGCGGGCCCACCGCAGCGTCGGCGCCGTGCTCGTCCATACGCGCGATTTGGTTCTTCGAGTTGCCCCAACCGCCGAAGTTCAGGACGTAGCTCGTCGCGGTGTAGCTGTCGGTCTCCGCGCGGCTCGAGCCGTCGCCGAAGACCTCGAGCTTGATGTCGCCTTCGGGCGAGAGGCTCTTCACGTCGACCTCGATGCGCACGTCGCGTGGCAGCACGCGGCGCAGCCAGAGCGGGCGGTTGCGGGCGCCGCGCACGTGGAGCCAGCCGTCGCGGATCTCGTAGGGGCCGCCGGTGTTGTTGTAGAGGTCGCCGAGCTGCTCGCGCTCGAAGTCGTCGCGGAAGCCCTCGGCGCCGATCGCGGGATCGCCTTGGGGGGTGCACGCGAAGAGGAAGGTGAGGGCGAGGAGGAGAAGCGTTCGCACGGCGGCGGAGGGTAGAGCGCGGAGCGGCGGGCGTCACGTGGGCGCGAGCCTGCCGAGAGGCGCGTCAGCGATCTCGAGCACGCCCGGTTCACTCGCAGAGCGCGGCCCTCACCTCCGAGGCGTCACAGTGGATGCGCGCCAGATCGAGGTCGCCCACCAGCATCGCGAGGGCCGACGCGAGCTGTCGCGCTTCGTCGACTCGCTCGGGCTCGATCGCCGCGCCCTCCTCCGCGAGCCGCACGATCCGTCGGTACGCCGCCAGCGCGCGCACGAAGCGACCGCGTTCGCGCGCGAGCGAGCCCTCCGACCACCAGACCTCCACGCTCCGTGGCGCGAAGCGCGTGAGCGCGAGGGAGCTCGCGAGGGCCTCCTCGTCGCGGCCCGCCGCCACCAGCGCGTCGATCTCCGCGAGCCCGAGCGCGACGTCGTCGGGCCTCCGTCGCCGCCCGACCCGCGCCGCCTCGAGCGCCGCGCCGATCTCACCCCGCGAGAGGTAGAGGCGCACGAGGCCCACGTAGGCGGGCGCGAAGCTCGGATCGACCTGCACCGCCTCGCGAAAGGTGCCGACCGCCCCCGGCACGTGCCCCGCAGCTTCGAGACGCGTCGCCCGCTCCACGAGGCGCGCCGCCCGCGTGCTGCGCGACATCGGACCCTGCGCGTATGCGGCCGACGGTGACGAGACCGAGGTCGCACCGACCACGACGCACGAGATCGCGAGGATCCACGAGCGGATACGAGACCGAGCAGTGGGGGGCATGGGCGCGCCGACACGGTTGCGTCCGGCAGCGCGCCAGTGTAGCCCCCGCACGGGGCGTCGTCCCCCGCGTGCGCGGTCGGGTCGCCTCGAGCCGTGAGCGCGCCGCGCCAGCCATCGCGCCCCCTTCGCGTCACTTTCGCGCCCGGATCGCGCCCGGACACCATGCGCACCGCAGCTTTCCTCGCGTTCTTCCTCTCCGGCGCCTCCAGCCTGATCTTCCAGTCCATCTGGTCGCGCATGCTCGGTCGCGTCTTCGGCGCCAGCCACATCGCGATCAGCACCACGGTCACGATGTTCATGGCCGGCCTCGGCCTCGGCGCGTTCCTCGCCGGCCGGTACGCCGACAAGATCAAGAAGCCGCTGCTCGCGTACGGCATCGTGGAAGGCATCGTCGGCGTGTGGGCGCTGCTCGTGCCCTTCCTCGTCGACTCGGAAGGTTGGCTCGCGGGCGTCAACGCGTGGCTCCGCAACGACGTCGATCTCTGGTGGGCGATCCTGCTGCTCCGCTTCCTCGTGGTCGCGCCGATTCTTCTGGTGCCCACGACCCTGATGGGCTCGAGCCTCCCGCTGCTCTCGCGGCACTTCGTCGCGCGCGCGAGCGACGCCGGCAAGGTCGGCGCGTGGGTCGGCGCGCTCTACTCCGTGAACACCTTCGGCGCGGTCGCGGGCGTCGCGCTCGCGTCGTTCGTGCTGCTCCCGAACCTCGGCGTCTCGACGACCAACCTCGTCGCCGCCTCGATGAACTTCGCGCTCTTCGCGCTCATCTTCGTGTTCCGTCGGCAGCTCGAGGCCGCGGGCGCCGACGCGCCGGTCGTCTTGACGGCGAAGGACGTGGCGAAGGAAGAGAAGAGCGAGACGAAGCTCGAAGCCGACCCGAAGGAAGAGCCCTCCAAGAAGAAGGCCGCGAAGAAGAGCGGCAAGGCGGACCTCGAGGCCAAGGTCGCCGAGGGCGAGAAGCTCTCCGAGAAGCGGGGCGAGAAGCCCGACTCCTCGGTCACCACCGACGCCGAGGACGCGATCGCGGTCCCGATCACGGCCTTCGCGCGCAAGGCCGCGTTCTTCGCCTTCGCCGCCTCCGGTCTCGCGTCGCTCTGTTACGAGGTCGTCTGGACCCGCGCGCTCGCGATGACGATCGGGTCGAGCTACCAGTCGTTCTCGCTGATCCTGATGACCTTCCTCATCGGGATCGCGGGCGGCTCCGCGGTCGCCTCGGGCGCCATCCAGGGCAAGCGCCTGCTGCCCACCGCCGCGATCAGCTCGTTCGCGCTCGTGCTCCTCGCGAACGCGAGCTGGGGCACCGAGAACGACTGGATGACGTGGCTGCTGCTCTGCGGCGTCTTCACGATCCCCATCGCCGTCATCTGGGGCGCGGTCGCGGCGCGGCGACGAAGCAGCTTCTCGACCTCGGTGCCGGTCGTGCCCGCGCTGCTCATGCTGCTGAGCCCCGCGTGCGCCGCGCTCGTCAACGCGCTCTCGTTCGACGGTCGCCTCTCCGCCATCGTCGCCGCCGTCACGCTCACCGTCTGCGCCTTCCTCGCGATCACCATCGCGCTGCGTCGTTACCCGGTGCTCCAGCTCGCCTCGATGACGCTCTTCATCGCGGTCGCGGCCTTCGTGAACTACGCGTACCAGGACGAGATCCCCTGCGCGTTCGCGTCGCTCGTGGCGCCCATCGAGCAGCTCTACGACCACGTCGGTCTCGTGCGCGCGTTCATGTGGCTCACCGCCGCGCTCTGCCTCCTGCCGGCCACCGTCGGCATGGGCGCGATGTTCCCGCTCGTGCTCCGCATCTGGACGCGCGGCGGCGGTGACGTCGGTCGCGACGTCGGCAACGTCTACTCCGGCAACACGCTCGGCTCGATCCTCGGCGCGTGGCTCCCGGGCTTCGTGCTGATGCAGACGCTCGGCATGGAGCAGACGATCGTCATCGGCATGTTCGTCTACCTCGGCGTCGCGCTGCTCCTGCTGATCGCGTCGGCCACCGAGAACAAAGACGAGAAGACCTCGCTCACGAAGAAGTCCGTCGAGGAAGACGAGGACGGTGAGCCGAGCGGGCCGCCCACCTGGTACGCGCTCACGGTCTACCTGCTCGCGCCGCTCATCCCGCCGATGGTCGTGATCCTCGCGCTCCTCGGCTGGCGACCGCCCGACTTCCTCTCCGGTCTGCGCTGGAATCAATCGCAGATGACGCTCGGCGTCTTCCGCGTGTCGCTCGCGCGCGACGCGTGCAGCGACGCGTGGGGTGAGCCGGATCTCGTCTACTACCACGACGGCCTCTCCACCACGGTGTCGGTCGAGCGTTGGGGTCGACACTACGCGATGAAGAACAACGGCAAGGTCGACGCCAGCAACGGCGACGACATGCCGACGCAGATCATGGTCGCGGCCTACCCGCTGCTGATGCACCCGAACGGACCCGAGGATCTCGACGTCGCGGTCGTCGGCTTCGGCTCCGGCGTGTCGGTCGGCACCGCGCTGCGCTTCCCGGTCAAGAGCGTGGACGTGATGGAGCTCGAGCGCGCGATCCCCGACGCGTCCAAGTACTTCCAAGACGTCAACGGGCTCGACTACGTGCTCTCGGACTTCCCGTACGTGCAGATGGATCGGCTCACCGTCATCAACGACGACGGCCGAAACTACCTCGCGTCCACCGATCGCCAGTACGACGTGATCGTGAGCGAGCCCTCGAACCCGTGGATCACGGGCGTCTCGGATCTCTTCACCACCGATCACTGGCGCATCACGAAGCAGCGCCTGCGTCCGGGTGGGATCTACTGCCAGTGGGTGCAGCTCTACGAGCTGAGCCCGGAGAACATCAAGACGATCTACCGGACCTTCGCGTCGCAGTTCGAGCACGTGCTCGTCTTCGCGGCGGAGGATCTCTCGAGCGACACCGTGCTGCTCGGCAGCGACTCGCCGCTCGAGCTCGACGTGCAGCGCCTGCGCGCGGCCTTCGCGCTCCCGAACGTGACCGAGGAGCTCGAGCGCGCGTACATCCACTCGCCCTACGACGTCTTCGCGCGCCTCATCCTCGGCTCGAAGGAAGAGGTGGAGCAGTTCACGCAGATCGAGCACCGCCTGCGTGGTGGCGAGTGGGTCGCGTACCCCGACTCGTCGAACCCGCCCGATCGCTCGTGCCCGCCCGAGAGCTGCCGTCGCGAGCCGGTGGTGCTCAACACCGACGACAACGTGCACATCGAGTTCGCGGCGCCTCGCGATTTGATCGGGTACCAGCGCTTCGAAGGTTATCTGGCGAACATCTACTCGCCGGAGTGGCCGTACGGACGTTTGACCGATCACATTCGCGGCTTCGGCGAAGGCGAAGAAGCCGCGCGCCAATACGCAGAGCTCGCGCTCGCGCTGATCGCGCACGGCAAGAAGCCCGAAGCGGCGGCGTTCATCGCGCGCTCGCAGGAGGCGGGCGGGCGGGGTGCGCGAGACGCGCATCGCGGCCGAGGTGATCACGCGGCTGATGAGCGGCGAGAACGAGCCGACCATCTTCCTCGAGACGCCGGTCCCGGGTCCGCAGCTCGCGGCGCGCGAGGCACGCACCCTCTCGGAGGGCTTCCTCCGCGTGCGCGAGGCGGTCGACCAAGGCTCGTTCGGGGTCGCGCTCTCCGCGATGGAGGAGATCCCCGCGCCGCTGCGTCTGCACAGCGGTCCGAGCCTGAAGCTGCTGCACGCCTACCTGCTCTACAAGACCGCGCCGACCTACCAGTCGCGGTATCGCGAGGCGATCGAGCTGCTGGAGGATCTCGTGCGCACGGAGGAGGAGTACGTCCTCCGGCACGCGGAGATCTTCTACTTCCTCGGGCGCTGCCACGACGCGGAGCTCGCCTTCGACAAAGGCATGCGGAACATGCGGCTCTTCGTGGAGGCGCGAATGACTGCGGAGGAGCAAGGCGCCGCGCCGGGCGAAGCACCGACCACCGACGCGCCGGACGAGGCGGCGGGCGATCCCCCCGACGGGTCGCACAAGGCGGAGCGAACGGAAGCACCGCCGCCTGCCACGCCTTCGCCGACCGCGCCTCCGACTTCGCCGACCACGCCGTCGCCGACGCCCTGATGCAACCGCGTCGAGCTCGTGTGCCGAGCTCGACGTGGTGGGTGTCTTCGGTTCGATCGCGGGGTCGGCACGCGTCCCTCGATCGGGACCCGTCGTTTCCGTGAAGTTTCCTCGCGGAATCGAGCACGACACACCGCGAAGAGGTCTTCTCAGTGCGGGCCGCGCCGAGTGCGTAGAGCGCTACGCAGGCCACAGACTCGCTCTGGAAACTCTTGATGAATTTCGCTACCCGAGCCGTGGCACGCGACCTGCTGAGGAGGCCGCATCCCCATGCAGGAAACCACTTCCGACCGCCGCCCGAGCACGCCCCCCGAAGCCGATCGTTCGCTTCGCATCCTCGCCAAGAGCGTGTACCGGGAGCTGAAGGCCAACGGCCACTCGCGCTCCGACATCGTGGGCTTCACGAGCACCCTCCTCGAGTTGGTCACCACCGACCTCAAGGATGGGAACGAAGACTGAGCGGATCGCACCGCGCGGCATCCGCCGCACCAACCGCCGAACGACGCGCCGACGAAGAGTCCGCGCGTCGTTCGCGTTTGGAGGACCTACGAGAGGTCACCTCCACGGTGGTGGGTGTTCGCGTCGCGTGCTGCGACGCCGCAGCAGGTCGACCACGCGATCGCTCTCGCACGCGTCGCTCAGCCGCGCAGCGACTCGATGCACACGTTCAGCGACGTGAAGCACGCGCGAGGGCCGTGGGAGCGTCGCTCATCGCGCTCCGCACCGCGGCCGAGAGCGCTTGCTCCGCGAGGCGCTGCTGCTGGTCGCGGTTCTCTCGACGCGGAGGCTCGCTACCCGTCGCGGCGCCCGAGAGCATCCCACGCAGGTTGCCCTCTTCGACCAACGTGAGGTTCACCTCGCAGCGGACCGAGAGCTCGCTGCGACCCCGCTGCGCGTCGACCCGCACGAGGTTCCCGTCGAGGGTCAGCTTCGGAATCCGGCGCCGCCGCATCTCGCGCGTCGCCTCGTCTTGGATCGCCTCCGCGCTCGAGAAGACCGCGACGCCGCGCAACACCACGAGCGAGCTCATCACCTCGTCGCGCATCTTGTTCACGAGGCGCTCGGCCCCGGGATGACGCGTGCGGTGGTCCATGTTGCCGAGCACCACGGCGTACCGGATCGTCGGCCACGAGATGCGGCGCGCTTCGGGCACGAACGTGACCGACGGCATGAAGCCCGCCGCCGGAGGCGCCGCCGCGGCGGTCGGCGCGGGTGCGGTCGAGGTCGGAGGGCCATCGCCCTCCTCGAGACGCTCGATCGCACGCTGCGCCTGCATGCGCACCGCGGCCGAGTCATCACGCTGAGCGCGACGCAGCGAAGCGATCGCGCGCGTGTCGCCGAGCCGACCGAGCGCGGTGGCCGAAGCCGCGCGCACCGCGGGGTTCGCGTCGCGAAGCGAGCGCTCGAGGTGCGGGCGGTAGGCGGCGTCGCGCGTGTTGCCCATGCCGAACGCAGCTTGCACGCGAACGCGGAAGTCGTCGGCCTCGGAGAGCGCGCGGATCAACGCCGCGCGGTCTTGCGCGACGCCCGGACCGACCGCGAGCAGCACGGCGAGGCACGCGAACGCCACCGCGACGCGCGCCCAGAGGGTTCGCCGAGCTCTCACGCGCTTCCCCCGGAGATCCACGTCGACATCCACCTCGGCGTCCACACCGACATCCGCACCGACATCCACACTCGCCCACGCCGACGCGGTCGCCCGCAGCGGACCTCTAGGATACGGCGTGCCTCCCGGTCGTCGTCAACCACGTGAGGCGCTTCGGACGCAGATCACGCGTGACGATTCACCGACGTCTCGCCTCACGGATCGCTCGCGTAGCGCGGGCGATCCGCGATCGCGGTGGTCGTGCGGGCGCTACGTTCGACTCCATGCGCCTACCTCGTCGCACCCACGACGCCCGCAGGTGGGCGCGCGAAGACGACGCGCGCTCGTGGTCGCACACCGTGCATCGGCGCCGTCAGGCCGGATCGGTGCAACCGTCCTCGTCGAGGTCGCGACCTTCTTCCGCCGCTTCGTTCGGACAACGATCGTCCACGTCGGGGATGAAGTCGTTGTCGTTGTCCGGGTCGAGGCAGCCGTCGTCGTCTTGGAATCCGTCGAGGTCCTCGGGGAGGTGCGGACACTCGTCGACGTCGTCGGGGATGCCGTCCACGTCGAGGTCGCGCGCGCGCGGCACCCAGTGCAGGCCCGCGGTCGCGCGGATGGAAGGCGTGCCCACACCGTCCGTGAAGCCGGTGCCGACGAGCGCGATCAGGTTCAAGTCGCCGACGCGGTAGGTGAAGCCGAGGTCGCCTTCGACCGCGGTGCGTCCGTCGCCGCCGAAGGGTCGACGCGCGTCGACCTCGCCGCGCGTCTCGATCGTCACGCCGAGCCCTTCGACCCACGGCACCGGCACCTTCACGCCGAGCCCGAAGAGGAGCTGGTCGCGGAAGAGCGTGGCGCCGACGAAGCGATCGTCGAAGCGATGGCGCCAGCCGAGCATGAGCCCGGCGCCGAGCCCGAAGACGTGGAAGTCGCCGATGAGCTGGATGTCGGAGGTCACGCCGCTCTCGCCCATGAACGCGGCTTCGTCGCCCGTGGGCAACGTGAGCGTGCCGAGGATCGCGACGCCGGGGCCTTCGTTGCGACGTCGCATCGGGCTCGCGCCGCGGCCGTAGATGCGCGCGCGTGCGGTCACTCGAAGATCACCGAGCGCCTGCGACGCGGGTGGAGCGAGGCCGTCCGTGAAGGCGCTCGCGTCGCTCGACTGATGCAGCAACACCGGCAGATCGAGCGCGAGCGCGAAGCGGGTGCCGAGGCCGACCTGCGCTTGGAGATCGGCGACGAAGCGGTGTCGGATCGCGTCGATCTCGCCGCGGTCGATCGTGGTGAAGCGGAGCGGTTGTTTCGCGTAGTCGAGCCAGAGGCCGAGGTTCCAGCGGCCGTGTCCGGGCGTCGCGGTGCCTTGGATTCCGAGGAAACCGTCGGGGTCGAGCGCGGGCCGCATGCGGTTGACGTCGACGCTGCGCTGGGCCGCGACGGGAGACGCCGAAGCGAGCACGGCACCAGACACGAGAGCGAGAGCGAAGACGAACGCGCGCATCGGGCGCGAGCATGCCACGACTGCACGACGAGACGCCGCCGCTCGTTGCATGAGAGAAACGGCTCGTCGAACGCGTCGACGGGCGCACGCGCGGGTCCCACAGAGACTCCACGTCGCTCGCTGCGACGGATTGGAGCCATCGTGACCGACCAAGACAAACACGACGACAGCGCCTCCGAGTCGGCCGGGTCAGCGGCCGAAGTCGTCCTCGGTGCCCAGCGCCTGGGCTTCCCGTGGGTGACCGCGGACCCCTTCCTCTTCTGCGTGCACCACGACGACGCCTATCCGGCGGGCAACGAGGCGATGGGTCCGGCGGCGTCGCTCGCGGGTCGTCACATCGGGCAGGACTTCGAGGGCAAGGACGGTTGGCGCATGTACCACGGCGACGTGGTGCCGGGCTTTCCGCAGCACCCACATCGCGGCTTCGAGACGGTGACCGTGGTGCGGCGCGGGCTCGTCGATCACGCGGACTCGCTCGGCGCGACCGCGCGCTACGGCGAAGGCGACGTGCAGTGGCTCACCGCGGGGCGCGGAATCGTCCATTCGGAGATGTTCCCGCTCGTGAAGCGCGACGCTCCGAATCCGGCCGAGCTCTTCCAGATCTGGTTGAACCTGCCGAGCGCAGACAAGATGGCCGAGCCGTCGTTCACGATGCTGTGGGCACCGACGATCCCCAAGCTCGTGCGCGAGGACGACGAAGGCCGAAAGACGTGGCTGACGATCGTCGCGGGCGCGTTGGAGCACGTGTCGCCGCCGAGCCCACCGCCGCGTTCGTGGGCGCGTCGGCCCGAGAGCGAGGTCGCGATCTGGACGCTGAAGATGGAGCCGGGCGCGCGTTTCGCGATCCCCGCCGCGTCGCCGGGGCTCAACCGCGTGCTCTACTTTTTCCGCGGCGACGAGCTGATCGTGGCGGGCGGGCGCGCGCCGGTGGGCGTCGCGATCGCGGTGCGACCGGATCGTGTGGTCGAGCTCGAAGCGGGCGACGCGGAGGTCGAGATCCTGATGCTGCAGGGCCGTCCGATCGGGGAGCCGGTCGTGCAATACGGCCCCTTCGTGATGAACAGCGAGCAGGAGATCCGGCAGACCTTCGCGGACTACCAACGTACGAAGTTCGGCGGCTGGCCGTGGCCGGAGGATGGGCCCGTGCATCCGCGCGAAGCCGGGCGGCGCGCGAAGCATCCCGACGGACGCGAGGAAGAAGCGCCGGCCGAGTGAGCGGGTGATCGTGCGCTCGAGGACCGTGCTCGAGGAGTGCTCGATGGACGGTCCTCGTGATCGTGCGGGCTCGCACGTGCACGACTCGATCGCGCGTGCGCTCACGGATTCGTGCGTGCTCAAGAACCGAGCTGCGCGCCGATCATCCGCCCGTCGCCTTCGCGCGATCGCTCCGGCACCACTCGCTCCACGAACCGACGTAGAGCGCCGCGCCCGAGAGGCCCGCGAGCTCGAGGGCGAGCAACGTGTGGCACGCGGTGACGCCCGAGCCGCACGAGACGATCGTCCGCTCCGGCGTCGACAAGTCGGCGGCTGACCCCGCCGACTCGGGCGACAAGTCGGCGGCTGACCCCGCCGACTCGGGCGACAAGTCGGCGGCTGACCCCGCCGACTCGGCAAACAACGCGGCCTCGAAGCGCGCGCGGAGCGTGCTCGCGTCGAGGAAGCGTCCGTCGCCGAGGTTCGACGCGCACGGCAGGTTGATCGCGCCCGCGATGTGTCCCGCGAGCGGATCGAGGGTCTCGCTGCGCCCTTCGAAGCGCTCGGGCGCGCGCACGTCGACCACGCGCCACGCGGGGTCGGTGCGACGACGCTCGACCTCGTCCGCGTCGACGATCGGGAGCATCCAACGCGTCGCGGGGTACGGAGGGAGCGTGGTCTCGTCCGCAACGGCGTCGGTGAGCGCGATGCCGGCATCGCGCGCGGCCGCGAGCCCCCCGTCGAGCACCGCCACCGCTTCGTGGCCGATCGCGCGGATCATCCACCACGCGCGGGCCGCGGCGAGGATGCCGCCGCTCGCGTCGTAGACGACCACCTTCGAGCCGGGCGCGACGCCGAGGCGACCCAGCGTCGCACACCACGCGTCGATCGAAGGCAGCGGATGGCGTCCACCGCGCGCCGGATCGCCGGGCGCGGAGAGGTCGCGCTCGAGGTCGGCGAAGCGCGCGCCGGGGAGGTGCGCCGCGAGGTAGTCGGCGTGCGCGCCGGGCGTCGCGCGCGCGTCGAGCAGCACCACGTCGTCGAGGTGATCGCGGAGCCACGATGCGGAGACGAGGGGCGTCGGGAGGTCGCTCATGCGCGGAGCATGCCTCAGCCGGCGGAGGGATCGCGACCGTGCAAGGTCACGTGGTCGCCGTGGTCGTGGTCGACGCGATCGTGAGTGTGGTGAGCGTCGACGTTTCGTGGCGCATCACGCGACGTCACGTCGGCTCACATTCGGACGTGCGGACGGATGAGCTGGATGAGGCGGGGGAGCTCCGCGGAGCGGAAGAAGATGTCGCCCGACACCGGTCCGCGGACACCGATGATCGCGACGCCGCTCGACGCTCCGAGCCCCGACACCGCGGACCACGGGATGTCGTGACGAGTGGGAGCTCCGACCGGCCCGGCTTTGAGCGCGAGCGACGTCGTCCCGAACCAGATCGCGATCCACGGCACGATCACGAGCACGCCCACCATCGTGTTGAGCGCGCCGGGGCTCATGCCCTGCTCCATCGCGCGGGTCGCGGTCAGGATCGCCACCGCGGCGATGAACACCACGATCATGCCGACGCAGCCGAGCGCGCCGTAGCCGGTGCGACGTCCTGCTGCGGTGAGACGCAGCCCTTCGGCGCGCACCTCGATCGTGCCGGGCCCCTGCGCTGGATAGGGGCGTCGCGTGATGGACATGGCGGGCGGCACGAGCTCGCCTTGGAAGACGACCGGTTCCATGCACGGGAGCATGCCGAAGCGCGGCGCGTTTGGCGACGGGGCCGCGTGGCGCATGATGCGCACGTGTCGACCTCGCCCGACGAGCTCTTCTTCTTCGAGCGCGCGCCGCTCTTCGCCGCCGCCGATCGCGCACGTGCAGGGTCGAGGGACGTGTCGCCGGCCGCCGCTCACGCACCGCGCGTGGACTTCGCGACCGCGCGACCGTTCCCGCACGCGGTGATCGACGGCGTGTTGCCGCTCGAGGTCGCGACGCGGGCCGCGCGTTCGTTCCCGAAGGCCGATCATCCCGGGTTCAAGCGACGTGACTACGACGAACAGTCCGCGCGCTACGGGCAGCTCCAGCGCCGCGCGTTCGCGGGCGTCGATCCCTTCGTGCGGCACCTGCTCAACGAAGTGAACGGCATGGTCTTCCTGGAGATGCTCGAGCGCGTCTCCGGAGTGAAGGGGTTGATCCCCGATCCCTTCTTCACCGGCGCGGGCCTGCACCTGACGTTGCCCGGTGGACACCTCGCGCTCCACGCCGACTTCGACCGCGATCGCGCGCGCGGGCTCGCGCGTCGGCTCTCGGTGGTGCTCTTCTTGGTCGAGCGCTGGGAGGACGCTTGGGGCGGTCACCTCGAGCTCTGGGACGAGGAGCTCACGCGTTGCGAAGCGCGCATCGCGCCCGCGCCCGGGCGCCTCGTGGTGTTCGCGCACGGCGACCGCTCCTGGCACGGACACCCCGAGCCGCTCGCGTGCCCCGAAGGCGTCTCGCGCCAGAGCCTCGCGGCGTACTACTACGTCGCCGACGGATCGCCCGCGGCGGAAGGGCATTCCGCGATCTGGGCGCCGCACCGCGATCGAGGGTACTAGAGCGCATCTCATAACCTCCCGCGGCCGCTTCGCCGCCATCCACTCACGCTCGAAAATGCACCACATTTCCTCGGTTCGCGGACGCGGCGATCGACGCACGGCTGCCACGAATCACCTCACGGGAGGTCATGAAATGCGCTCTAGGAACGTCGATGTTCGCTTCGCCTCGGCGGACCGCGATCGAGTCCGCGTTCCGCGAGCAGCTCGGCCCGAGGCGACGAACCACGACCCGAGCGCAACCACTCATGCGAGCGGCGGCGATCCGAGGTGCGCGGTAGGCTGGCGCGCATGAGCTTCTACGGCGAGCACGTGCTCCCTCGTGTGACGGAGTGGATCCTCGATCGTCCGAAGATCGAGGAGCTGCGGCGCGAGACCGCGCGTGGGCTGCACGGCGACGTCGTCGAGATCGGGTTCGGCTCCGGCTTGAACTTGCCGGTGCTCCCGCCCGAGGTGCGCCGCGTCCACGCCGTCGATCCCGATCGCACCGGACCGCGGCTCGCGGCCGAGCGCCTCGCGCACAGCCCCGTCCGCGTGGACTTCGTCGGCCTCGACGGACGTCAGATCCCGCTCGACGCCGCGAGCATGGACGGCGCGTTGAGCACCTTCACCATGTGCTCGATCCCCGAGCTCGATCGCGCGCTCGCCGAGGTCCACCGCGTGCTCAAGCCGGGCGCGCGCCTGCACTTCCTCGAGCACGGACTCTCGGACGATCCCGAGCTCGCGCGTTGGCAGCGCCGCGTCACGCCGTTCTACTCGCCGTTCGCGGGAGGATGTCGCTTCGACGTGCCGATCGCCGAGGCGATCGCACGCGCGGGCTTCGAGCTCGAAGAGCTCGACGCGCGGCAGCGGCGTGGTCCGAAGCTCGGCGCGTTCCTCTACCAGGGGATCGCGCGAAAGCCGTGAGCGCGAACGCAGCCGGTGCCGTGATTCGTGACTCGCGGCCTCGGTGAGTCAACGCAATCCACGCTTGCGCACGACGCCGAGCGCACGAGTTCGCAACGCATCCGCGAAGAGCAGGCCGGCGAAGGGAAGATCATCGATCAAGTACCGGCGCACCAAGCGGTCGGGCTCCTGCACCATGCGGTGGACCCACTCCACGCCGCTCCGTTGCATCCACAGCGGCGCGCGCTCGACCTGCCCGGCCAAGAAGCCGAACGTGATGCCGACCCCGATCATCCAGGTGCGCGGCCAACGCGCGCGCAGCTTGCGGATGACGTGCTCCTGCTTGGGCGAGCCGAAACCGACGAGGAGGATGTCCGGCGCGACGGGCACGGCTTCGAGGATCGCAGCGACCTCCTCGTCGGTCGCTGGGCTCGAGAGCCAAGGGCTCGAGGTGCCCACGATCCGCAGCCGAGGGTGCTTTCGGAGCAACGCGACGCGCGCCCCCTCGGCCGCGCCTTCCGCTCCCCCGAGCAGGTACAGGCTGCGATCGCGCAGCTCGGCGCGCGCGGCGACGTCGCTCGTGAACGTCGAGCCGGCGATGCGCTCCGGAAGCGAGCGCCCCGAGAGCTGCGAGGCCCACACCAACGGCATTCCATCGGCGACCCGGAGATCGGCGGCGGAGTAGAGCTCACGCGCTTCGGCGTCGAGCACCGCGCGCCGCAAGATGTCGAGGTTCGCGGTGACGATCCAACCGCCGCGGCCCGAGTCGAGCTCGGTGAAGACGTGGTCGAGAAGCTGCGACGAGTCGCAGACCGCGAGGGACATTCCGAGCAGCTCGACGCGAGAGAATCCGTCCACGCGTGCTCGGTAGCTCGCGACGTGGTCGCGGGTCAATGCGCCACGTGTGACCCGTGACGCGTTGGAGCCACCGACGAGGGCGACAGCACCGATGCGCTCAGCGAGGCCCTCGGGTCGATCGGTCGATCATCACCGCAGTCCCCACCACGTCGCGCGTCCAGCGCAGACGACCATGCAGCACGTCGCCCGGAACGAACACCTCTCCGCTCGGTTGTTCGAAGGTCGCGACGAAGGTCCCCGCGTCGACGTCGAGCTCGACGCTCATCGCCATGAACCCGAGGTAGGTCCGCGTGACGAGGTACTGCGCTTTGTAGGCGCTCTCCTTCGCGCTGAAGATGGCCTTGGCCAGCCGCGCGCGCTCGCTCGCAGGCCTCGCGTCGAGCCATGCGAGATCGCGTGGCGTGCAGATGCTGTCCCAGAGCTTTGGCGCGAGATCCTCGGCCATCTCCACGTCGAGCCCGAGACCGACGACCTCGTCCACGCGCGCCACCGCCGCCGCGCACCACGTCTTGGTGTGCGTGATGCTGCCGACGATGCCGGCCGGCCACTCCGGCGAGCGATCGGTCCCCATCGGGATCGCGGTCGGCGCGATGCCCAGACGCGCGAGCCCTTCCCGCGCGAGCCGACGTCCGAGCGCGAACTCGCGCTGACGCTTCTCCACCGCCTTGGCCATGCGCTCGGCCTCGATGGGAAAGAGCACGTCGAGCGCGACGTGGGTCTGCTCCGGGTGAGCCTCCACGAGCTCCACGTGCGGCGGCAGTAGGCCCCCGAAGACGCTCATCGCACGCTCACGCGCGTCGCCCGCTCGCTCGTCGCACGCTCGCTCGTCGCCCGCGCGCTCGTCGCCCGCTCACGCTCGTCGCACTCGCTGGTCGCGCGCTCGCTCGTCGCCCGCTCACGCGCGTCGCGCTCGCTCGTCGCCTGCTCGCTCATCTCCAGCTCACGCGCACTTCGAGGAAGGGCTCGTCGCCGCCGCCAATCACGTCCTCGACGCGTACCGAGCCCACGCCGGTTGCTTCCACCACACCCGCGAGGCCACCACGGAAGTGATCCCAGACGAGCGCGGGTAGCGGCTCGTCGGCGTCGAAGCGGCGGTGCTGTGCGCCCTCTCCATCGTCGACCGCCCGCGAGCCGATGCCCGTGAAGGTCTCGACGAGCAAGCCTGCGCTGCGGTCGAGCACCTCGCGTGGGCGCAGCAGGCTCGGCGCGACGGAGGCGCCGCCGGCGAAGCGTCGGAACGCGACCTCGGAGGTCTCGCGCGCAAACTCCCGCACCGCATCGGACATCCCGGAGGTGTCGACGATCGCGCGATCGAGGCACCCGAGCCAACCGACCGGGTACCACGCTCCGTCCACGACCCCACGCAGCGCCTTGGCGACACCGGGGCTGTGCACCGCGACCGCGGCGAGCAACACGTCGTCGCCCCAACGCGCGGCCGCGTGACGGCGCACGCCGTTGAGCAACATCCCGCGAACCTGAACGCCACGGACCGTCACGAGGGGAGCCCTCGTCGCGATGCTTCGACGACTCCCCCGCGAGCGCTCGCTCTCGAGCACGACGCGCTCATGGCTCAGCCACGCCGCCGTCGCATCAGCTCGCGACGTGCGGCCGCGCGCGCCGCCGCCTTGCCGAGCTCTTCCTCACCGCCGTCCTCGCCTTCGAGATGCCGCGCCAGATCGGCGAGCACCGGGAAACGGAAGATGTCGGTGATCGCGATGGTCGCGTTCGGGAATTTCGCTTTGAGCTCTCGGTGCGCCTGCACCGCGAGCAGCGAATGACCGCCGAGATCGAAGAAGTGATCCTTGCTGCCCACCGCGGCCACGCCGAGCACGTTCTTCCACACGTCGGCGATCTTCTGCTCCGCGTCGCTCTCCGGCGCGACGTGCTCGGCCTGGCGCGCGACCTTGACCTCGTCCGGCCGCGGGAGCTTCTTGCGGTCGACCTTGGCGTTCGGCGTGAGCGGGAAGGCGTCGAGCACCACGAAGTGGCTCGGCACCATGTAGTCCGGCAGCGACGCGCCGAGGTGCTTCTTGAGCGCCTCGTCCTTCACCTGCGTGTAGGTCGTGAGGTACGCGACGAGGCGCTTGTCGCCCGGCGAATCCTCACGCGCCATCACCACCGCTTCACGAACCTCGGGAAGCTCGTTCAATCGCGATTCGATCTCGCCGAGCTCGATGCGATACCCACGAATCTTCACCTGGTGGTCGACCCGTCCGATGAAGTCGATCACGCCATCGGGGCGGTAGCGCACGAGGTCGCCGGTGCGGTACATGCGCCCGCCCTTCACGAACGGGTTCGGGAGGAAGCGCTCCTTCGTGAGCTCGTCGCGGAAGAGGTAACCGCGCGTGACGCCCGTGCCACCGATGAAGAGCTCGCCCGGCACCCCCACCGGCACCGGCTCCAGGTTCGCGTCGAGCACGTAGAGCTGCGTGTTCGCGATCGGCGTGCCGATCGGGGTGATGCCATCACCCGGCTCCGCGGTGAACGTCGACGACCAGATGGTCGTCTCGGTCGGCCCGTACATGTTCTCCACGCGCGCGTTCGTCAGCGCACGCAGCTCCTTCACGAGCGCGCCGGGCAGGGCCTCGCCGCCGATCATGAAGCACTTCAGATCGCGCATCGCGCCGCGCGCGCGATCGTCGAGCGTGAGCATGCGCGCCATCGAGGGCGTGCACTGCAGGTGCGTGACGCCGTGCCGCTGGAGCTGCGCGGCGACGCTGTAGTCCTCGCTCGGCAAATGGCTGATGCGCACCGGCTCCGCGGTCTGACGCACGACCTCGCCGACGCGTCGGATGCTCTCGAGCACCTTCGCGGTGGGGATGCCGTAGTCGACGAGGCACGCGATCTCGTCGATGCCGATCGCCTTGAGCTGGTTCACGCGCGTGACGGCGTCGTCGACGGTGCCGAAGAAGCCGCTGTCGTCGAAGTAGCGCACGAACGCGAAGTCCAAGATCGCCTCGAGCTCGTCGCCCGAGAGCGTGCGCAGATCGATGTCGAGCGCGCTCGACGCGCCCTGCGGCTTCTTGAACGCGGGGAAGGCCCACGCGTACTGCTTGATCAGCGCAGCGGCGCTCCGCAGGTAGCCCTTCATCGGCTCGCGCGCGACCTCGCGGGCCGCGTCGCGCGACTCGTCGAGGTACGTGTGGAGCATCAGCGTGACCTTGAACGCGTTCGGATCCTTGCCGAGCGCCTTCAGCTCCTCGCGGTAGATCTTCACCTTGCCCGCGAGCTCGTCGATCGACTGCCCGAGCAAGTGCGTGAGCACGTGCGCGCCCGCGCGCGCCGCGTCGCGGTAGGTGTCCGGGTTGCCCGCGGTGGTCACCCACACGTTCAGCTCGTCGCTCACCGGTCGCGGCTGCGAGACGACGCCGAAGGTCGCGTCGCCCTTGCCGGTCGGGAACTGCACCGTCTCGCCTCGCCACAGCCGGCGCACGACGTCGATGTAGTCGAGCATCGCCTGCTTGTTGTTCGGCGGGGAGTTCTCCGGGCGCAGCACGAAGTCGTCCGGCTGCCAGCCCGACGCAAACGCGAGGCCGACCTTGCCGTTGCAGAGGTTGTCGATCACCGCCCACTCCTCCGCGATGCGGATCGGGTGGTGGAGCGGCGCGACACAGGAGCCCGCGCGGATGGAGAGGTTCTGCGAGACCGCCGCGACCGCCGCGCCAGTGACGCTGGGGTTCGGGTACGGCCCACCGAACGCGTGGAAATGTCGCTCCGGCGTCCAGATGCTCGTGAAGCCGAGCCGATCCGCGAGCTTCGCGCCTTCGAGGAGCACCTCGTACTTGCGCGGGCCCTGTCCGTCGTCGTTGCCCCAGTAGAAGACGCCGAAGCCCATCGGCTTGGCCGCGACGTCGGGATCGATCCCGCTCGCCTTCACGCGCTCGCGGTCGCGGTGCACCACGACCTTGAAGCCGCGCGCGAGCGTCCAGAAGAGCTCGAGCACCGAGATGTCGAAGGAGAGGCTCGTCACCGCGAGCCAGACGTCTTGTTGGCCGTCGGCGGTTGACCCCGCCGACCCAGAGACACCGTCCTCGCGGCGCGGGATGCGCGCGTCCATGCCGGTGAAGAAGTTCGAGGCGTTGCGGTGCTCGACCATCACGCCCTTCGGACGACCGGTCGATCCCGAGGTGTAGATCACGTACGCGAGGTGCTCGGGGCGCGAGGTCTCTCCGAGCCGCGTCGCCGGCGCGCGCGCGACGTGCGGATCGGAGTCGATCACCACCACCGTCGCGTCGGTGTGCAGCTTGCCCTTCGCCTCGTGGTGCGTGACCACGACCTTCGCGCGGCTATCCTCGAGCATCAGCTCGACGCGATCGGCGGGGTACTCCGGATCGAGCGGCACGTAGGCGCCGCCCGCCTTGAGGATGCCGAGCGCGCCGACCACGAGCTCCAGCGAGCGCTGGCAGTAGAGGCCGACGATCGAGTCCGGCTTCACGCCGTGCTGCGCGAGCACGTGCGCGACGCGGTTCGCGCCTGCCCCTCGAAGACGATCGCGGTCGCGTCGGGCGTCGCGTCGACCTGCTCCTCGAAGAGCTGGTGCATCGTCGCGTCGGCGCGGTAGGGCGTGCCGGTGGCGTTCCACTCGTGGAGCATCCGGCGACGCTCTTGATCGGTGAGCAGCGGCAGCTTCGCGACGAGCGTCTCGTCCTCCCCGGCTGCCGCGAGCAACACGCCGAGACGACGCGCGAAGGTCTCCGCATCGACCGTCGGGAAAAGCTCGGCGTCGTAGAAGAGCGCGCGTGGTCGCCTGCGGGCGACGCGCGACGAGATCCTTCGGGAAGGTGAAGCGCTCGTGCACACGCGAGAGCTCCTTGTCGAGGAGCGCCTGCGCGCTGCCCACGGTGCCGCTCACGTCGACGTCGAGCGGGACCGAAGGCGCAAAGAAGTCGGCGGCGTCGCCGATTTGATCGGGCAAGCGCGCCGCGCGGTATCCGACGTGGAAACGTGTCTTGTTGCCGACGCGACCGAGGAACGCGCCCACGCCCGTGACCCAGGCCGCACCTTCGAGCCCGGCCGGATCGAGGTCGACCTTCGCGGGCTGCGCGGAACCGCTCTTCGCGGAGAGGCCGGCGATCTCGACCAGGTCGAGCGTCTCGAGGCGCTTGGCCCAGAAGTCTTCCGCCGCTGCGGCTTCGGCGTTCTTCTCCGTCAGCGACTTGCGCAGCTCGGCCGAGGCGTGGCGCAGCGTCTTGCCTGCGAGCGTCGACGGGCAGCGCGGCTTGCCTTCTTCGTCGCTGAGCGCGAGCAGCTTCACCGCGCCGGTGCCACACGCGACGACCGCGCCCTCGGGGGCCGCTTCGAGCACCGCGCCCGGCGCGCCCGATCCGTGGGCGACCTCGGCCGCGCGTACGAGGACCACGTCGCCGTCGCCGACCCAGATCTTCGCGAACGCGAGCGGGTTCGGATACTTCGGGCCGTAGTCGAGCGCGCGCACCAGACGCACGATCGCTTCGGCGTCCTTCGTCCAGTCGACGAGCGCCATCGCCTCCGGGCGATCGTTCTTCGCGAAGTACGTGCGGCGCGAGAGATCCTGCGGCTCACCCTTCCCGCGACCCTGCTCGAGCGCTTCGAGCACGTCCGAGAACGACTCGATCGCCGCCTCGTAGCAGCGCTGGTTCAGCTCGAGCGCGGTCGCGAGCGGCGGCACCTCGAAGAACCGCTGCGCGAGCACGTTGCCCTCGTCGACGCCGCCTTCGATGCGGTGCCACGTGACGCCGTGCTGCGGCTCCGCGTGGAGCAGCGCCCAGTTCGGCGCGTTCAGGCCGGCATACTTCGGCAGCGGGCCGTCGTGGAAGTTCACTCCGCCGTGCTTGGCCTTCGCGAGCACCGCGTCCGGCACGATGCGCAGGTTCGCGATCGAGAAGAACCAGTCGAACTCCTCGTTGATGCGCTCTGCCAGCCCCTTGCCGGGCTCGAGCACCGGGATGCCGCGGCCACGCGCCCACGCGGTGATCTCTCGGTTGTCGCTGATGACGCCGCGGATCGTGTGACCGCGCTGCAGGAGGATCTCCGCGCACTGCACGAGGAGGGACTCCGCGCCCATGAGGTACGAGCTGAAGTTCATCGGGGCCGAACCTATCCGATCTCGCCGTCACGAATCCGTGATTTCCGGAGGTGGACGACAGGCTGTGGGAGCCGGGCTTTCGCGGCGGGGTATGACACCCACCCACAGCACCCGCAAAGCCGCGCTCGTGAGTCCTCACGTCGGCGTCACGTAGCGACACCTGCGTTCGTCACGCCGCGAACCGTGCGGTACGCCGCTCCGTGGAGGACCAGCGGCGCTCGTACGCCTCCATTCGGAGACGAACGCCACGTCGCGTCTCGCCGCACGCGCGAAGCCTGCTATTGGCTTGGTTCGGTCGCCTGACGGCGACGCTCACGTGACGTCGAGTCGCTCGGCCTGGCGGCCGGCTCCAATAAACGTCAATCCCTCGCGCACATGGGCAGCATGGAAGAGCTCATCGGGACCGCTGGCCTCATCGGGGTCGCGCTCATCATCTTCTTCGAGAGCGGGTTCCCATTCGCCTTCTGGCTGCCCGGCGACAGCCTCTTGCTCACGATGGGCCTCTTCGCGGCGCGCGGGCGCTTCGATCTCGTGGAGCTGATCTTCACGCTCTTCGTGTCGTCGGTCGCGGGTGTGGCGGCGGGCTTCTGGGCCGGTCGCGCGGTCGGCACGCGCTGGCTCGACCCAGAAAAGAGCGTGCTCATCCGACGCGAGCACATCGAGCGGGCGCGCGTCTTCTACGCACGCCACGGCGGCAAGGCGCTCGTGCTCGGCCGGTTCATTCCCGCGGTGCGATCGTTCATCCCGTTCTTCGCGGGGATCGCCGAGATGCCGGTGCGTCAGCTGATGGTCTACAACTTCCTCGGCGGCGCGCTCTGGGCGATCGGTCTGCCCGTGGTCGGCTACTACGGCGCGACCGTCCTCGCCGAGCACGGCATCGACATCGACCGCTTCGTGCTGCCCGTCGTCGGTGGGATCGTCACGCTCTTCGTGGTGGTACCGCTGGTGCGCGCGCTGCGGGATCCCGACACGCGCGCGCGCCTGTTCAAGCGTCGTGGCTGACCCCAGAGGGTTCGGCAGATCGAGTGGTCGCTCTCGCTGGCGAGCAAACCTCGTCGACACGTGACATGGCTCGTGTTCGATGAACGAGAGGCCGAGCGGCCCGAGGGCGTCAGTCTTCGGTTCCGTCGCGGTCGGCGAGCCACGCCTCGATCGGCCGTGGCTCCACGCTCGAGCGCGTGCGCGGCCGACGATCCGCGAGCATCACCCGCACCGCGTCGATCAACGTCGGCAAGCGGAACGGCTTCGCGAGCACCTCCACGAAGCGCACGCGCTCTTCGCCGGGCACGTCGTCTGGCGTCGCGGTCACGAGGATCGCGGGCGGCGCGGTGCGTCCGAGGCGAGCCTGCGCGGCGAGCACGACGTCGTTGCCCGTCACGCCCTGGCCGAGGTGGTAATCGGTCACGATCCCGTCCGCGTCGTAGAGCTCCGAGAGCGCTTCCTCGAGCGAACCGACCGCGCGCACCTCGAACCCCGCCCGGGTGAGCGCGCGATCGAGGAGCAGGCGAATCCCCGCTTCGTCGTCGACCACGAGCACGCGATGTCGGCGCGACGCCACGGTCACAGTGTGCTCGCGCCCTCGACGATTGTCGAAGCCCCCTCTACTCCGTTCGCGGTAGCTCCGCGCAAGCGCTCGAAATCGCAGAGAGATTCGGAGCGCAAAGGCGTGATGGCGGTTCGCGTCGTCCCGTGGCGATCCCACGATCAAGCCGCTACGACGCGATCGCGACCGGTCCGCTTCGCGCGGTAGAGCGCGTCGTCCGCGCGGTGCTCGAGGCCCTTCGCGTCCTCCGCGCCGTCCCACTGCGCGACCCCGAGCGACGCGCGCTGATCGATCGTGCGTCCGTCCTCGAGCGCGATCGGCTCGGTCGCGAGGCTCGCGCGAATTCGCTCCGCCGCCACCTGCGCGATGCGGAGGTCGCAGCCCGGGAGCACCACCACGAACTCTTCTCCGCCGCGGCGGATCACCACGTCCTCACCACGCACGAGCTGCCGCAGACGACGCGCGAACACGCGGAGGACCTCGTCGCCCACGAGGTGCCCATGGCGATCGTTCACGTCCTTGAAGTGATCGAGATCGATCGCGAGCACCGAGAGCGAGCCGCGGTGCGCGCGTGTGCTGCGGATGGCCTCGTTCAGCACCGGGCCGAGCTGGCTCTGTCGCAGGGTGCCCGTGAGCGCGTCGGTGATCGCGAGCCGCTGCAATCGTGCGCGCTCGAGCGGTGGCACCGCGCAGTTGGCCAGCAGGCGCCCGAGGACCTCGTCCTCGTCACTGAAGTGCGACGGCTCGTCGGCGGAGAGCGCCAGACAGCCGACCACACGGCCCGCGCTGAAGAGCGGCACGCAGAGCAGCGACGCCATCTCGAAGCCTTGCCCCGCGATGTGAACGAAGCGCGGGTCGTTCACGATGTCGTCGACGCGGGCGACCTCGCCGTGCTCGATCACCCAGCCCGCGACGCCCTCGCCGCGACGAAAACGCACCGGTGCCGCGTGTGTGCCCACCCCGCTGCGCGCGCCGCTGAGGAGCTGCTCCCCCGAGTCGTCGAGCACGCGCAGCGAGGCGTGGCTCGCCGCGAAGAGCGCGACGGCGGCGTCCGTCACCAGCTTGAGCGCAGCTTCGAGGCCGATGTCTGCTTCGGTCAGCGCCCGCGTGAGATCCACGAGGACACGCAGCGCGTGCTCCGGCGATCGTGGGCGCGGGGTCGGCATCGGCATCGATCATGCGGCGAACCTCGCGCGAGAGCCACCGATCGTCACGCGGCCGTCACCACGACGCGGACGTCTCCGGCTCGTGGACCGACGCCCGGAATCGCGACCCGAGTCTCCGCCGTCTCACGGGCACCCGATCGCGTCCCGCGATCGATCGGCCTACGCTGCCCCTCCTGCGAGGCGCCATGTTTCGACGTTCCCTCTCGATCCTTCTCCTGCTCGTCGCGCCCGCGTGCAACGACGAGCCCTCGTCCGAGCCGACCTCGACGGCCACCCCTGCGACGACGCCCGGGATTCCGGCGCCGACCACCGCCGTGACGCCCTCGACCGAAGGCACACCCTCCGAGACCCCGCGAGAGGCCACGCCCTCCGAGCCCTCGACGCCGCGCGCGCTCGCGGGGCGCACCCACCTCGATCTCCAGCGCCTCGCCCACCTCGCCGACCTCGATCGCGACGGCGTGTTCATCCCCTTCGGCACCCCGGCGCGTCACAAACACACCAGCGGGACTTGGAACAGCGGCTGGGGTCGCGACGTGATCGAAGGCGACGAGCGATTCAGCCGCTTCGGCACGATGGGCCGCGTCTACGTCGACGTGCGCGCGCCGTCCGCGCTCACCCTCCGCGTGCGACTGCGCAACGTGGGCGGCGGGCCGTTGCTCGCGTTCTGGGACGACGCGCCGCTCGGAGAGCACGCGGTGGAGCCGGGCGCGTTCCGCGAGCTCGCGATTCCGATCCCAGCCGACCGGGTCCGAGCGGGCGAGGGCTACCTCTTGCTGCGCGGCACCGAGACCCGCGACGTCGACGGCGAAGCGACGTCGTTCGAGGTCGCGTCGATCCACCTCGCGCGCAGCGACGCGCCGACCACGCCGCCGAGCCTCGCGCGCGGACCGGTCGTCGCGGAGGGCGAAGCGCGCGAAGGTCTGCGTCTGTCGCCGAGCACCACGGCGGCGTTCCACTTCGAGGTGCCCCATGCAGAGCGGGGGCCGATTCACCTGCGCTTCGCGCACGCGAGCGCGGGGCGGCTGCGGGTCCGGCTCGCGCGGGAGACAGGCGAGCCGGTCGAGCTGCTCGACGCGGCGCCGAGCCCGCGCTTCGTCGAGCACGCGATCGATCTGACTCCCCACGCGCGTCAGCTCGTGCGCCTCGAGCTGGTGTCGGACTCGGCGGAGGTCTCGCTCGCGGATCTGCGCGTCACGCTCCCCGAGGTGGAGCTCGCGTCGCTCGGCAGCGAGACCGCGCCGCACGCAAAACACGTGGTGATCCTCTTGGTCGACACGCTGCGCGCCGACGCGCTGCGCGCGTACGATCCGAGCTCGCGCGTACACACCCCCGCGATGGATCGTTTCGCGCGCGAGGGCGTGGTCTTCGAGAACGCGCAGTCGCCGGAGAACTGGACCAAGCCGGCGGTGGCTTCGATCCTCACGAGCCTCTTTCCGGCGACCCACGGTGCGAAGAACGACGCTTCACGATTGCCCCAGTCCGCGCTGACGCTCGGCGAGATCTTCCAGCGCCGCGGCTTTCGCACCGGGAGCTTCATCGCGAACGGCTACGTCTCGCGCGCGTTCGGGTTCGATCAGGGCTGGGACCACTACACCAACTACATCCGCGAGCAGCGCAACACGAACGCGAGCAACGTCTTCCGCGAAGCGGGCGATTGGATGGAAGCGCAGCTCGACGAGGACCCGCAGCGCCGGCTCTTCACGTACGTGCACACCATCGATCCGCACGTGCCCTACGACCCGCCGGACGAGCACCTCCACCGCTACGACGCGCGCACCGACTACGACGGCCCGGTCCAGAACCGCCGCACGCACCTGCTGCTCGAGGACGCGAAGCGAAACCCGCCGCGCGTCGTCTTCACCGAGAGCGACAAGGTCCGCCTGCGCGCGCTCTACGACGGAGAGATCAGCTACCACGACGAGCACTTCGCGCGTTTTCTCCGGCGCCTCGAGGAGCGCGGCATCCTCGATCAAACGATCTTCGTGGTCACCGCCGATCACGGCGAAGAGTTCGAAGATCACGGGAGTTGGGGGCACGGCCACTCGATCTTCCAGGAGCTGATCGAGGTGCCGCTGATGGTGCGCTGGCCGGGCGTCGCGCCCGCCGGCGCGCGCGTGCGCGAGGTCGTGAGCACGATGGGCATCGCGCCGATGGTGCTCGAAGCGACGGGCGTCGAGGTGCCGAGCGAATTCGAGGGGCGCTCCCTGCTCGGCTTCCTCCGCGGCGCGCCGCCCGAGGGGCCGTGGGTCGCGTTCAGCGACTTCCAGGAGAACCGGCGCGTGATCCGCGGAATGGATTGGAAGCTCGTGCTGCGCTCGAGCCTGACCTACGTGCTCTTCGATCTCGCGCGCGATCCGCGCGAACGGAACGACGCGCTCGACGTGCGCCGTCACCCGATCGCGATGCGCTACCTGCGCGCGCTCGCGGGACAACAGCTCGGCGCGCGCGACCGTTCCCGCTGGCTCGAAGGCGACGACGCGGGCGGCTCGCGCGTCAGGGCGGAGAACGCCGAGATGACCCGAGAGCTCTGTCAGCAGCTCGTCGCGCTCGGCTACATGGACTGCACCGCGCAGTTCCCCGACGCGATCTGATGCGTCGACCGTCGTGGCGTCGACGCGGATGGCTCACCACAGGGGAGTGCCGAAGTCCGGCTTCGTGCGCTGACCGAGAACCCACTCGTAGATCGCGAGCGTTTGGCGAGCCTTCGCTTGCCACGTGAAAGACTCGAGCACCCGTGCGCGCGCGCGACGGGACCGCTCCCGCAACGCCTCGGGAGGTTCAGCAAGCACGTCATCCACACCGCGACGCAACCGGTCGACGATGTCTGCACGCGAACCCATGGGGATGAGGTAGCCCGTCTCCGACGTGACGAGCTCTGCGGGACCGCCGTAGTCGATGACCATCGGCACCAAGCCACACGCCATCGCTTCGAGCACTGCCCCTCCACCGAACTCTCGAATGCTCGGAAAGACGAACATCGCCGCGCGGGCGAGAATCGACTTGAGCTCGGCGTGCGGGATCCAGCCCGGAAGATTGACGCCGTCGACGACACCGAGCTCGGAACGCATCCGTTGAAGCTTCTCCATCTCGGGACCGTCGCCGAGAATGTCGATCACCACGTCTCCTCTCCGGACGGCTGGAGCCAGGGCTTCGATGAGCATGTCGGCGCCTTTGTACGGCACGAGACGTCCGACGAACGCGACGCGAAGCGGTCGAGCCGGCAGCACCTCAGGCGACGCATCGAAGCGGCTCGGGTCGATTCCGTTCTCGGGCACGTAGACACATCGCGCGTGGTAACGCGCCGGAATCTGCGCCAGCGTATCCCTCGAGCCGACGATCAGTGCGTTCGAGTGCCGCAGCATCGTTCGGTGGCCCGGCAGGGCTCGATAGGCTCCTCGGACGTACGACAGCCATTCCCTCTCCGCGCGTCGAGCCCCGTCGAACTGACGTGGCCACGGCACCCCTCCGTTCAGCGGCCCGACGACGAAAGGGACCCTCGACCGGAGGCGCGGCGAAGCGAGGATGCTCGGAGACGTGGGGCTCAGTGGAGTGATGCGATGGATGAGGTCGTACTCGCCACGACGCAGCGCGCCCGCGAACTGGCGAAGGAGCGCCGCTTCGAACGCGTAGTACGAGGGAACACTCAGCGCTTGGACGGTCGTCCACCCACGACCCGTCCCCCCACGAAGCACCTCGCCCACGTGCCACATGCCGCGAGCCACGTACTCCGTGTCGAGACTGGTGAAGTCGCGTCCCTCCACCCATCCCGCGCGCTGGAACGCTTCTCGGTTGCGGACCTGCGTGACGACGTGGACGTCCGCGACCTCCCGGAGTGCGTTCGCATGAGACCACCCGACCAAAGGCACGCTGACCCATTCCGGGTTCGCTGCCTCCGCGATGACGAGCGCTCGGATCCTTGTCATACGCGCGCGAGCATTCGCGATTCGTTCACGCGTCGCAACTCAGGTTGCGCGAGTCGGGCGGGAGCGCTGACAGGCTGGGCCCTCGGCCGCGTCGAGCGGGAGACGACTCGAGCCGACCGCTCAGCGCGTGGGCAACAGAACCTCGATGTCGCGCGCGATGTCCTCGGGCTTCGTGGTCGGAGCGTAGCGCTTCACGACTCGACCCCTCGTGTCGACGAGGAACTTGGTGAAGTTCCACTTGATGCGTTCGCTGCCCAGCAGTCCGGGGGCGCTCTTCTTGAGCTGCACGAAGAGCGGGTGCGCATCGGCGCCGTTGACCTCGACCTTCGCATGCATCGGGAAGCTGACCCCGTAGTTCTTCTGACAAAAGCTCGAGATCTCTTCGTGACTCCCTGGGTCTTGCCCACCGAACTGGTTGCACGGGAACCCGAGGACCACGAGCCCACGGTCCTTGAACCGACCGTAGAGCGATTCGAGCCCGGCGAACTGCGGGGTGAAGCCACATTGGCTCGCGGTGTTGACGATCAGCGCGACCTTCCCTTCGAGCTCCCGAAGCGTCTTCTTGGTGCCCTCGATGGTCTCGACCTCGACATCGTAGAGTGTGTGCATCTTCGGAGGATCTGTGGTGAGGGCCTCGACGCCGCAAGTCGAGGCGTCGGGACGCGGGTGGGGCGATTCGAGGGTTCGGTCACACACGCCACGTCGAGTCGCTCGGCCTACCGGCCGCCACCGGAAGCGCGGATTTGCTCGGCGAGCATGGCGGCGCAACGGCGATAGTCGAACGCTGCGACGGCTCGAGCGCGAGCAGCGGCACCGAGCGACTCGGCTGCGCGAGGATCCTCCACCAAGTGGGCGAGCGCATCGGCGATTCCGGCGACGTCGCGCTGTTCGACGAGCAACCCGTCGACGCCGTTCGTGAGCATGTCGGGGGTCCCACCGATCTTCGAGCAAACCACCGGACGGCCCATCGACATGGCTTCCATGACGCTGACGGGGGCGGCTTCTCCGAGTCCTTCACTCGCGAGAACGAACGCATCGATCTCGGCGAGGAGATCGAGGACCTCGGATTCCGCGAGAGTACCTCGCATCTCCACCGAAGCGGTCAGCTCGAGGTCTCGTACGATGCGTTCGATGTCCGCACGGAACGGACCATCTCCCGCGATGATGTATCGAACGGCGATCCCACGTGAAGAGAGCATCTTCATCGCTTCGAGGACGTAGCGATGACCCTTCATTGCGTTGAGTCGAGCCACCGTCGCGATGGTGAAGGTCGTAGACCGCCTCCGCTCACGGGGGACGAATCGCTCGGTGTCGACCCCCATGGTGATGACGGGTACACGCTTCGTGGCGAGGCCGGGGACGGCGATGACCTGCTCTCGCAGTGGTGCCGTGACGGTCGACACGAAGCTGGCGTGCAACATCTTGGCGCGATGGTCGACACCGTACACGGATAGATCACCGTGGACGGTGACACTGTACGGAGGACCGCCAAGCGCATGGGAGAGCGCCCCCAGATGCGCGGCATTGGCACAAGAGTGAATGTGCACGTGGTCGATGCGCCGCTCGTTTGCGAGTCTGACGAGCTCCGCGGCGCTCGGGACCAGCATTCCCACGAGCGCGCGTTGCCGAGGAGAGGACTCCCGAAGGGAGACCAGATGTTCGGCGACACCCGCAACCTTGCGCCACCTTCGGGCGAGCGTGAGAACACCACCGACCGATGGCGGAGCCAGATACGTCGTTTCGCGGCGTGCTTCGTGGGCGAACTCGTGGGCACATGGTGTGTCGGGCCGGCGCGTCGACACGAACGACAGCTCGTGTCCGAGCTCGCGAAGGGCCTGAGCTTCGCGCCAGAAGAATGCATGCGTCTGTGCCGGCCATTCCGGAACGAGGTAGGCGAGTCTCATCGGCGGCGAGCTTAGTACAGCTCCCCCACGCGGTCTCGGCCGTCTTCACCCCGCGCGGGCATCGAGCGCGGCGCGATTCGACGAGTGAGCAGGATGCGGAAAGCCGCTATGGTCCGGCCCGCATGCGCGTCGCGTACCTCGTCAACCGCTACCCCGCCGTCAGTCACACCTTCATTCGCCGCGAGATCGAGGGCCTGGAGGCCGAAGGGCTCGAGGTCGAGCGGGTCACGGTGCGACGAGTGCCGGACACCGAGGTGCCCGACCCGGTCGACCGAGCGGAGCAACGTCGCACGCACGTGTTGCTCGCGGACGGGTGGCGAGGCATCGCGGCCGCCACCGAGCGCGTGGCGCGGCGCCATCCGATGGGTTTCGCGAAGGCGGTGGAGCTCGCGCGTCGCATGGGCACTCGTTCGATCCAAGGTCCGTGGAAGACGGGCGCGTACCTGGCCGAGGCGTGTCGATTGTTCGAGATCTGCGAGTCGCGCGGCGTCGACCACGTCCACGCGCACTTCGGGACCAACCCCGCCGCGGTGGCCGCGATGTGTCGCACGCTCGGCGGTCCGACGTTCTCCTTCACGGTGCACGGACCCGAGGAGTTCGACCGGCCGGAGCTCCTCCATCTTCGAGAGAAGATCGCAGCGGCGTCGTTCGTGGTGGGGGTCAGCAGCTTCGGACGCAGCCAGCTCTACCGGTGGACGGACGTGCGCGAGTGGTCGAAGGTCGGCGTGGTTCGGTGCGGGGTCGACGGCGGCTTCCTCACGCGGGAGCTCACCCCGGTTCCGGACGCACCGCGGTTGGTCTGCGTCGGACGAATCTGCGAGCAAAAGGGGCAGCTCCTCTTGGTCCAAGCGGCGGCCGAGCTGGTTCGGGAGGGACGAGCGTTCGAGCTGGTTCTCGTGGGCGACGGCGAGATGAGGGGCGACGTCGAGCACGCTGCCGCATCGCTGGGCGTCACGCCCCATCTGAGGATCACCGGCTGGGCGAGCGGGGAACGAGTGCGCGAAGAGCTCCTCGGCGCCCGCGCCATGGTTCTGCCGAGCTTCGCGGAGGGCTTGCCGGTCGTCCTCATGGAGGCTCTCGCGCTCGGTCGCCCGGTGCTCACCACCTACATCGCGGGCATCCCCGAGCTGGTGACGCCCCGAGAGCACGGATGGTTGTTCCCCGCGGGATCGGTCACCGCGCTCGCCGACGCGATGCGGGAGTGCCTCCAGGCCAGCCCCGCCGAGCTGAGTGAGATGGGCCGTCGGGGTCGTGCACGCGTCGCCGAGCTCCACGATTCGAGGAAGAACGCGGCCGAGCTCGCGCGGCTCTTCGCGTCGGTCGCTCGCTGACGTTCCAGTCGCCAGGCGTCGGGTGGCCAGGCGTATCGGTGCCAGTCGTCGGGTGACCGTCGTCTCAGTCGTCCCCGCAGGCAGCACCTCCTGTGCTATCTGGTCTCCCACTGGAGGGTCACGGACGTGGGCAGCATCCCCGAGGGCTACGGCGAGAGCGACATCGCGATCGTCGGCATGGCGGCGCACCTCCCCGGTGCGCGCAACGTCGACGAGTATTGGAAGAACCTCGTCGAAGGCGTCGAGTCGATCCGCTTCTATTCGGACGAAGAGATGCTCGCCGAAGGGGTGCCCCGAGAGCACCTGCGGCACCCACGCTTCGTGAAGGCGGCCGCGCCGTTGCCGGACATGGAGCTCTTCGACGGCGAGTTCTTCGGCTTCTCGCCGAAGGAGTGCGCGATCCTCGATCCGCAACACCGCCACTTCCTCGAGTGCTGCTGGGAAGCGCTCGAGGACGCGGGGCGTCCGCCCGAGTCGCTCGAAGGCCCGATCGGCATCTTCGGTGGCTGCGGGATGGGCAGCTACTTCTACTTCAACCTCTGCACCAACCCCGACCTCGTGGACTCGGTCGGGATGTTCCTCCTGCGGCACACCGGCAACGACAAGGACTTCCTCGTCACACGCGTGAGCCACGTGCTCGACCTCAAGGGTCCCGCGGTGAACGTGCAGACCGCGTGCTCGACCTCGCTGGTCGCCGTGCACTACGCGATGCAGTCGCTGATGAACCAGGAGTGCGACCTCGCGCTCGCGGGTGGCGTCACGATCGAGCTGCCGCATCGGCGCGGCTACTTCTACAAGGAAGGCGAGATCCTCTCGCCGGACGGTCATTGCCACGCGTTCGATCACCGCGCGCAGGGCACCGTCTTCGGAAGCGGCGCGGGCGTCGTGGTGCTACGTCGTCTCGCGGACGCGATCGCGGACGGCGATCCGATCCACGCCGTGATCCGCGCGACCGCGATCAACAACGACGGCGCGAGCAAGGCGAACTACCTCGCGCCGAGCGTGTCCGGTCAGGCCGCGTGCATCGTCGAGGCCCACGCGCTCGCCGACGTCACCGGCGATCAGGTCGGCTACGTCGAGTGCCACGGCACCGGCACCTACCTCGGGGATCCGATCGAGGTCGCGGCGCTCACGCAGGCCTTCGCGCAGTCGACCAAGAAGAAGCAGTACTGCCGCATCGGCTCGGTGAAGACGAACATCGGCCACACCGACACCGCGGCGGGCGTCGCGAGCCTCATCAAGGCCGCGCTCATCGTGAAGCACGGCGTGGTGCCGCCGAGCCTCTCGTTCGAGAAGCCGAACCCGACCATCGACTTCGAGAGCAGCCCCTTCCGCGTCGCGGATCGAAAGACCGCGTGGGATGGCCCTTCCCCGCGAATCGCGGCGGTGAACTCGCTCGGCGTCGGCGGCACCAACGCGCACGCGATCTTGCAGGAGCCACCGCCGGCGAAGAGCGCGTCTCCGAGCAAGCGCGCGTACCAGCCGCTCGTGCTCTGCGCGCGCAGCCGCCGCGCGCTCGACGACCAGCAAGCCAAGATGGCGAGCTTCCTCGAGCAGAACCCGGACGTCTCGCTCGGCGACGTCGCGTACACGCTCTTCGAAGGTCGTCGCCACTTCGACTTCCGCCGCGTGATCTCCGCGCGCGACGCGAAGGAAGCGGCCGCGATCTTCGCGCAGAACGACTCGCGTCGCGTGTCGACGCACTCGAAGGTCGAGGATCCGAAGCTGGTCTTCCTCTTTCCCGGCGGCGGCGCGCAGTACGCGGGCATGGCGCGCGGGCTCTACGAGTCCGAGCCGGTCTTCCGCGCGAAGATCGACGAGGGCTTTCGCTACCTCGCCAAGCTCGTCGACTGGGATCCGAAGGCGACGATGTTCGGCGAGATCGAGGACGCCGATCGCGTGTTGCTCCGGCCCTCGGTGCAGCTCCCGCTGCTGCTCATCACCGAGGTCGCGCTCTACGAGCTCTTCACGGGCGCGGGCCTGAAGCCCGACGCGCTGATGGGGCACTCGATGGGCGAGAACACCGCGGCGTGCGTCGCAGGCGTGCTCTCGTTCGAGCATGCGGTCGGGCTCGTGCACCTGCGCGGCAAGCTCTTCGACACCGTGCCGGCGGGCGGCATGCTCAGCGTGACCCTCCCGCCCGAGCAGCTGCTCCCGTACCTCGGCGACGAGCTCGATCTCGCGTGCAAGAACGCCGGTGAGCTCTGCGTCGCGTCGGGCCCGGCGGACGCGCTCGATCGGCTCTCGAAGCGCTTCGAGGCGGATGGCGTCGAGCACCAGCGCATCGACATCGACATCGCGGCGCACTCGCGGATGCTCGAGCCGATCTTGGCGGACTTCCGCGCGTACCTGCGGAGTATCCCGCTGCGCGCGCCGAAGCTGCGCATCGTCAGCAACCGCACCGGCACCTGGATGACGCCCGAGCAAGCGACCGATCCGGAGTACTGGGTCGGTCACCTGCGCAACGCGGTGCTCTTCGGCGACGGCATGCGCACGCTCGCGGCCGACGCGTCGCGCGTGTACCTCGAGTGTGGTCCGGGGCGCGCGCTCTCGTCGCTCGCGAAGCTGCAGCAAGGCGTGGTCGGCACGCAGGTGCTCTCGGGCCTTCGGCATCGCGACGACGACGCGTCGGACCAGGGCTACCACACCGCGCTCCTCGCGCGGCTCTGGGCCTCTGGGCTACCGATCGAGCACGCGAAGTTCTTCGAAGGCGAAGAGCGCCGCCGCATCCGCATCCCCACCTACGCGTTCCAGCGGCACCACTACTTCATCGAGCCCGGCAAGGTCTCGGTGCAAGCGGCGGAGGGCGCGGCGCGCGCGGAGGACGTGATCGACTTCGGCTGGGAGCCGATCTGGTCGCCCGCCGCGGTCATGCCCGCGAGCGAAGAGCGTCCGAAGAGCTGGCTGATCTTCCTCGACGACGCGGGCGTCGGCGCGCGCTTGCAGCGCAAGCTCCAAGAAAGCGGCGCGCAGGTCACCGTCGTGCACGCGGGCGACACGTACTCCAAGCGTGGCGAAGGCGAGTACGTGATCAGCCCCGAGCGCGGGCGTGAAGGGTACGACGCGCTGGTGCGGGATCTGATGCAGAGCGGGCGCGTGCCGCAGCGCATCGTGCATCTCTGGCTCACGACGGCGGACGAGAGCTTCCGACCGGGCTCGAGCTTCTTCCACCGCAACCAGGAGCGCGGCTTCTGGAGCCTCTTCTTCCTCGGGCAGGCGCTCGCGGACGAGGGAGTGCCCAAGCCGCTGCACGTCACGGTGGTGACCAACGGGCTGCAGGCGGTCGGCAAGGACGAACGCGCGAAGTATCCCGAGAAGGCGCTGGTGCTCGGGCCGGCGCGCGTGATCCCGCGCGAGATGCCGGGCTTCACGGTGAGCATGCTCGACGTCGTGCTGCCCGAGGTGAGCCGCAAGCTCTTCGGCGGCAAGCTCGCGATGGCGTTCGTGGATCCCTTCGCGGGCAAGAAGAACGCGTCGCGTGGGCTCGACGAGCTGGCGAACGACGTCTTCGAAGAAGCGAGCGGTGAGCCCGAGAACGTGACCGCGGCGCTGCGCGACGGCCGACGCTACGCGCAGACGTGGCGACGCAAGAAGCTCGCGCCGATCGAAACGTTGCCGCCGGTGCTTCGTCAGGGCGGCACCTACTTGGTCACGGGCGGGCTCGGTGGGCTCGGCCTCGTGGCGGCGGAGCGGCTCGCGCGCCTCTGCAAGCCGAACCTCGTGCTCCTCGGACGCAGCGGGCTGCCGCCGCGGCGCGATTGGGACGAGTGGGTCGCGCTGCACGGCGAGAGCGATCCGACCTCGCGGCGCATCGCGCAGGTGCGCGAGCTCGAGACGCTCGGCGCGGAGGTGCTGGTCGTCGCAGCCGACGTGACGAACGTCGAGCAGATGCGGCAGGCGATCGGCGCCGCGCGCGATCGTTTCGGCGCGATCCACGGCGTGCTGCACACCGCGGGCACCGTCGCGGACGCGCTCTTGCAGATGAAGAGCCTCACCGAGGTCGAGGACGTCTTCGCGCCGAAGATCCACGGCACGCTGGTGATCGACGAGCTGCTCGGAAGCGATCCGCAGCTCGACTTCGTGCTGCTCTACACCTCGACGTCCACCGCGGTCGCGCCGGCCGGTCAGGTCGACTACGTCGCGGCCAACGCGTTCCTCGATTCGTTCGCGGAGAGCAAGCGCGGCGGGCGCACCAAGGTGATCGCGCTCGGCTGGGGCATCTGGAATCAGGTCGGCATGGCCGCGGAGGCGCAGGGCACCGCGGATCTCTCGGCCGGTCCGGACGAGCTTCCGCCGACCTCGCATCCGCTCTTCGACGGACGTCGTCGCGACGCGCACGGGCAGACGCACCTCTTCGGGATGCACTCGACGAGCACGCACTGGATCTACGACGAGCACCGCGTGAAGGCGGACGGCTCGCGCGATCCGCGTGGCCACGCGCTCATCCCCGGCACCGGCTACCTCGAGCTCGCGGCCGAAGCGCTCGCGGAGGTCGGCGAGAA
>JALOQC010000520.1 GCA_025453555.1 Myxococcota bacterium | reverse complement strand
CCTGCGAGATCTTGGGCATCTCCGCCTTGAGGCGGGCGAGCTCGTCCTTGAGGGTCTGCTGACCCTTCGGGGTCATCGGTACACGTTCCATGGCGGATTCGCTTCGGTGGTGAGGCCGCGCGAGGCGGCGTGGTCGTAAGTCGGGCGGTCGGGTCGAGACGACCCATCGAAAGCAAGCGCGGAAGACCTCATCGAGCGCGTCCTCCTCGAGGCGTCCTCGCTTCGAGGAGTCCTCGTCGAGGTTCCTCGTTTCGAGGGGCGCGCTACCTCACGACGCGGGACGGCGCATGCAACGCCCGGCGTCAGTCGAGCGGGAGAGGTAGCAGAACGGCGGCCGAACGCCAACGCGGTCCGAGGAAGCCGGCGTGCACGCGGATCACGCCCCGCGGATCACGACGCGTCGAAGACGTCTGCGAGAGAGCGCGCCACCAGGATTCGGTCCGTCCACGCCGTCAGCTCGTCGTCCCCTGCGCCCTCGACGCGCCGTCGCGCGCCTTCGTCGAGCGGCCCGAACTTCTGCTCCAACAAACGCACGAGCGTGGCGACCCGCCCACGCAGCATGCCCTGCTCGATGCCCTGCTCGATGCCCTGCTCGAGCCCACGTCGATGCACGCTCTCCGCCAACGCTGCTTCATTCGATCCCCCATCGTCGTGCGAACCGCCTCGAAGAACGGCGCCGGGTCCTCGACCCGCGCGACCTCCCAAAGGTACCGGATCACGGACCACAACACCTCTCGGTCCGAACCAGCTCGCCGAACCTCGTCGATGAGCCGCCGCACCCCGAGCAGCCACGCCGCCGGATCCGTCGCAGCGCGCCCATCTCGAAGCACACGCAGAACGAGCTGCACCGACGCCCGTCGCAGCCGCCACGCCAGCTCATCATCCGAAACGTGCGACACGTCGTCGATCACGAGCTCGAAGTCCGGCACGAAGGGACGAAGCGCTCGAACGTCGCTCAGCCGAGCATCGAACGCCTCCGAGAGACGCGTCGCGGTGCGCCATCCACGCTCGCTGTGGTGCAGCACGACGGCGACGATTGGCGACAACACGTGCGCGCCGCTCGCGAGCTCGCGCTCCCAGATGCGCACCATGTAGCGGAGCATCCGAAAGGCCATCCACTCGTCCTCGGTGGACTGATGTTCGAACAGCACGTGCATCAGGATCGATCGCGAGGGCGCGAGGTGGACGCGGAACAGCAGGTCGCTCTGTCGCTCACGCAGCTCCTCGTCGACGTAGCTCCCCGGCTCGAGCTCGAGCGTCCGCCAATCGAGCTCGGAAGCCAGTGACTCCGGAAGCGCGGATCGAAGTGCGTCCGCCGCATGGTCCGGGTTCGAGAAGAACGCCTTGAAGAGCGCATCGTGAGGCGTCGCCATGGCGCGCTCCTCGGCGGCCACGTCGATGGAGTGCGCAGCGGAACGAGAAACGACCGGTCGAAATCGATCCCGCCCGCTGCCCACCGACCACGGCGCGCTCTTCGACCCCGTCAGAGCACGCTCGAGCACACCTGCGCTACGCAGCGCGAGTCTTCCGCACGCCCACGGCACGTGAGCCCATCCACGCAATCGCCATCGTCCGCGCAGCGATCGCCGTCGGTCAGGCGCTCGGCGAGGCACACGAAGCCTCCGTCGTCGCCGAGCGTGCACGCCCCCGCGCAATCGCCGGCCCCGAGCACACACGTCTCGCCGGGCGCGACGTCCGGCGTGCACGATCCGCTCGGCGCGCAGTGATGATCCGCGCGACACGCTTGGTTGTTCTGGCACGGCTCGCCCGCGCCGCGCGGCACCACGCACACGCTCCCCGTTGCCTCGAACGAGCAGCCGAGCCCCGTCGCGCACGTGTCGAGCCCCGCGCACGCTTCACCCTCGCTCGGCAGCGCACCGCAGACTCCGTCGCGGCACGCGAGCCCTTCCGCGCAGAGGAACGGCCCACGCTCGCCGAACAGACACGATTCCCCCGTCGTCGGCAACGCCGCGCACGTGCCCGATCCACCGTCCGCGTCGCACCCGAGACCGACGCCGCAGATCACGCCGTTGCCGCAGCTCGCGCCTTCCGCCGGTCGCGCCACACACGTCTTCGAGTCGTCCGCGCAGAAGAGCTCGGCGCGACAGTCCGCGTTCTCCACGCACGCCTCACCGACGTCGGCGGGCGCACGACAGGCCGACAGACGGCCGCACGTCGTGAGGTTGCCGCACGGAGCTTCGGCGTCGTCGCACGTCGGCGCCGCACGCGCCGCGCAACGCCCCTCGACGCAGACCGCTCCGTACGCGCACTGCGTGGTGTCCTCGCACGCGTCGTCGACCGCCCGCAGCAGCTCGCAGCGCCCACCGACACACTGCGCCGGCGGTCGGCAGCCGCTCGGTTGCGTGCACGCCTCGCCGACTTCCGCGAGCCGCGCGCACCGCTCGCCGTCGCAGGCGAGCCCCGTCGCGCAGGAGAACATGTCGGAGCACGCCTCGCCCTCGCCGCCGCGCGCGGTGCAGACCCCGCTCGACTCACCGCGGCGACAGAACCCTTCGCCGCCGGCGCAGTAGATCGTGCTGCACGCTTCGCCGATCGCGACCGGCTCCACCACGAACGGCGCACACACGGCGAACGCCGCCAGCCCACTCGGCGCGGCGCATTCGACGGTTGCTTCCTCCACCAGCCGCGCGCACTCGGCGGCCGCGACCCCGTCGACGATCGCACCGGCCGCGACCAACGGCTGCCAGCTCTCGAGGCACGTGGCCTCGAAGCGCGCCGCGCAGGCCTCCACGTCGAGCGAGCCGCTCGGAAACACCTCGCCGCACCCGCAGCTCTCCGCCGATTCGCAGAGCTGGCGCGCGAGCGGTCGGCAGTAATCGGAGAGCTCACCGGGTGTGAAGCCCGCGTCCGCGCCACCATCGCTCCCCGCGTCGCCGCTCCCCGCGTCGACTCCCGAGTCCGCGTCGGGTCCGTCGTCGTCGGAGCCACAACCCAAACACACGAGCGAAGCGAGCACGAGCGAACGAAGCATCCCGTTCACTGGCCGAGCGCCGACGTCCACGCAAGCGAGCGAAGTGGCAGATCCCCTCGCAGCGGCGCACGCCACCGCGCACGTGCTCGGACCCGCGTTCGACGCTCGAGCCGTCGACATCCCTGAACGCAAACAGGCGGCCCGAAGGCCGCCCGCGCGTTTCTCACTTTGCTCCGGAGGTAGGACTCGAACCTACGACCAATCGGTTAACAGCCGATCGCTCTACCACTGAGCTACTCCGGAATGTGGGCGCGGAGACTGTATCGGGATCCGCGGAGTGTCAAGGGATTCCGTCGGAGGAAACGTCGCTCGCGCGTTCGTTTTCGACCGCGTGTGGACCACGCGCGGCGTGTGCTCAGCTCGTGGGCTTCGGCTCGCTCGCTGGCGCGGCCCGTGCCGCGTCGAGCGCTTCGAGTCGGGGGTCCCGGGGCCCCTCGACGGTCTGCACCTCGACGCCGTGATCGCGGAGGTACTGCACGCCGTTCTCGCCGAGGTAGCCGCCCTCGACGATGAGCACGCGCGCGATGCCGGCGTGGTGGATGAGCTTGGCGCAGAGGAGGCACGGCTCGCCGGTGACGATGAGCCACGCGCCGCCGCACGCGACGCCGTTCGCGGCCGCGTTGCAGATGACGTTCATCTCCGCGTGGTGGCAGCCGATCTCCATGCGCGTGCCGCTCTTCACGCCGAGGGTGTCGCGCAGGCAGACGTCGCCGCCGCAGAGCTCGCCGCCGCCGCGCGGGCCGCCGTTGTAGCCGTCCATGAGCACGACGTTGCGCACCGGGTCGAGCAAGAGCGCGCCGAAGGTGCGGCGCGGGCAGTTGGAGGCCTTCGCGAGGGCGAGGCACTGCTCGATGCGGATGCGGACGTGTTTGTCTTTCACGCGCGAAGTGATCGCAGGTTTCCGCGCGGGCGTCAGCCCCGCTCGTGTGCGTACGTCGGTCGCCGAACGCGCGTTCGCTCGCGTGGCTGGGGCTCGGGGCTTCTCACGGACGATCCGGCGACAGACACTCGAAGAACCGATCAGAACCCCGGTCGACACGCGCCGTGCGTGGGGTGTCCGACGTCGATGCAGTCTTCCTCGGCGCCGCACTGGAAGGTCCCGAGCAAACAGATGTTCGTGCAGCTCCCGCGAAAACAAACGAAGAGGATGTCGCAGTCGTCACCGCTCGTGCAGGGGTCGAAGAGGTTGCCGCACTCGGTGCAGCTCTCGCAGCGGCCTTCGCTCTCGTCGTAGAAGCGGCACACGCGCACGCCCCCACACGAGGCGCCGGGCGTCTCGCAGGCTTCGTTCTCCGCGGGAGGGAGGTCGAGCTCGGGATCGAGCCCCGTCGCGCGGCCCGCGTCCACTGCTGCATCGCGCCCCGCATCACGCACGCCCGCGTCGAAACCACGGCCCGCGTCGCGACCGGCGTCGCTCGATCCTCCATCGCTCGATCCTCCATCGCTCGATCCTCCATCGATCGATCCGTCGAGTCGCCCTGCGTCGAGCGCGCTCGCGTCGACGCTCGCGTCGCTCGTGCCCGCATCGCGGGGCGACGAGATCCGGCGTTCGTCGGCGCAGTGCAGGCAGAGCGACGCCACGAAGAGAAGAACGATTCGCACGGGCTCCGAGGGTAGCGCGTTCGGGGACACCGATCCGCCCCACGCTTGACGCACCACCACGCGCCTTTCACACCTTCGCGCGTCATGAGCCGTGCCGACGTGCTGCCGAGCCGCCCTCCGAGCGGGGAGACCGAGGCGGTCTCGCGCGCGAAAGCGACGCCGACCGAGAAGGTCGCGAGCACGACCAAGGCGCGTTGGCTCGCGCTCGATCTGCTCCGCTTCACCGCCGTCGTGCTGATGGTGCAGGGGCACGTCTTCTACGAGGTCATCGACGACACCGTGCGTCGCGCGAGCTGGTACTCGTGGCACGGCTTCGTCCACGGCTTCACCGCACCCATCTTCCTCTTCTCGAGCGGCATGGCCTTCGGCGTGACCACGCTCGGCAAGTGGGACGAGCACACGCACTTCGGTCGCGCGGTGCTCAAACGTTTC
>JALOQC010000519.1 GCA_025453555.1 Myxococcota bacterium | reverse complement strand
TGTCGGCTGGGTCGGCGGGGTCAGCCGCCGACTTGTCGGCTGGGTCGGCGGGGTCAGCCGCCGACTTGTCGAGCGCGGACCTGAGTGTATGATGGACACTATGGCCGAGGGGATGAGGGCGTGGTGGCGCGAGGACGGTGAGCTGCGCTTCGGGCGGCGCGCGCGACCCGAGCTGGTCGCGGCGGACGACGTGCGTGTGCGGGTCGTGATCGCGGGGCTGTGTCGAACCGACGTGGCGGTGGCCGAGGGGCGGCTGGCGTGCGTGGAGCCCTGCGTGCTCGGGCACGAGGTCGCGGGGGTCGTGGAGGCGGTCGGCCCGTCCGTGCGACGGCTCGCGGTCGGGGACCGGGTCGCGTGTCTGCCTCGGGTCGACGGCGCGCGGCTCGGCGTCGATCGCGACGGTGGCTTCGCGGAGCTCTTGGTGGTGCCGGAGCGCGCGCTCGCGAAGGTTCCGCCGGGGCTCGCGTGGCGTCACGCGGCCTTCGTCGAGCCGGTGGCCGCCTGCCTGGCCGTGACGCACGCGCCGCTGCAGGGACGCGTGCGGGTGCTCGGTGAGGGGCGCATCGCGACGCTCACGCGGCGGCTCGTGGTGGCGCTCGGACACGAGCTCGTGGACGTCGACCCGCACGAGCGTGCGGCCCGAGGGGTCGAGTGCGACGTCGAGCGCGAGGCTGCACGAGAGGACGAGGAAGGCGCGCCGGTGGTCGACGTCGCGATCGAGACCCGAGGCACCGCGGCGTCGCTGACGGAGGCGATGCGCTGCGTGAACGACGGTGGGCTCGTGGTGCTCAAGAGTCGGCCCGCGGCGCCGATCGCCTTCGACGTCGCGGAGGCGGTGACGCGTGGGCTCCGGCTTCACGCGGTGGGGTGGGCACCGTTCGACGAGGCGTTCGCGATGCTCGCGCGGATCTCCCTGGACGACCTGCTCGGCGACGTGCGTCCGCTCGATGCGCTCCGCGAGCTGCTCGGGGCGCGGGAGGACACGAAGGTGTTCTTGGCGCCCGACGTCGGCGAAGTGTGGGCGGAGGAGCCCGCTTCCGGAGCGACGCGCTCGCGGACCCTCGACGCCGAGAGGTCACGCGCGTGTGTGGCGTAGTCGCGAGCTTCGGCGCCGAGCCGATCGAGCTCTGGGAACGCATGCAGGCCGCGCTCTCGACGATCGCGCACCGCGGGCCGGACGGCGAGGGGCTCGCGCGTCTGCTCGGGGGCCGTGTGTGGCTCGGGCATCGGCGGCTCGCGCTCGTCGACCTGGAAGGAGGAGCGCAGCCGATCGCGAACGAGGAAGAGACCGTCGTCGCGGTGGTGAACGGCGAGATCTACGACGACGCGCGTCTGCGGCGTGAGCTGCGCGCGCGCGGTCACGTGCTTCGCACACGCAGCGACAGCGAGCTGCTCGTGCACCTCTACGAAGAGCACGGCGACGCGTGCGTGGAGCACGTGCGCGGCGAGCTCGCGTTCGTGCTCTTCGATCGCACGCGCGGTCGTGTGCTCGCGGGCCGCGATCGGTTCGGCATCAAGCCGCTCTATTGGGCGATCGTCGAGGGGCGACTCTGCCTCGCGTCCGAGCTGAAGGCGTTGATCGCGATCGGCCTGCCGCCGCGGTGGGATCGCGTGAGCCTCTCGCACGTGGTCGCACATCAGTACCTGCCGCCTTCGCGCACGCTCGTGCACGGCGCGCATGCGCTGCCGCCGGGGCACGTGCTCACGGCGACGCTCGGGGGCACGCCACGCGTGCGTCGCTACCACACGTTGCCGGGGGAGAAGCCCACGGACGGTCTCGCGATGCCCGACTGTCGCGACGTGGAGCGCCCGCGCGTCGTGGACGAACCACGCGCCGCGGAGGAGCCGTGTGCGGACGAGCTGCGCGTCGACGACACCCGTGCGGCGGACGAGACGCTCGCGCTCTTGGAAGAGGCGGTGCGGCTGCGGCTGCGGAGCGACGTGCCGGTGGGCGCGTACTTGAGCGGCGGGCTCGACTCGACCGCGGTGGTCGCGCTCGCCGCACGCGAGCGACCGGGGCTGCGCGCGTTCGGGGTGTCGTTCGAGCGCGCTCCGTGGGACGAAGGCGACCTCGCGGAGGAGAGCGCGCGAACGCTCGGTGTCGACTTCGAGCGTGTCCGCGTCACGCAGCGCGATCTCGTGGACGGGCTCGCGGACGCGGTGCGTTTCGCGGAGGGGATCGCGATCAACGGGCAGCTCGTCGCGAAGCATCGGCTCGCGAAGGCCGCGCGCGCGGCGGGCGTGATCGCGGTGCTCACGGGCGAAGGCGCGGACGAGGCCTACCTCGGGTATCCGCACCTGCGCCTCGATCACTACGGCGCGGCGAGCGAGCGGGGCAGCGACGCGATCACGCGTGGCGTGATGATTCCACGGGGCGATCCGGGAGAGTCGGTGACGCTGCCGCTCACCGCGGTCGAGCGCGCGCTCGGCTTCGTGCCGAGCTTCGTTCGTGCGAAAGCGGCGTTCGGCGCGAAGCTCGCGGGCTTGGTGACCGACGCGAGCTCCATCGCGGATCCCTCGGCGGATGACTCCGCCGACGCGATGGATCCGTTCGAGGCGCTCTTCGCGGAGCTCCCGATGCCCACCGGGTCGTCGGTCGAACGTTCGGCGTGGCTTTGGACGCGTCTCGCGCTCGCGGGCTACATCGTGCGGACGCTCGGCGATGGAACCGAGATGGCGGCCTCGATCGAGGGGCGCCCGCCCTTCCTCGATCACGTGCTCTTCGAGCATGCGTGGTCGCTGTCGGTGTCGTCGCGCCTCGACGCGCAGGGGCGCGAGAAGGCGGTGCTCCGCGACGCGCTGCGCGGCGTGGTGCCGGAGGCGGTGCGGACGCGGAACAAGCAGCCGTTCTTGGCGCCGCCGGTGCTCGTGGGCGCGACCTTCGACGACGCGCGCGGGCTCTTGCTCGACGCGATCGCGCACGTGCCGTTCTTCGATTCGCGCGCGGTGCGCGCTTGGATCGACGGGCTCGCGCGCGCGGGCGACGAGGAGCGCGCGGTGGCGGATCCGGTGTGGACGACGTTGTGCTCGGCGGGCCTGCTCGGGCGCTCGCTCGGGCTGTCGTGAGCACGTGGTCTCGAGAAGGATCGAGTGGAGGGACGATGGACGAGACGAGCGAACGGCCGGTCGTCGACGCGGTCGGCGCGGCGGACGGATGGTGGGGCGAGCTCTACGACGAGCACCTCGCGACGGTGTTGCTCGAGCGCGACGAGGAGCCGGCGGAGACGATCGACTTTCTGGTGCGCACGCTCGCGCTCGCGCCGGGCGCGCGGGTCTTCGATCAGTGTTGTGGGATCGGGAGCCTCGCGGTGCCGCTCGCGGTGCGCGGCTTCGAGGTCGTCGGCTGCGATTTGATCGAGCGCTACGTCGCGCGTGGACGCGAGGACGCGGCGCGCGTCGGCGTGCGGGTGGAGCTGCACGCAGCGGACGCGTTCGAGCACGTGCCTTCGACGGCGTGCGCGGGTGCGTTCAACTGGTGGACCGGCTTCGGCTACGCGCGCGACGACGCTCGAAACGTGCGGATGTTGCAACGCGCGTACGAGTCGCTCGTGCCGGGTGGGAGATTCGTGCTCGACACCATGAACGTGCCGGGCGTGATTCGTGGGTTTCGTCCGGAGGTGGTGATCGAGCGGAGCGGGATTCGGCTCGTGCGTCGGAGCGTGCTCGACGTCGACGCGGGGCTCCTCCACAAGCGCTGGTCGTACGCGTTACCGGACGGTCGAACGATCGAGCACGACAGTACGGTGCGGCTCCACACCCCGTGGGAGCTTCGCGCGATGTTGTGCGCGGCGGGCTTCGTGGAGGTCGAGATGTACGGAGGCATCGACGCGGCGCCGCTCACGGTGGAGAGCCCGCGTTGCATCGCGGTCGCGAGGAAGGGGGCCGCGTGATCGACACGAACGAGATCGAGCCGGAGACGTTCGCGATCACGCGTGAGTCGCCCGTGAGCTTCGAGGCGCTGCGCGACGCGACGTACGCCGGCGCGGTGCACCTCACGGAGCCGACGCCCACCTCGCGTGCGTTGCTCGAGCGCGTGCAGCGCCTCCTCGAAGACGCCCTCGGGCCGGAGCCGCGCCTCGCGCAACACCGCATGCACAACGACGAGCTCTTCGCGCGGCTCTCGCCGGTGCGACGCGTGCTCTACTGCGATCCGAGCTTTCACGAACCGTTGCGCGAGCTGGTGCGCGAGCGCGGCGGCGGTCCACGCGAGGTGGCGTTCGATCCCTTGCGGCTCCGTGTGGTGCGCAGCCGAGGCGACGTGGAGGTCGCGGCGGCGAAGGCGGTCTACTACCCGCACCGCGATACCTGGTACGCGCATCCACCGACGTTGATCGCGTGGTGGATCCCGCTCGACGATCTCGAGGCCGACGAGACCTTCGTCTTCTACCCCGAACGCTTCGCG
>JALOQC010000518.1 GCA_025453555.1 Myxococcota bacterium | reverse complement strand
GGTGGCCCATCTCCGCGCGGCGTTCGAGCAGCCCGCGGATCGCGGGGGTGATCCCGTGCAGGACGTCCACCTTCCAGACGTCGCCCAAGGCGAGGAGCGCCCGACGCTCGGGAGGGTCGTCGACGAGATCGTCGAGCGCGATCTGAAAGCCTGCTTCTCGAAGTCGTTGGAGGGTCGCGAGCACGGACGGCGTCGCGGGCACGTCCTCCAGCACTTCGAGCGTGACTTCGGACGCGGGCAACGCCTCGAGGAGTCCGGACTCGAGAAGCGTCTGTCCGACGTTGATGAACGCGCGCCGACCGGCGGTGAGCGCCGAGAGACCGATCTCCATCACGGACGCGACGAGGACACGCGCGGTCGCGGTCGAGCCCGAGACGCCCGGCGAATCGGGGGTCGCGGATCGGTACAACAGCTCGTACGCATGGAGGTCGCCGGAGCGATCGAAGATTGGTTGCCGTGCGAGGAGGAGCTCCATCGTGACGTCCATCGGACGATCGACTCCGAGCTTGAGCCGCATCCGAGCTCGAGCCGCATCCGAGCCGCATCCGAGCTCGAGCCGCATCCGAGCTCGAGCCGCATCCGAGCTCGAGCCGCATCCGAGCTCGAGACTCCGAGCACGAGCCGATCCGAGTCGATCGCCGACGCTCGGGCTCGAGCGTCGAATCTTGCTCGAGTCCGTCCGCGCTTCGTCCGATGCCTCGTGCATGACACGACCTCTGTCCGAAGCTTCGTTGCGCGAATGTTTGTGGTTCGGTGAAGGGGCCCCCGAAGAGGTGGCGGAGCGCGCGGCGGAGAGCCTCGCAGCGAGCGTGGCGCGCGCGAGCGGGCTCAAGCCGTTCCCGGCGGTCGCCCAGCACGTGCTGTCGCTCCTCGCGAAGCACGACGTGGACGCACGCACGCTCCACGAGACGCTCGAGAAGGACCCCGTCCTCGCCACGCGAGTGCTTCGGGTCGCGAGCTCCCCCGCCTACAACCCCGGACGTCCCTACGTCTCGCTCGAACAAGCGCTCGTCCGACTCGGAAACCGCGCCGTCGGAGAGCTCGTCGCCGGCGTCGCCGCGATGGGCGTGTTCTCCGACGCGAGCGGTGTCGGTGAGGTCGTCCGCTCGCACTGCGCTTCCGTCGCCGCGATCGCGCGCGTCATCGGCACCGAACGACGATTCCGCGGAGTCGGCCGGGCGTTCCTCGCCGCGCTTCTCCACGACGTCGGCAAGTTGATGCTCGTCGCGGTGGGCGAGTTCGACTACTCGCCCGAGATGCTCCAACGTCCGGACGAGTGCCACATCCGCGAGCGCCTCGCGCTCGGGTACGACCACGCCGCCGTCGGAGCGAGCGTGTTGCGGGAGTGGGGGCTCGACGACAGCCTCGTCCGCCTCGTCGCATTTCATCACCAGCCCGGTCACGTCTACTCGTTCGACCCGCTCGAAGTGCAGATCGCCGCGTACCTGCGGCTCGCCGACGCGATCGAGTATGCGTTCCGCCTCGACCCCGAGACGCCCGACCCCGATCGCCTCGACGGTCTCGTGAACCACGAGGCCAACACCTACGTGAGCCTCTCCGCGGCCGGGCTCGCCGCGCTCTGGCCGCGGTTCCGCGAGGAGATCGACGCGCTCCGCTCGGCGTTCGCACGCTGACGAGCCACGCCGTTCCGGTCGCATGCTCTGCTGAGCGCGTCCTCGTGGCGTCGCGTCACTTCGTGCCGAACAAACGGTCGCCCGCGTCGCCGAGGCCGGGCAGGATGTACCCCTTCTCGTTGAGCTGGCGATCCACCGCGGCGGCGATGCGCTCGACCGCCGCGATCGCGCTGTTGCCGGTGGCGAGCATCGGGTCGCAGACGATCACGTCGCGGTCCTCGATCTCTTCCGGGATCTTGAAGTAGTACTCGACCGCCACGAGGGTCTTCGGGTCGCGGTAGAGGCCGATGTGTCCGATGCGTGCGCTCGGGAGGAGCTTGAGGATCCCGGTGAGGATCCCGTCGCCGGCGCGGAGGATCGACACGAGGACGACCTTCTTGCCTTCGAGGACCGGCGCCTCCATCGCCTCCAGCGGCGTCTCGATGGTCTCGGTCGAGAGCGGCATGTCTCGCGTGACCTCGTAGCCCATCAACATGCCGATCTCTTCGAGGAGCTGACGGAAGCCGCTCGTCGGAGTGTCCTTGCGCCGCATCAGCGTGAGCTTGTGCTGCACCAGCGGATGCGCGATGACGTGAACCTCACCCATTGTGATCTCGTTCCCAGTTCTGGATCCGCCTTCGGATCGGTCGATGATTTTCGTTTGATTCTTCGTTGCGTACGATCGCGGGCGACGTGGGCTCGCGGCTCGAGACGGCGCCTTCAGAACACCGTGCCGTCGCTGTCGAGACGGATCGGCGGGCCGCCGTCCGATCGGAGCTCGCGCGCGATCTCGCGCCCCGCGTGCCAGGTGCCGCCTTCGAGGATCTTCGCCAGCGGAAGATCCGCGCCGAGGCGCGCGCGCACGAGCGGCGCCACGCGATCGAGCAGCACGACGGTCAGCGCACGCCACTCCACGATCACCGGCGAGCTCGGCCCGTGCGCGTCGCGGAGCACCGCGTCGTGCTTGGGCACCAGCACGCCGGCGTCCACGAAGAGCCCGCCGTTGCGGTACTCCGCGAGACCGGTGAGCCGATCGAGGTCGGTCACCGTCACACCCGCACCTTCGAGCGGTTCGAGGAGCGAGTAGCTCAGCCATTGGCTGAGCTTGTGGAACGGCACGAGGCCCCGCGTGTCGCCTTCGCCGCCCGCGGCGGGGTGCTTCCACACGTCGCCGAGGGGAACCCCGCCCAGCGAGATGCGGCTCGGCCAGATGGTGCCGAGCGCGTCGAGGAGCGCGATCAGGATCGACCGCGCGGGGAGCACGTCCTCGCTCGCCTGCGTGCGGAGGAAGTCGAAGAGCCCTCCGAGGCGGCCGTCGGTGCCGAAGACGTCGGGGCGCGCGCGCACCGCGCGGCCGAGGCTGCGCAGCAGCTCCGCGCGACCTTCCACGCCGACGAGCGGGTTGTCCGCCGTGACCTGGAAGCCGTCCGCGATCGTCTTCGTCGCGAGCGCTTCGAGGCCCGCCGCGTCGACCGAGGCGTCACCCGTCGACGAGAACGCGCCCTTCGCGAAGAGGTGCGCGCTCGCGACCGCGAGGCCCTCGGAGCGCGCGTAGGTCACGCCGTCCTCCACGAAGCGCCACGCCATGCCGGCGCCCGCGTCGAGGAGCACGCTCGTGATCACGAGCTCGAAGAGCCGTCGTCCGCGCTCGTCCGCATCGGTTGCAACGTCGAGCGACGAATCGATCGCGCGCGACGGGCGATCCGCCCCACCGACCCGGAGGTGTCCGAGCCGACCGTGGTAGGGGATCGCCAGATCCGGGTAACGCTGCTTCGTGGTCGCCGCGACCCGATCGGCGACGCCTTCGAGGGCCGCCTCGTCGATCGTGAAGTGCTCGAGCTTTCCCGCGCGACCCGCCTCGAAGATGCGACCGCAGCGCTCCCGGATCGCCTCCGGATTCAGCAGCTCCGCCGCGCTCACGCGCCCTCCAGATCGCGGCCCTTCACCGCCTTGAGCTTCTCCTCGTCGGGCACGTCGCCCACCGTGAAGTAGCCCGCGGCCATCTTCGCCTCGATCTCGACCTTCGCGTCGTCCGGCACGAGCTCGTCGGGGATCTGCACGCGCTCGCCGATCTCGATGCCGCCCGCGGTGACGTTGTCGTGCTTCATGTTGCTCATCGACACGAAGCGGTCGATGCGCCGCACACCGAGCCAGTGCAGGCAGTCCGGCATGAGCTCCTGGAAGCGCGCGTCCTGCACGCCCGCGACGCACTCGGTGCGGAGGAAGTACGCCGCCGCGCTGTCGCCGCCGACCTGCCGCTTGCGCGCGTTGTAGACGAGGAACTTCGTGACCTCGCCGAGCGCGCGACCTTCCTTGCGGTTGTAGACGATGAGGCCGCTGCCGCCGCCCTGCGCGCCCTTGATGCACTCCTCGATGCCGTGCGTGAGGTACGGCCGGCAGGTGCAGATGTCGGAGCCGAAGACGTCCGAGCCGTTGCACTCGTCGTGCACGCGGCAGGTGAGCGGGTACTGGGTGTCGCCCAGGCGCTCGGGGGGACCGAAGAGGTAGATGGTGTGCCCGCCGATCGGGGGCAGGAAGACCTCGAGGTCACCACGCGTGACGAGCTCGGGGTACATGCCGCCCGTCTGCTCGAAGAGCACGCGCCGGAGCTCGGCTTCGGTGGTCTTGAATCTCTCGGCGATCCCGGGGAGGTACCAGACCGGCTCCACCGCGGCTTTCGTCACGAGGCAGGTGCCGTTCTCCTTGAGGATCTTCCCGTCCGGCTTCAGGCGACCTTGCTCGATCGCGGTGAGCAACTCCGGAATGTGAAGGTGCGCTTGGGTCACCGCGATCGTGGGTCGAATGTCGATCCCCGCCGCGATCTCCTCCGCGAACACGTCTGCCACGTCCGCGCCCCAGGGATCGATGGAGACGATCTTCTTCGGATCCTTCCACGCGTCGTGGGGACCGAAGCGGAAGGTCGGCGAGGTGTTCGTGAGGTCCGCCTTGTGGTCCGCCGCGAGCGTGCCTGCCGCGACCGCGAGCGCGCGGTAGACGCCGTAGGAGCCGCTGTGGGTTCCGATGACGTTGCGGTGGAGCGGGTTGCTGGTGGTGCCGATGACCGGGCCGCGCTCGGCGGGCGTCTGGGCGCCCCAGTGGATCGCGCGCGGGCGCGGGGCGGCGCCGGGGTGCGTGGTGAGTCGGATGTGCTTGAGGCGCTTCTTCTTCGCGGGATCCATGGTGGTCATTCGGTCGTCTCCGGAGGGAACGCTCCCTCGTGGAAGGAAATCTGTCGGTTCGCTCGAACGGTGGCGGTGTGGCTCAGGACATGAGGTGTGGCTCAAGACATCCAGCTCGAATCGGTCTGGAGCTGCCACTTGCTCGTGATCTTCTTGGTCTGAGTCCAGAGCTCGAGCGCGGGCTTGCCGGTGATGTCGCCTTGGCCGAAGCGGCTTTGTTTGGTGCCTCCGAAGGCGAAGGGCTCGCGCGGGACGGGCACGCCGACGTTGATGCCGATCATGCCGGCCTCGGAGCGCTCGGCGACGAATCGCGCGACCGCGCCGCTGGTCGTGAAGACGCTCTGCGCGTTGCCGTAAGGAGTCTCGCTCTGGAGCGAGAGCGCGGCTTCGAGGGTCGGGACGCGGAGGATCGTGAGCACGGGGCCGAAGAGCTCGTGCTGCGTGCACTCCATGCCGGGCTTCGCGCCGTCGAGGATGGTGGGGCCGAGCCAGTGGCCGCCGCGGAACGCGTCCGGCACCTCGGGCGAACGACCGTCGAGCCGCACGCGCACGCCGTCCTTCTCCGCACGGCCGATCGCGGCGATCAGCTTGTCGCGCGACGTTCGATCGATGATCGCGCCCATGTCGCGGCCGAGGATCATCTGCCCCGCGCGCTCCACGATGCCTTCGAGGATCGGCTCCACGTCGCCCACCGCGACGAGCAGGCTGCCCGCCATGCAGCGCTGACCCGCGCAGCCCGTGAAGGAGCGCAACACGCCGTCGATGGTCACCTCCGGATCCGCGTCCGGCACCACGACGAGGTGGTTCTTCGCGCCGCCGAGGCAGAGCGCGCGTTTGTCTTGGCCGGTGGCGCGGCGGTAGACGGCGCGCGCGACCGCGGTGCTGCCGACGAAGGTGACGACCGCGACGTCCGGGTGATCGATCAGCGCCTCGACCGCCTCGCGATCGCCGTTGACGACCGTGAACACGCCGGGCGGGAAGCCCGCTTCGGTCATCAGCTCCGCCACGCGGCGGCTCGTGAGCGGGACCTTCTCCGAAGGCTTGAGCACGAACGCGTTCCCGACCGCGATCGCGATCGGGTAGAGCCAGAGCGGCACCATCGCGGGGAAGTTGAAGGGCGTGATGCCGAGCACGACGCCCATCGGCTCGCGGCGGATCTCGCACGTCACGCCGCGGCTCACCTCGAGCACCGCGCCGTCGTCGAGGTTCTGCAAGCTCAGCGCGAACTCGATCACTTCGACGCCCTTGAGCACGCCGGCCGCGCCTTCGTCGACCGTCTTGCCGCTCTCGATCGCCGCGAGGTTGCCGAGCTCGTGGAGGTTCGCGAGCAGCAGCTCGCGGTAGCGGAAGAGCGCCTGCGAGCGCTCCTTGATCGGCACCGAGCGCCAGCGTCTC
>JALOQC010000112.1 GCA_025453555.1 Myxococcota bacterium | reverse complement strand
GTTGTAGGCGTCGATCGCGGCGGCGTACGCGTTCTCCGCCATCTCCGAGAGCGAGCCCTCCGCGAGCATGCGCTCGGCCGCCTTCACCTGCGTCTCGGCCGCGCGCTGCCGGTAGTGTCGCTCGTAGGGGAGGTTGTAGCGACGCGTGAACTCGGCGGCTTCGCGGAAGAGCGTGGCCGCCGCGTGGAGCTCACCGCGCGCGAGCGCGAGCTCTTGGAAGTCTTCGTAGTACTGTAGGACGTAGTACTTGAGATTGTCCTCTTTGAGGATGCGGATGCAGTTGAGGTATCCCTCGGCGAGGTTCTCGAAGGCTCCGTCGCGACCGAGCGTGAGCAGCACCTGATAACAATCGAACGCGCGCTCTCTCAATCCTTGCGTCTCGAAGCCGTCCGCCGCCGCTTCGAGAAGATGCATCGACCCGACGACCGCCTTGCGCGCCGCGCCGGAGTCGCCGAGGCGTTCGCACGCGCGGCCGAGGTTGAAGCGCACGAGACCCTGCGTGTACGGCTCGCTCGACAGACCCGGGTCGTCGGCGAGCCGCTCCCAGAGCACACGCGCGCCGCGATCGTCGCCCGCTTCTTCGAGCTGGATCGCGGCGTGACCGAGCCAGCCGGCCTCGTTGTAGAGGCGGGCGGCGTCCGCCGGTCGGCGCAGCGAGATCGCCGCGCGCGCCTGATCGGTCAGCGCTTGGCTCTCGCGCCAGGCGGCTTCGTGCTGCCCGAGGTACGCGAGCACGGTCGACGCGGCGCGGGTGTGGCCGAGGTCGCGGTACGCGCGACCCATCAAGCGCAGGTAACCCGCGAGCTCGTCGTCCGCGACGTGCGAACGATCGACGAGCGCCCAGAGATGCGGCATCGCGGCGTCGGGTCGCCCACTCTCCACCGCGGCGTTCGCCGCGCGGAACGCCTCGCGTTTGTCGACCGTCGCCACGCGGTCGTTGGATACCACGACGACGCGCGTGGCGGGAGCGTCGTGTCCGAGCCGTCAGCCCTTCGTGGCGTCGAGCCCGAGCGCGCGCAGCACGAGCGCGAGCTTGGCTTCGCGCTCCGCATCGCCCGCGACCTCGATCGCTGCTTCGCGCAGGCGTCTGCGCGTCTCGTCGATTCGCGCGAGCCAGAGCGCGAGCGTGCCCGGTCGGTCCGCGCCGTTCGTGTCGTCCGGCGCGCCGTCGAGCCGCGCGAAGAGGAAGTACGTCGTGCGCCGCACGAGATCGACGGGCGGCGTCGCGAAGCTCGCGAGCGCCTGCGCGATCCCCCAGGTGAGCGCATCGGACACCGCGGCCTGCAAGCGCGCGCGCTCGTCCTCGAGCAACACCGGTGGCGCGCCCGTCCGCGTCTTCGTGCTCAGCTCGTCCGCGTGGTGCAGCACCTTACGGTACAGACGGCTCGGCGTGCGGCCGTCTTGCCCGCGCTCGGGCCGCAGCCGCGGAGGCACCACCGGCAGGGCGTCCCACACGATCGGCGACAGCTCCGAGCGTGTGCGCGCGAGCATTCGCAGCGCGGCCGCCCCCGTCGTCTCCGAGGTGAACGTCCCGTCGTGCACGACTCCGTTCGGGCCGAGGTGTCCTTGGTGGTAGTAGAGCGCCTCGACGTCGCGCGGCTCGAGGCCGGTCGTGCGCATCAGCGTCGGCACCATCCAGAGGTTCACGATCGGGCGGGGCAGGCGGATCCAGCCGACGTGCTCGCTGCGCTCCCCGAACGCGCGCGGGCAGAGCAGACCGCTCGGCACGGGGCGCGCATCCGAGAGCACCAGCCCACGCTCGCGCACCTCGCCTTCGCTGCGCGCGGAGAGCATCGCGGGAGCGAGCGGCGACAGTGACCAGCCCGGAAGCTCGAGGCCGTAAGCGTCCACGTGGCGGAGTCCTTAGCTGCGTGATGGCCAGGACCGCAAGCGTCACGTGCGAGGTGACGACGGTTGCCGTGCGACGGCCGGCTCGCTCCGACGTTCGATCCCGCGACGATCCCGCGTTCGCTCCCGCGACGATCGCCCGGTCAGCCGGCCTTCACCGGCGCGAGCACCTCGTCGAGCTCGCCGCTCTCGTAGAGGTCGCGCACGATGTCGCAGCCGCCGATGAACTGACCCTTCACGTAGAGCTGCGGGATCGTCGGCCAGTTGGCGAACTCCTTGATGCCCTGCCGGATCTCGGCGTCGGCCAACACGTCGACCGCGTGGAAGGGCACGCCGGTGCGCTTGAGCACCTCGACCACGGTCGCGGAGAAGCCGCAGCGCGGGAAGAGCTTGTTGCCCTTCATGAAGAGGACGACGGGGTGCTCGTCGACGAGGGCTTGGATGCGGGTGCGCGTGGAGTCGTCCATGGGAGCTCAGCCTTTCAGGGCCGCCCAACGCTCGGGCGTGTAGGTCTTGAAGGTCAACGCGTGGATCGGGCCGTCCATCAGCTCGCCGAGCGCGGCGAAGACCATGCGTTGTTGATCGACGCGGCTCTTCCCTTCGAAGCAGGCGGCGACGATGACCGCTTCGTAGTGGTCCTTGGTGCCGGTCATGTCCTTGAGCTCGAGATGCGCGATCTCGGGCAGCCCAGCGCGCAGACGCGCTTCGACGAGGTGGGGTTCGATCATGTGCGTGTGATGGCCGAAGAGGGAGCGGCGCGCGAGGTGTGTACGGCCGAGCCGCGCAGACGCCACTCCTGGAGCGACGCGACGGCCGGTTGCACCTGGAAGTTGCCGCAAACGAGGGGCGCCTTCCAGGCGAGCAGAGTCCGCCCCCTTGCGCTCACGCGCTCCACGTCCTACTCCTCCGCCCAAGCCCGTGACCCGAAGCGTCGACCCTCTTTCGTCGACCCCGCGAGTCGCGACATCCTGATCACGCGTCGATTCGCGCGATCCCTCGAACGCCGGTCTTCGGCCTCTCACCCACTCTGGCGCGCGACGCGCCGATTCCATGACATCCATCGATCGCGGGTCATCGACGCCCTCGACGAGCTCGTCCGCCTCGGGGTCCTCGGCGAGATGCCCGGCAACCGTTACCGCGCGCGCAAGCTGCACGGTCCCGTGCCGAGCGCGCCCTCGTCCGCCGGGCTCGTCGCCGGTGTGCTCCAGATGACGCCGCGTGGCTTCGGCTTCGTCGGCGCCGAGGACGGAGGCCCCGACGTCTTCGTGCCGCCCGACGCGGTCGGTCCCGCGCTGCACGGCGATCGCGTCGAGGTCGCCGCGCGTCCCTCGCCGAAGGGCCGCGAAGGCACCGTCGTCACAGTGCTCTCGCGCCGCAATCCGCGCTTCACCGGCACCCTCGAGCAGCACGGCAAGGCGCTCGTGATCGTGCCCGACGATCCGCGGCTTCGCGGTCCGATCCTCGTGCTCGGCAAGCCGCCCAAGGAGAAGCGCAGCCACGTCGCGGTCATCGCGGAGCTGGTGCGTTTCCCGCAGAGCAGCGACGAGCTCGCGTCCGCGACGGTCGTAGAGGTGCTCGGCGTCCAAGGCCTCACGCGCGTCGAGGTCGCGAAGATCAAGATCCGCGAAGGTGTGGTCGAAGAGTTCGACGAAGAGACGTTGGTCGAAGCGCGCGCCTACGGCGACCGCGTGAGCAACGCGGACAAGGCGGACCGCGAGGATCTGCGCGAGCTCGACCTCGTGACGATCGATCCGCCGGACGCGCGCGATCACGACGACGCGGTCTTCGTCGAGCGCACCAAGGGTGGCTACCGAGTGGTCGTCGCGATCGCGGACGTCGCGCACTACGTGCGGCCGGGCACCGCGCTCGACCGCACCGCGCTCGCGCGAGGCTGCTCGATCTACTTGCCGGATCGGGCGATCCCGATGCTCCCGCCGGAGCTCTCCACCAACCTCGCGTCGCTCGTGCCGAACAAGGATCGCCTCTGCCTCGGGGTGGAGATCCAGCTCCGCAAGAACGGTTCGATCGCCAGCCATCGCCTCTTCGAAGGCGTGATGAAGAGCGGCGGACACCTCACGTACGACGGCGTCGCGCGCGCGCTCGGGCTCACCGAGGAGCCGGCGAAGCAGCCGGCGGCGGAGAAGCGGCTGCCGATGCTGCACGTGCTCGCCGAGCTCGCGAAGAAGCTCCGCGCGGAGCGCCTGCACCGCGGCGCGCTCGACTTCGATCTCCCCGAAGCGAAGGTGAAGCTCGACGAAGCGAACGTGGAGCCGATCGACTGCGTCCGGAGCCGCAAGGATCTCGGCATCCGCGAGGCCTACCGGATGATCGAGGAGCTGATGCTCCTCGCGAACGAGGTCGTCGCGGCCGAGCTGAAGCGTCGCGCGGTGCCGGCGATCTACCGCATCCACGGCAAGCCGGACGAGAAGAAGGTCCAGTCGTTCGCGAAGGTCGCGAGCGCGCTCGGGCACGCGATGGACGTCGAGGCCGCGCGCGATCCGCAGAAGCTCAGCGCGTTCCTGCGCGAGATCGAGGACACCGACGAAGCGCCGGTGCTCCGGTATCTCCTGCTGCGCGCGATGCAGCAGGCCGCCTACGACGTGAACGGCGACGTCGGTCACTTCGGGCTCGCGGCGAAGGACTACCTGCACTTCACCTCGCCGATCCGGCGTTATCCGGATCTCGTGGTTCACCGCGTGGTGCGGAGCCTCGTGCGCAACGAGACGGTCGACGGCGCGGCGCTCCTCCCGCGCATGCGACGCGCGGCGGTGGAAGCGAGCCGGCTCGAGCGGCGCGCGATGCAGGTGGAGCTGGGTCGCGCTCGACGAGCCCTTCGTCGACGTGCTCGTGCCGCTCGAGAAGCTCGGCGACTACTACGAGCTCGACGAGCTCGGCATCCGCCTGATCGGTCTGCGCACCGGCCGCATCCTCGCGCTCGGGCAGCGCTTCGAGGTGACGATCGAGGACGTGCGCATTCCCAAGCGCGAGATCGTGGGTGTGCCTTCGGACGAGTCGTGGCTCGGCGATCCGCGGGGCGGAGAGCACGGCACGCGCGCGCGTCTCGCGGCGCGCGACGAGCGTGGGCGTGACGGTCGCGGGGAACGTGGGCGTGACGGACGCGGTGACCGTGGACGTGGCGCGCGTGACGGGCGCGACGACCGAGGGCGTGGTGCCCCGCGTGGACGCGACGACCGTGGGCGCAGCGGCGGCGCTGCCGAGACCCCGCGGGTAGGGCGCTCGGGTCCGAAGGGCCGCGAAGATCGGGAGCACGCGTTCGAAGCGCGCGGCCGACGCGAACGCGACGCGACGCGAGGAGAACGCGCCGGCCAACCGGAGGCCGAGCTGGCACCGCGTGGTGCACGTCGCGAGCGACCGGCGACCGAGTCGGAGCCGCGCCGCGTCCGCCGCGAGCGACCGGAGACTGTGCTGGAGTCGACGCGCGAGCGAAGCGTCGAGGCCGAGCCGGCCGGCGATCGGCGACGCGATCGGCGCGCCGCGCGTCGCGCGCAGAACGAAGAAGAGCGCGAGGGCGGCGGTCGCCTCGCGAAGCTCCCCGCCAAGAAGAAGGGCGGCGCGATCAACCACGCCAACCCCTTCGCGGCGGCGAAGAAGAAGCCGCGCAAGAAGCGCTGACTCGGGTCCGAGCACGTCGCGTTCGCGCGTGACGTGCTCGCGTACCTCGCGTTCGCGCATGACGTGCTCGTGCATGACGTCTCTCGACGACACGTTCGCTGCTCGCGGCGATCTCCGCGACGACGCGCTCGCGCCCGACGTGCTCGCGACGAGGTCGGCGCACGACACACTCGTGGCGATCTGGCTCGGCGACGACGCGTGGCTCGCCGCGCTCGGCTCGACGTCAGCCCGACGCGGCGGCGCGGAGCGTCTTGCGATGCTTCACCGCCGACGCGACGAGGCCCTCGAGCGCGGCTTCGATCTCGCTGAAGTCGAGCGCTTCGGTCGGTAGCTCCACCGTGAGCACGACGTCGCCGTCCTCGTCGTACGCGAACTTGGTCTGCCGCATGTCGCGGTTCATGCGCAGCAGCCAGCGCGAGAGCTCGAAGCTGTTGTCGCCCTTCGTGGCGAGGAAGGGCACCACGCTCGCGACGAGCCAGTGCTCTTGCAGACGCAGGTAGACCACCACGGGGCCTTCCGGCGTCTCGTGCACGGTGCGGAAGGTGCCGTTGCCATGACGCGCGGCCTCCCATCCCAAGGTCGCGAGGTGACGGCGCAGCGTGCTCTCGTCGAGCATGGCGCGACGTTCCGGCCAGACGCGCGGGGTGTCAAGCAAAGCCGCGGGAATCTAGCGGGTCGACCGGCATCGGAGCGCTTTCGAGTGGCGCGCCCGTGGGCCAGCGGGGCATCTGGCCCAAGGCATCTGGGCCTCGCAGTGTCTCCCGCCCGTGCTGCAAGCGCGCATCGTGGCGGTGTCGATGGCATGCCTCCTCGCTTCGGGGGCCCTGGCCCAGCCGCTCGCGATCGGGCCCCGCGACTACGGCGCGCACGTCTCGCTCGACTACCTCGACGGCAGCGATCGCGGCGTGGGCTGGTTCGCGACCGTTCGGCTCGAAGCCACGCAGCGCCTCACGATCCGCGGCCCGCGCGCGGAGCTCGTGGTGAACGGACGCTACGAGAGCCAGGGCGCGTTTCTTTCGCCGAGCGGACCGGAGCGTAGCCGACACCACGAAGAAGACTTCACGCACACGTGGACCGGCACCGCGCGCCGCGAAGGGTCCGCGTGGCTCCTGCACTTCACGCACACCACGTCCACACGACCGGCGCGTGACTGCGACGAGAGCTTCCGCTGCGTGCCCGACGCAGACGTCCGCGGCGCGCTCCGCTGCACGCCGACCCGCACCTTCGGGCACCACGGCGACGACCGGCTCATCCCGACCTACTTCCGCGTTCCAATCCTGCTCGCGCGAGGGCGCGCGCTCTCCGTCGTCGCGCACGGCTCCGACTCGGGCCACGCGAGCGTGACCGTGCGCGAGCGGTGAGCCGTGCGGGCGCACCCAGCGGCGCGGGGCCGCGGGATGTGCTGTATCTCGAACCGAGCGTGGCCCATGGACGTAGCTCCAGCACTGCGCCCCGCTCCGACCTCCGCATGCCCATCCCGCATTACTTCCCCGTCGAGTCCGAGCCGCTCCAGATGGCGGCGAGCCTCTTGCGTTTCGGCACCGACTTCGGCAACGGCGAGGCGGACCGTCAGTACTTCCAAGTCGACGATCGCTACGCGGAGTACGTCGCCGACAAGCGACGCGCGCCCGCGCATCGACGCTTCGTGGTCGACGGTCTCGACGAGCCCACGCGCGCCGCGCTGGACGAAGCGCTCGCGTGGATGCGCGACACCCTCGGCCGCGAGCACCCGCAGCTCCTGCGCGCGATCGATGCCGACCTCGAGGCCGCCGATCCCTTCGACGCGATCGCGCGCCACGTGCAGGAGGACTTCGCGATCCTGAACGCCGGCGAGGACGATCGCGGCCGCACGCTCGCGGTCGACGTGCGCTTCCCGAGCGGCTGGCGCCCAGAGCGTCTGCGCGAGGCCGGCTTCGACGCGATCCATCAGCCGGTGCCGGGCTTCCCACCGAACGACAAAGCCTCGCGCGGGATGGTGCGCGCGATGGTGGACCGTGGGCCCTACGCGCGCTTCGTCTGGACGGTCGGCGCGAGCCCGGCCCTCGATCAACACCCCGAGCTCTTCGTCGGCGATCGCCGCGCGCTCTGGGGAGACGCGAAGGAAGCCTTCTACCGCGTCGAACGGCAGGTCACGGTGCCGCTGCCGAAGACGCGCAGCAGCGTCTTCCTCATCCGCGTCTACGTGAAGCCGCTCGCGTCGCTCACGGCCGACGAGCGCGCACGTTTGAGCCACGCGCTCGCGGTGATGCCGCCGGAGGTCCGCGCCTACAAGAGCCTGCCGGAGCCGGAGGTGTTCGCGAAGGTCCTGGCTCGTACGAAGTGAGGCTCGTACGAAGTGAGGCTGGTACGAAGTGAGGCTCGTACGAAGTGAGTCGGCCCGAGCCTTGCAACTCGCGGAATCGTGACTCACGTGAAGAATCTTCTCGGTTTGTTGTCGGTTTCCTTTCTCGGTTGTTCGGCGGGCTCCTCGCCCATCGGAGCCGCCGAGCTCGCCGCCGCACACTGTGCCAGCCTGCCAATCTGTCCCATCGGTTCGTTCGACTGGGCCTTGGTCGATCGGCTCGATGCAGAGGTCTGCGAGGCTCGCCTCGGCCCGATGCTGTACGAAGATCTCTCATTCGAAGATCAGGCGCAGGCGCGCGCGTGTCTTTCCGCGCTCGAGCGCTCGTGTCCGCTCGAATGGTGGTACCGAAGCGGTCACGACTGGCTGCTTCCGGCGTGTCGCCCGCTTCGGCGCGTCGCGGAGGGGGGCCTCGACGCGGTCTGCTCGAGCGGGGCCGAGTGTGCGGACGGCCTGAGCTGCTTGAAGGAGCCTGGCGACGTCTGCGGCACCGAGCCGTCGCGATGCGGAGTGTCGACGTTCGAAGGGATCACGGACCTCTGGATCGAAGACGGGAGCTTCTGCACGAACCACGGATGCGACGGCTACGCGTACGGCGAGCTCGCCGTGGCCGAAGGACAGCCCTGCGGCGAGGTCGACGATCTGCACCGAAACGTGTGCGCCCCCGGCCTCGCGTGTGTGTACTCCGACGAGGGGGGAGTGTGCCGGCGACCCGCGCGCGCCGGCGAAGCCTGCGAGGACTCCTCCGCGTGCGGCCCCGGGCTGCTCTGCTCGGCAGACGGGCTCTGCGAGCGGCCGGTGCTCGGCGAACGCGTCGGGGACCCGTGCTTCGACCAGAACGACTACGAGACCTGCGACACGCGTCGCGGTCTCGCGTGTGTGGATGTGGGGCCGGAGGGACCGCGATGTGCTCGGGCATCGGAGGCGGGCGATCCCTGTCGGTGGGACGTGCCCACGTGCGGGGCTGGGCTTCGGTGCGGTGGCGCTGCGCGGTGCGAGCCCATCCCGAGCGGTTGTCTGTGACGACGACGACCGTCCGAGCTATCCGTCGACCGCCGCCACACGAGCGAGCGTGGTCTCGGCGATTCGCCCGTCGGCGAGCTCCGCAAAAGCCGACGCGAGCTCCGGAGGCTCTCCCTCCGCGAGCGCCGACACGCGCGCACGAACCGGGGCTGGGCCCGCGAGCGCACCGAGCGCGATCGCCGCGCCGACCCGCGCGAGCGGAGGCGCCATCGGCTCCTCCAGCACGCGCATCATCTGCTCCGAATCCACCGCCGCGTCGCGATACGTGCCACGTCCCACGCGCTCGAGGCGCGCGATCCACTCGGCGAACGAGCCCTCGAACGCGAGGAGCGGTGGTGTCTCGACGCGGCGCGCGGCCACCACGCGTCGACGAAGCTCGTCCGCGACGCGCTGCGTGTCGGGATCCGCGCTGTCGAAGAGCTCCAGCGTCTCCGAGCGGCCTCGCACGTCGACCAAGAGCAGCCGGTTCGGACCGACCTTTCGGACCTGACGGAGATCCTCGTACGCGATCCGCCGCCGCACGTTCGGGCCCCGCCACTCGAACACCTCCTCGCCGAACGACACCGGAGCGCTGGTGACGCGGCGTCGCACCGCAGGCAGCAGCTCCGCCGCGACGAGGAGCGTGCCGGCGAGCGACGCCAACGCCGCGAGCCCGCCCGCGCGGATGCCGAACGCGGCGAACGCGCCGGAGGCGAAGACGAGGCCGACCAGGACCCAGAGGTCGAGGTCGGGCGAGTGGATCGCGTGAGGGCGCGTCGTCTCTTCGATCCCGCTCGCGGCGAGAAAGCTCGCCGCCTCTTCGATCGAGCGCACGCGAATCACCCAGCGGTCGGTGAAGGTGCGCAGGGTCAGCGTCGGCGCGCCGTCGACCCAGCGAAGCGTGGCCGCGCGGAGCTCGTGCCGCTCGATGCGCTCGACGCCCTCGCCGCGGTCCACGAGCACCGCGCTCGCGGTCGCGCCCACGCGCGCCAGTCGAGGCGCAGGAAAGAAGTAGGGATGCGCGTACGCCGCCAGCCCGGTGCCGATCAGCAGGAGCACGCTCCCCACGCCGAAGCCGAAATGCGCCGCGAGCCCGCCGAGCCCGAGCACGACGAGGGCGAGGATGCGCGCTCCCTCGCTTCGCGTGCGTGGCTGGCGCGCGACGTTCGACACAGGAAGCTCCGTCGGCTGCTGACCCAGCCGACCGGGAAGATCCGCGAGCAGCGGCTCGTTCATGTGCTCCCCCTCGTCGTGCGCGTCGCCACCGACTCGGTCGCGACCGCACGGCGCCGAACTGTAGCGTCGGTCGAACGGAGTGCACGGGTGAGCATCGCTCGCTCGACGCGAGCCCTTCGCGGCGGCGACACGACGTCGAACCACGCGATCGCCGTCGCCCCTGCGCTCGGGCCTTCGTGCTCGGGGTGATGCGTCGTGCGCGATCATCACGCCGAACGCACGAAGCCGCGCCCCTCTCGGAGCGCGGCTTCGTTCCGCGATCGATCCGTCGCGCTCAGGCCTCGGCCTGCGCGCTCGTCTGTCCGCCGCGCTTCTTCCCGAACGCGAGCTCGCCGGCGGCGACCTCCACCACGATCGTGTCCCCCGGCGCGTAGCGACCCGCGAGGATCTCTTGCGCGAGCGGGTTCTCGAGGTGCTTCTGGATCGCGCGCTTGAGCGGGCGCGCGCCGTACGCGGGATCGAAGCCGACGTTGCCGAGGAAGTCCTTCGCGGCCTCCGTGACCTCGAAGCCGATCTCGCGCCCCTTCAGACGCTTCTCGAAGCGCGTGATCTGCACGTCGACGATGCGGCGCACCTGCGCGCGATCGAGCCGGTGGAAGAGGATGATCTCGTCCAGACGGTTCAAGAACTCCGGCCGGAAGCTCGCGCGAAGATCGCCCATCACGAGATCGCGCGCTTGCTCCACGTCCTCGTACGAGAGCAGGTGATGCGAGCCCACGTTCGAGGTGAGGATGATGACGGTGTTCTTGAAGTCGACCGTGCGTCCCTGACCGTCGGTCAGACGTCCGTCGTCGAGCACCTGGAGCAGCGTGTTCCACACGTCCGGGTGCGCCTTCTCGATCTCGTCGAAGAGCACGACCGAGTAGGGCCGCCGACGGATCGGCTCGGTGAGCTGACCGCCCTCTTCGTAGCCGACGTAGCCGGGCGGCGCGCCGATCAGACGCGAGACCGCGTGTTTCTCCATGTACTCGCTCATGTCGAGGCGGATGACCGCGCGCTCGTCGTCGAAGAGGAACTCCGCGAGCGCCTTGGCGAGCTCGGTCTTGCCGACGCCGGTCGGACCGAGGAACAAGAAGCTGCCGATCGGGCGGTTGGGCTCGCCGAGCCCCGCGCGGCTGCGTCGCACCGCGTTCGCCACCGCCACGACCGCCTCGCTCTGCCCGATCACGCGGTGCGCGAGCCGCTCCTCCATTGCGAGCAGCTTGTCCTTCTCGCCTTCGAGCATCTTGCTCACCGGGATGCCCGTCCAACGCGAGACCACCGCCGCGATGTCCTCCTCGGTGACCTCTTCCTTCAGGAAAGATCCGTCCTTCTGGACGTCCGCGAGCTTGCCCTGCGCGGCCACGACCTGCTTCTCGGCCTCCGGGATCTCTCCGTATTGAAGCCGCGCCGCCTGATCGAAGTTCGCCACGCGCTGCGCCCGCTCGAGCTCGAGCTTCAGGTCTTCGACCTTCTTCTTGGAGGCTTGAATGCCCTCGATGAGCTCCTTCTCGCGCTGCCACTGCGCGCGCATCGAGCTCTTCTTCTCGTTCAGCTCCGCGAGCTCCTTCTCCAGCTCGTCGAGCCGCTTGAGCGACGCGCTGTCGCGCTCCTTCTTGAGCGCCTGCTTCTCGATCTCGAGCTGCATCCCGCGGCGCTCGACCTGATCGATCTCCACCGGCAGCGAGTCGATCTCCATCTTCAGACGCGACGCCGCTTCGTCGACGAGATCGATCGCCTTGTCCGGCAGGAAACGATCCGTGATGTAGCGATCCGAGAGCGTCGCCGCGGCCACGATCGCCGCGTCCTGGATGCGGATGCCGTGGTGGACCTCGTAGCGCTCCTTGAGCCCGCGCAGGATGCCGATGGTGTCCGGTACGCTCGGCTCACCCGCCATCACCGGCTGGAAGCGGCGCGCGAGCGCGGCGTCCTTCTCGATGTGCTTGCGGTACTCGTCGAGCGTCGTCGCGCCCACGCAGCGCAGCTCGCCGCGCGCCAGCGCCGGCTTGAGCATGTTCGACGCGTCCATCGAGCCTTCGGCCGCGCCCGCGCCGACCAGCGTGTGCAGCTCGTCGATGAAGAGGACGATCTCGCCCTCGCTCGCCGCGACCTCCTGCAAGAACGCCTTGAGGCGCTCCTCGAACTCGCCGCGGTACTTGCTGCCCGCGACCATCGAGCCGAGGTCCACCGAGAGGACCTTCTTGTCCTTGAGGCTCTCCGGCACGTCGCCCGAGGCGATCCGCTGCGCGAGGCCTTCGACGATCGCGGTCTTGCCGACGCCGGGCTCGCCGATGAGCACCGGGTTGTTCTTCGTGCGTCGCGAGAGCACCTGCATCACGCGACGGATCTCTTCGTCGCGCCCGATCACGGGATCGATCTTCCCTTCGCGCGCCGCCTTCGTCAGATCGCGCGCGTACTTCTCGAGGGTCTGGAACTTCCCTTCCGGATCCGCGTCCGTGACCTTCTGCGTGCCGCGCACTTCCTTCACGGCCTTCTCGAGCGCGGCGCGTGCGACGCCGAGCACCTTCCGCAGCTCGGTGTCCTCCGCCATCGCGAGGAGCACGTGCTCGGCGCTCGTGTACTCGTCGCCGAGCGCCTCCGTCTCCTTCCACGCGCGCGTCATCAGCTCGCGCATCGCGCGCCCGAGCGAGGGCTCCGCGCCGCCCTGCACCTTCGGCAGCCGCGCGCTGCGCTCGATCGCGGCCTGCACGACCTTGCGCGGATCGCCGCCCGCCTTCAGTACGATGGCCGGCGCGAGCCCGCCGTCCTGCGCGAAGAGCGCGACGACCAAGTGCTCCGGGTGAACCTCCGGGTGGCCACGCTCCGCCGCGTGCTGCGACGCGGTCAGGAGAGCTTCGCGGGTCTTGTTGGTCAGGCGGTCCAAACGCATCGGGTGTCCTCGTCTCGTCGGGGTCTGTGGACGGATGCCTCCGAGTCGCGTCGAGCGCTCGTGTTCCCAAGCACCGGAGCCTCGGCTTCGATGCGGTCTCGGTCGCGGAGCGCGACCTCGCCCTCGAGGCGGGAGGGCGACGCCGGCGAAGCTAAGTCGGTCGATGGGTGCGTCAACGATCAATCGGGGGCTATCGCCCCCAGGTGCGGCGCCGTCACGTGGAGCGGGTCTCGGAGGCCACCACCGTCTTGAGCATGCGCTCCTCGCGCCATCGGTGGCTCACGAGGAGCGAGCCGACCTCCGCGACCGCGCTGCGCGAGAGGGCACCGCGGGCCGCGAGCTCGCGCAGGCCCGAGAGGGCGCGGAGGATGAGATCGTGCTCTTCGAGCAGGCGCTTCACCTGCTCGGGGGCGCGGGCGACGAACTTCGGAAAGAGGTGCAGCTCTTCGTCCGTGAAGTGCTGCTCGAGCAGGCGACGCGCGCGCTCGATGCGATCGACGGGGTAGGCGCGCAGCTCCTCCGGGGTGGCCTGTTCGAGCAGCGCGAAGGCGGCTTCGACCTCGTGGTGGGCGTGCTCGAGATCGTGCTGGAGGCTCATGCGGTGACCGAGTTTGCACTCCGCGTGCCGTTTGTGTTCGCTACGGCCTTCGGCCTTCGCTCACGAGGCGGGGAAGCGTCCCCGCACCCTCTGGCGCGTGACGTCCTCCGCTACGCTCCGGCCGCCCCTGCGCGCTGCTCCTCGGGGCTATCGCCCCTGGCCGCAGGGGGCCAGCCCGCGCGTTTGGACTCGCTGCGCTTTGCGCACCCGTTTTCGGATTGGCACGCGCGCGGCCTTCGGCCTGACTCTCCGCGGCAGCCCTCACTCCTCCACGACGCAATCCTCGTCGACGACGTCGTCGCAGTCTTGGTCGACCTCGTCGCAGGCCTCGGTCGCGCTGGGGAAGATCGTCGGATCCGTGTCGTCGCAGTCCGCGCCGCCGCAGGCCTCCGAGACGTACGTGTCCTCGTCCACGTCGCCCGCGACGTCGCACGGCGAGAGGCAACGATCGCGTTCTTCGTCACACGTGAAGCCTTCGGGGCAGGGCGACTCGGTGGAGGCGACGCAGCCGAAGTCGTCCGCGAAGGGGCTCGCGGGATCGCAGGTGGGCACGCCGTCGCAGAAGAGCGCGTCGTCGCATTCGCTCGACGCGGTGCATTGCGGCGGGCCCGCGTCGCGGCCGGCGTCGGGCAGGCGCGGGGCGTCGGTCCCGGCGTCGGCGGGGAGCGCGTCGTCGTCGCCGCACGCGACGATCAGCACGAACGAGAGCAACAAGCGAGGCATCGCCGCGCAGTATGGACCAGCCGCCGGTGCGTGCTCGATCCGATCGGAGTCGACCGCACCTGCGCGGGTCAGCTCGGTCGCACGCTGCCGCGACGCTTTCGCCCCCGCGTCGCGCGCTCGATCCGTTCGCCCGCGCCCGCGATTTCGTGCAGCGCTTCGACCACCACGCGAAGCTCGTCGACCAGCGGGTGGCTCCAGTCCTGCGCCAGCGCGTCGACCACGCTGCGGTAGTACCAGAGCGATTGCTCCTTCGTGGCGTTGAAGCGCGACCACGTCTCCTCGCCGACGCGCTCCACGTCGCGCAGCGTCGAGCGCGCGTTGTGGAGCTTGTCGGCCGCCGACACGAGCTTGACGTCCGGCGGCTCGCTCGCGAGGTGCGCGAGGTAGCGTGTCTTCCGCTCCGCCCACGGCGGCTTCGGATGTTCGGTGGTGTCCGAGAGCGCCTCCACGATCGTCCGCACGCGCCGACCGAAACGCGCTTCGAGCGCTTCGGCGTCCGCGGTCTCGACGTCCTCCAGGTAGTCGTGCAGGAGCGCGGCGATCATCAGATCTTCGTCGCCTCCGTGCTCGCCGACGGTGACCATCACCTGCAGCAGGTGCGTGAGGTACGGGACGCCGCTGGCCTTGCGCACGTGCATGCGAAACGCGTCGGCCGCGAGCGCGAGCGCTGCGTCGAGACGCTCGCTGTATTGGGGCGTGGTCGTGTGCGGCATGATCCGAAGATACCCCGGGATCGGAGGTGAAGGATCGCGGGGCGACGAGATTTCTTTCGCGCGGCACGAGGGATCGCGAGACTCCGACGGCGTCGGGGCGGACGTTCGTGACGTGTCGGGTCGACCGGTGTGCGTGAGCCGAAGTGTCCCGAAGGAGAGGCTTTGCCCGACAGAGAAACGTCACGCCGAAGCAAGGTCTGCGTCGCGGCGCAGGGTCTGCGCGTGAGTGAGCCGTCGAGTCGTCGCGCTTCGTCCGCGAACGGAGAGACGTGGTGGTGCGACGCGCCTCGCATCGAGGCCGACAGCCACGGCACGCGGGCTGCTACCGTGCGCCGTGATGCAACACGCCACGACCATCGCCGAGTGGATGACGCCGATGCCCCACACGATCGGCCAAGAGCAGACCCTGAGCGCCGCGCAGGCGATCATGGACAAGCACGAGATCCGGCACCTGCCGGTGCTCCACGGAGGCAAGCTCGTGGGCCTCTTGTCGGAGCGCGACGTCGGCTTGATCGGCGCGCTCAACGACGTGAACCCGGACGTCGTGAAGGTGGAAGAGGCGATGAGCGCCGAGCCGTGGACGGTACGCCACGACACGCCGGTCACCGACGTGATCCGCGAGATGACGCGCCACAAGTACGGCTCCGCGGTGGTGCTCGACGATCACGGCAAGCTCCTCGGCATCTTCACGACCCACGACGCGCTGCAGGTGCTCGGCGAGATCCTCGACAGCCAGCGGCTCTCGCAACCGCCGCCCGCGCGCTGAAGTAGCAACACGTCGTGGACGTGGTCTTGGACGTGGTCGGCGACGTGAACGGCGACGTCGACGGAGTAGCGATCCTCCGGGCGATCGCCTCGCTCACGTCACACGTTCGCCCGCGCCGTCAGCTCCCGCCACGCAGCCTTCGAATCTCGCGCTCGATCGCGCCGCGGTCGGGCGCGTTCTCGGGCAGCGAGCGCAGGTACTCGCGGTAGTAGTCGATGGCGTCTTGGCGGCTTCCGAGCTTCTCGGACGTGACCGCGAGGTTGTAGAGGACCTCCGGCAACGGCGCGAAGCGGTGCGCGGCGATGAACGCCTGCATGGCAGCGTCGTACTGACGACGGCGGTACATCGCGACGCCGCGAAGGAAGAACGCGCGCGCCTCTTGGGTGAGCTCGTCGTTCGAGGGCGCGGCGACGTAGACCTGCTCGCGTGCCCGACGCTGCGCGGCTTGGAGTGCGGCGATGCGTGCTTCGACGTCCGCACGCGCGGCGTCGTCGGGCGAGCCGTGGCGAAGGTAGAGGCGGAAGTAGCGGATGGCCTCGTCGTACGCGCTCATGCGCTCGTAGACGCGGCCGACGTTGAACGCGAGGTCGGCGGAGCGGGTCAGCTCGTAGGCGGCCTTCATCTTCTCGGCCGCTTCGTCGAAGCGACCCGCGTCGTAGGCGCGTTGGCCTTCGGTGAAGAGCGCGCGTGCACGCTCGACGCGATCGTCTTGGGCACCCGCATCCGAGAGCAGCGCGCCGAAGAGCGGCGAGGAGGAGAGCAGCAACGAAGCGAGTGCCAGCGTGCGAAGCATGCGAGGGCCTCAGACTGCCACAAGCGGCCCCGGATTCATCGACGTCTTCGCGCGGTCCGTGCGAAGGCCTTCGCGGACCCCGCGACGACGCCGGAACGATTCGCTCGAGGACCTCCGGGGGGTGCTCTCGGCGGGAGGCCGCCTCGACCGTCGCGACGCCTCGATGTCTGGGTGGCAGCACACGCGACGAGGGCGCGGGACCGCAGCGCCGAGCTGGACACGTGCGAGTGCGACTGGAGTTGGACCGCGGGCGGGCGGACTGCGGCAGCGACGACGGAGGCTGCGGCTGGCGCACCTGCGAGGTGAGCTCCGTGTGCCTTGTGGGCGTCCGCGCGAATCGACTACACGTCGACGAATGACCAACCTCGTGACGTGGGACGCGCTTCCGACCAAGGGTGAGCTCAAGGGGCGAATCGACGCGTTTTTGAGAGCGTTTCGGGACGGAGATCTGACGACTGCGTTTGGGCAGTGTCCGCCGATGACGTTCGTGAAGGGAGAGGGGCTGAAGGTGCGGACCGACCTCACGGGCGCTGCGCTCGCCGAGCATCTCTCACACGCGATGTTTCAGTTCGTCGAAGGACAGAGCGTCGCCGAGGAGGCGCTCGAGGGCGCGGTGGCGGCGGAGCCGAGCACTTGGTGTCGCGTGATCACCCCGCCCGGCGACGTCGAGTACGAGTCGCTCGCGCTGGACTTTCCGGGGCGAGACGAGGACGACGACGACGCACCCGACGAGACGCGCGCGACGGAGGACGGCGAGGTGCTCGCGAACGTGCATCTGTGTGGCGAGGTCACCGACATCACGGCGCGCTACTACCTGCTGGAGCACGAAGGGAAGTGGGTGCTCGCGTTCCGGAACTTCGACGTGATGTAGGCCGCACCAAGCGGTCGCGGTGGGCGCGCGTCGATCGCCGGGGCGGGACGGTCGGCAAGTCGGGCTCGACCGAGCCGTCGAACGCGCGCGGTCCGCGCGACCTCAGGATCGGGGTCCTCTCGCGCCCTGCGTCGGTTCGGCGCGTGACGATCGACCCGTTCACAGTCGCACCGATCGCGGAGGCGCTCGGTCATCGCCGGTTCGGGGTCCCCGTGCCACTCTCCGCGAATGTGCGACTTCCCTTACCTCGCGGTGGTGACGCGCCCCGGGGAGCACGACCCTGAGCTTGCGCGCCACGTCACCGACGTCTCGAAGCGGCACGGGCTCATCCCGGTCCCACTCACGCCCTCGAAGGGCTCGTTCGTTGCCGGCTTCGCCGAGCGCGCCGAGCTGGTCGTCTCGTTCGCCGTGGGACACTGCGCCTGCGACTGGAAGGAGGAACACCACCGCGCGCTCGCCGCCGTCGCGCGAGAGCTCCTCGAGGGGCGCGACGTCCTTCGCGTTCGCTTCGGCGTCTGGACGATTCGGGCTGAGGTCGACGACGGCGACGCTCGCCACCCGCCCGCGCTCACGTTGCTCGACACACGCGCGGAGCCCGGTTCATGGAGACCGCCGTACGCGATCGAGCTCGCGCGCCATCCGCAAGGGCCTCACCCCCGGCGTCGACTCCGGGACGTTGCCGCGGGTCGCACGTTCTGAACGACGTGCGACCTCGGCATCGAGACCTCTCCGACTTCGCCGGGCCCGTGTAGGCTCAGGCGAGTGTCCTGCGCGCTCGTCACCGCGCTCGTGATCGCGCTCTGGGGATTCATGACTCGCACGCTCTTGCTCTTCTTTTTCGTGGCTTGCGCCTCGCCCAACACTCCCTCGGATGCCGCATTCGACGGCGGGACCGATGCTCCCGTCGACGCTCGTGGGTCCGACGCGCCCACGACTCCCGACACGGGCGCCGACGCCGGCGATGCCCGAACACGGCCGGATTCCGATACGTCTCGCTGTCCGACGCCGACGGTCAATCAGTGTTGCTGTCGCGGCGACGTCGTGAACGAGGGCCCCTTCTGCGGTGACGACGGAAGGTGGACCTGCGGTGAGGATTGGTCGTTCCACACTGGATTCGACTGCTCGTGGCACTGCGGCGCCGCATGCGGCGCGTTCTGCTCGGACGAGCAGATCTGCGATCCCGATTCGGGCTACCTCGAGTACATCGGCCGTACCTGCACGGAGACCTCCGACTGCACCGTCGGCGAGCACACGACGGATTGCTGCGGGTCGCGGAGTCTCACGGGGGTCCGCGTGTCGGACCGGCGAGCCTTCGACGGATTGGCCGCGACGTGTACGCGCTTCTTCGGCGAGTGCGACTGTCCTCCCGATCCCACGACCGCCGACGACGGCAGCACGGGCGAGCCCGCGGACGTGATCGTGGAGTGCGTCGAACGCCGCTGCCGGACGCGCTTCTGAGCCGCCCACCTCGCCATCCCGTGATCGAGCGCCCGATGCGCTCCGACGCCGGAAGAAGTGCCCGCCGTGAGACGTATCGCGCGTCTGCTCGAGGAGGGGCGGCAGGACGACGACGTCGCCAAGCTGGTCCGTGCGCGCGACGAAGCGACGCGGCTCGGAGGGCCGAGGGCGCCCGCTTGGACGTCGAGGCGTCGATGGCGCTCGGTCACCTCGAAGAAGCTCGCGACGTCGCGTGCACCCACTACGGTCATCTCGCTTCGTGCGCGCCTGCAGCTCGACAGCTCGTTCGCGCTCCGCGAAAGTGCGCAGCGATGTCGATGTCGTTTCTTCGCTTCGTGGGTGTCCTCGCGTTCTTCATGTCGGTGGCGTGCGGGGGCGACGACGCTCCTCCGACGGACGACGCCGGGATGCTCGAAGTACCCGACGGTGGGCTCGCGCTCGACGGTGCGGTCGATGCAGGGAGCGACGGCGGGCTCGAGGTCGATGGGCCCTACGCGTTGCTCTACGACGACGGAGCGCCGACGGGGCGCACACGACGTCGTGACGGCTTGAGCGACGGAGACTCGCCTCGCCCGGGATCCACGGTGCGTCTCCTGGGGGCCGAGCGAGTCGTCATGACCGACGCTCGCGGCGTGGCGGCCTTCCCCGACGTCGCGGACGGCACGTACCTCTTCGCGCTCGACGACGCGGATCGCGCGACGACCCACAACGTGTCCGACGCGGTGGTCGCGGGCGTCGAACGCGGGAGCTTCAAGATGACGACGTTCGGCGACAGCTTGCCCGTGCTCGGGGGACGTCCGACGTTTCCGACGGTGCTGGCCGAGCTCTTTGCGCCACTCGCCGACGTCGAGAACGTCAACCTCGCGTCGCCCGGAACGGTCACCGACGATTGGGCCGTCGGCACGTCGCGCCGCATGCGGCTCGAGAGCGAAGCGCCCGACACCGATCTCTTCGTGGTCTCGCTCGGCGGCAACGACTTCCTCGCGTACGTCCAAGCGTTGTTCTCGGCGGGAGGGATGGACGCGATCCTCGAAGCGCTCGACGGCGGCGCCGAGACGGAGGCGCTCCGGATCCTCGAGCGCGTGGTCGAGCTCGTCGATTCGCTGCGCGTCCTCGCGCCCGACGCGGACTTCGTCTACCTCGTGTTCCCTGCGTATCCGACCTCGACGATCTGGCTCGATCTGATCACGTCGTCGGTCGATCCGAGCCTACGGTCGGTCGCTCCGCGGCTCATCGAGCGCGAGTTCGTGGAGATCGTCGACGCGATGCTCGACCGGCTCGCCGACGAAGACCTCGTGATCGCGGACCTCGATCGGATGTCGCGCGCCGAGCCGATCGATCCGCTCTTGTTCGACGAGCTCCACTTCACGACGCTCGGTCACCGGCGTGTCGCGGAGGAGATCTTCGGTTCCCTCGGCGGAGTGGTCGGCTTCTGATCGGCTTCTGATCGGCTTCTGATCGGCTTCTGATCGGCTTCTGATCGGCTTCTGATCGGCTTCTGATCGGCTTCTGATCGGCTTCTGATCGCGGGCGGACGTCACTCTGCCGCGACCGCGAACGCGCCCACGAAGAACGGGCCCGCGCTGGTGCGGAGGGTGGTCCGGTGCTCGAGCGCGCCGGTCGCGTCGTCGACCACGAACACTCGGACGTCGTCGGAGTGGAGGTTCGCCACGATCAAACGCGTTCCGTCCGGCGTGAGAGTCATGCTTCGTGGGTGGTTGCCGCGGGTGCTCTCGTGCTCGACGAGCGCGAGCGTTCCGTCGCCTTCGATGCGAAGGACGACCACCGAGTCGTGGCCGCGGTTGCTGCCGTAGACGAAGCGCCCGCTCGGATGGACCAGGATCTCGGCCGTGCTTCCGGACGCCGGGGCTCCCTCCGGGAGCGTGTCGACCCGCTGACGCGAATCACCGAGCGTTCCATCGTCGTTCACGTCGTGCACGGTCACCGTTCGGTCGCTCTCGTGGATGACGTAGGCGTGGGTCTGCGAGGGATCGAGCGCGAGGTGTCGCGGGCCCGAGCCGCGACGGGTGCCCACGGTCGGCGGATCCGAGGGCGCCGGTCCGTCCGCGCCGAGCGTGTACTGCGCGACGAGGTCCTCGCCCTTGCTCGGGACGTAGAGATGCTCACGCGCGCGGTCCACCACGACCTGGTGGGTCTCCGAGCCCGAACGCAAGGTCGCGCTCGCCGGCAGGAGCGTGCCGTCGACCTCGAGCGGGAAGACCGAGACGCTTCCGCCGCCGTAGTTCGCGGTGAAGACGAAGCGACCGTCGGTCTCGACGTGCGTCGGACCACCCCCGGTGACCTCGCGATCGATCACCGACACGGCGCCCGTGCCCGGCGTGATCGCGAGCGCCGCGACTTCGGAGGCGCCTTCGTGGACGACGTAGAGGAAGCGTCCGTCGGCCGAGGGCGCGAGGAACGAAGGAAAGTTCCCCGTTCGGGTGCGGCTGCGCTCGACCAAGGTGTCGCGTTCGAGCGCGTGCACCACGAGGTCGCCGTTCGTCAGCCCGACGTAGACGAAGACGGGCCGCGAGGGGTCGAGCCCCGCGTCCGATCCGGCGTCCGATCCGGCGTCTGATCGGGCGCCCGAGTCCGGGCGGAGACCGCCGTCGTCGTGTTCCCCCGCGTCGCGCGCCGAGCCTCCGTCCGAGGCGGGTACGTCGTCGTCGCCGCAGGCGCTTCCGCAGACGGTGCTGGCGATCGTTCCGACGACGAGGAGGAGGTGCGCCCGATGCGAACGTCGAAACATGGCGTGACAGTAGCGGACGGTGCGGAGATCGGGTCACGCGTGCCCGCTCGCAAGAACCACGAGCGCGACACGAGCGCGCCATGGGACGCGATCGGTCTGGGGTGCCGGTTCCTCGCCGGGAGCTCATGCCCGGCTGCGCAGCCGGCGCTCGAAAGGCGGCGCTCGCGTCAGGCGAAACGGGGGCGCGAATCGGGGTCACCTCGCGGTACGCTCGGTGCGGCGAAACGCCCCGCGACCTCATGAGCGACTCCTCGACCCACTGGGTGACGCGCCTCGGCGCGCTCGGCGATCGGCCGGGCGACGACGACTCGGCGCGCCTCCAACACCGGCTGCTCGTCTACATGGGCGTGCTCATGAGCGGCGGTGGCCTCCTCTGGGGATCCATCGCCGCCTCGCAACAGCTCTTCCTGCCGGCCGTGATCCCCTACGGCTACACGCTCATCACGATCGCGAACCTCACGTACTTCCGACTGACGAAGCAGTTCGCGGTCGTGCGCTTCGTGCAGGTGCTCATCAGCCTGCTGCTGCCGTTCTTCTTCCAATGGTCGCTCGGCGGCTTCAGCCCGAGTGGCGCGGTGATGCTCTGGGCGATGCTCGCGATCGTCGGCTCGCTGACCTTCTCCGCGTCGCGCACGAGCATGAAGTGGCTGCTCCTCTACTGCGCGCTGACGATCGTGAGCGGCGTGCTCGACGAGCTCGTGCGTGAGCGCTTCAGCCCCGATCCCTCCGAGGGGCTGCGCACGATCTTCTTCGTGGTGAACGTGGTCGTGATCTCGAGCATCGTCTTCGGGCTCACGATCTACCTGCTCGCGGAACGTGAGCGCGCGAACGACGCGCTCGAACAAGCCAACGCGCGCATCACGGAGCTCAACGAGCACCTCGAGGACGAGGTCGCCGCGCGCACCGAGGAGCTGGCCTCCGCGCTCGCACGCTCGCGGGCGATCGTCGACAACCTCGCGGACGGGCTCGTCGCGCTCGATCCCGAAGGCGTGGTGCAGGCGAGCAACCCCGCGATCGCCACGATGCTGATCCAAGGCGCGTCGCGCGCGGTGACCCGCGAAGATCTGCCGAAGGAGCTGCTCGAGCTCGCGCGCACCGCGCTCGAAGAGCGGCACGTCGCGCGCACCGAGCTCTCGCTGCCGGGCGATCGCATCGGCTCCGCGGTCGCGTCGCCGATCGTGTCGGGCGAGGGCGCGCCGGTCGGCTCGGTCGTGATCGTGCGCGACGTGACGCTCGAGAAGGAGGTCGATCGCATGAAGACCGACTTCATCGCCACGGTCTCGCACGAGCTGCGCACGCCGCTGACGAGCGTGCTCGGCTTCGCGAAGCTGACGAAGGGCAAGCTCGAGTCGGCGGTGTTCGCGCACGTACCCGAGGGCGATCCGAAGGCGCGGCGCGCGGTCGATCAGGTGCGCGGCAACATCGACATCATCGTCTCCGAAGGGCAGCGGCTCACGAGCCTCATCAACGACGTGCTCGACATCTCGAAGATGGAGGCCGGCCGGATGGAGTGGAAGCGCCAGCCGATCGATCCGACCGCGCTCGTGCAGCGCGCGATCGACGCGAGCGCGGGGCTCTTCGCGAGCGGGACCGTGGAGCTCGCGAGCGACGTGCAGCCGGAGCTACCGACGATCGAGGGTGACGAAGATCGGCTGTTGCAGGTGTTGCTGAACCTGATCTCGAACGCCGCGAAGTTCACCGAGAGCGGCAAGGTCACGGTGATCGCGCGGCAACACCCGGAGGGGCTCGAGCTCGCGGTGCGCGACACCGGCGCGGGCATCGCGCCCGGCGATCACGACGCGATCTTCCAGAAGTTCAAGCAGGTCGGCGACACGCTCACGAACAAGCCGAAGGGCACGGGGCTCGGTCTGCCGATCTGCAAGCAGATCGTGGTCGCGCACCGCGGGCGCATCAGCGTCGAGAGCAAGCTCGGGGAGGGCGCGACCTTCCGCGTGGTGCTGCCGCTCGGATCGAGCAGCGCGCGCGTCTCGGATCTCTCGCTGCGTCGGCTCGTCGATCGCATCGAGCGCACGGTGGGTCCACTGCCTTCGACCGGAGGCGACGTGCTCGTGGTCGACGACGACGCGTCGTTGCGCGAGCTCTTGCGGCAGCAGCTCGGTGAGCGCGGCTACGAGGTGCGCCTCGCGACGAACGGCAGCGAGGCGATCCACTCGGTCCGTGCGCGGCGTCCGGACCTGATCGTGCTCGACGTGATGATGCCGGACATCAGCGGCTTCGACGTCGCGACGATCCTGAAGTCGGATCCGTCGACGCAGACGATCCCGATCCTGATCTTGTCGATCGTGCAGGACGCGGAGCGCGGTTATCGGCTCGGGGTCGACAAATACCTCACGAAGCCGACCGAGCCCGAGGTGCTGCTCGCCGAGGTGCAGCGGCTCTTGCAGCGGAGCCACGCCACCGCGCGTCGCGTGCTGGTGGTGGACGAACGATCGCCCGCGTCACCCGAGCTGGTCGCGATGCTGCAGGCGCGCGGCTACGAGGTGGTGGGCACCTGCGGAGGCGAGCGCGCGATGGACGAGATCCGACGCACGAAGCCGGACCTGGTGCTGGTCGAGCCGAACGCGGCGGAGGTCGACGTGCTGGTGCGGCGCATCCGCATGGACGAGGCGCTCGAGCACGTGCAGGTGGTGCACTTCCTCGACCCGGAGTCGGTCACGCGCTCGGAGGTCGGCCTTGATTGAGGGGGTCGGCCTTGATTGAGCGCCCGCGCGAAGCCCGGCTCACGCTCGCGCGTTTGTTGCGCGGCGCGCATCGGCGCGCGATCGAGGACGTCGCGGCGCTGCTGCCGTCCGGCGTGCACATCGAGGACGCGGCGGGCACCGCGCTGCTGTCGGTCGGCACGCTCGGTCCGGACGCGTCGACGTTCCCACTCGTGGTCGGTGCGGCGGGGGCGGAGGGCGCGCTCGGGCTCGTGCGCGGCGGCGTCGGCGCCGATCGCGTCGCGCGCTTGGTGCAACACCTCTACGAGCGCGAAGGCGAGAAGCTCGCGCTCGCGCAGGAGACGCTCGGTCGGTACAAGGAGCTCACCGTCCTCTACGACCTCGGGGAGTCGCTCTCGCGCGTGCTCGACGTGGGCGAGATCGCCGCACGCGTGGTGCAGGAGGCGCAGCGCTTCCTGCAAGCTTCGGAGGCCACGCTCTTCCTGGTGGCGGCGTCGCGCACCGAGCTCGAGCCGATCGCGGCCGCGGGGGAGCGTGCGGCGGTTCGCCTCTCGCTCGACGGCGGCGCGCTCGAAGCGCGGGTGGTGCGGAGCGGCCAAGCGGAGCTGGTGGAGGACGCGCCCCGCGACGACGGCACGTTCGTGTCGCTGCTCTGTGCGCCGCTGCGGAGCGGCGACGAAGTCTTCGGCATCTTGCGCGTCGCGAGCGAGCCTCGACGGCCCGCCGACGTCTCTCGCGCGCGTTGGACCGCGGGGGAGCTCAAGCTCGTCACCTCGCTCGCGGGCAGCAGCGCCACGGCCATCAGTCACGCGATGTTGCACCGCGATCAATTGCACAAACACGCGCTGCGCAGCCGCATCGACCGGTTCGTCTCGCCTACGTTCGTCGAAGAAGCGCTGGCCGGCACCCACGAGCGCGCGCGCGAAGGCCTCGCGGTGCTCTTCTGCGATCTCACCGAGCCGGGGCTCGCCGCGGACACGAGCTCCGCGCAGGACGTGCTCGACGCGCTCGGCGCCGCGACCTGCGCCGCGCTCGCGGTCTTGCTCGCGCACGGGGCGACGGTCGACGCCGAGCACCCCGAGACGCTGGTGGCGGTGTTCCCGAGCGACGAAGGCTTCGCCGCCTCCGCGCTCGCCGCCACCGACGCGGCGCTCGCGCTCGGGCTCGCGCTCTCGCGGAGCCACGGTGGGCCGCTCGCGCGTGTGCCCGGTGTCGGCATCGCGCGGGGCGATCTCGCGGCGGGCGGCGACACGGCCGGTGTGTTCCGCGGCATCGGCGTCGCGGCCGGCTTGCAGTCGACCGCGGGCGGCCGCGTGCTGGTCGATCCCGACGTCGCTCAAGCGCTTCACGGCCGACGCGAGTGCGTCGCGCTGCGCCGTCCCGACGCTCCCGGCTACGAGGTCCGAACGTGAGCAAGAAAATCCTGATCGTCGACGACGAGGCGCACATCCGCCTCTTGCTGGAGCAGACGCTCGATCCGTTGGTCGACGCCGGCGTCGATCTGCTCACCGCGAGCAACGGCGGCGAGGCGCTCGAGCTCATCACGCGCGAGCGACCGGAGCTCGTCCTGCTCGACGTGATGATGCCGGTGATGAACGGCTTCGACGTCTGCAAGCGCGTGAAGGCCGACGCTGCGCTCGCGTCGACCTTCGTGATGATGCTGACC
>JALOQC010000111.1 GCA_025453555.1 Myxococcota bacterium | reverse complement strand
GCGGTGAACTCCTGCTGGATGAAGACGCGCTCGTCGTCGCTGATCGTGCCCGTGGAGGACTGCATCGCGAGCTCGCGCATGCGGCCCAGCATGTCGCCGATCTCGGCCATGCCGCCTTCCGCCGTCTGCAGCATCGAGATGCCGTCGTTGGCGTTGCGCTCGGCCTGCCCGAGGCTGCGCGTCTGCGCCTTCAGGTTCTCGCTGATCGCGAGACCCGCGGCGTCGTCGCCCGCGCGGTTGATGCGCAGACCCGACGAGAGCTGGCTCAGGGTGCTCTGCAGCGCCTTGCCGGTCTTCGCGAGATTCTTCTGCGCGTTGAGGGATTGAACGTTGGTAACGATGCTCATCGCCATGGTGGTCTCCTCTTCCTGGAATGGAGGACTGAATGTCCTCGCGGAACTCCGAGAGATCGCCAAACCCTTCGGAGGTGTGACCGCTCGATCGCGGTGGAACGGTCACGGGAGGAGATTCGGGCGGTGGACGAAGTTCTTTAGCGACCTCGTGTCGATCGTTTTCCGCGGTGGCGTCGGACGGAAAGCGAAGACGCCGGCGAGCGCGGCTCGACGGCGTCTTCTGGGGTGGGTGCGGGTGGGGTGGGGTGGGGTGGGGGAAGTGGGATGCCTCAGCTCGCGCGGGCGTCCACGGGCAGCTCGCCGACGTCGGAGGTCGGGCGCAGCCCGGCCGAGATTCGGAGAGCTCGGCCATCCGCCGGATCGCGGAGCTCGACTCCGACCAGCTCGCCCTCGGTCCATCGGACGACCGCGACGAGCATCGACGCGCGACCTTCGACGCTGACCGCGAACGAGACTTCGTCTCCGCGCTCGAGCCTCAGCGACGTTCGCACGCGAGCTCCGCCCGTCGACACGTCGACGAGCTCGGCATCGGCCACGCGACCGCGATGGTGAAGCGGCACCGAGGAGCGCGCGGGGTGGCGCGTGTGGCGGCGGACGTGGTCCGCGAGGCGCGACGTCTCGACGTGGGACGGCTCGTTCGATGGATCCGACGGCTGGAGCTCGTACGCCTCGCTCGACGGAGGCGCGCTCTCGGCCGGGGCTGCTTCGGGTGGCCGTCGGCGTCGCTCACGCAGCCCGCGAACGTCCACGGTGAGCAGCCGCTCGGCCGCGGCGTGCAGCACTCGCGCGGCTTCGCCGCGTGGCTCGGCGACCAGCAGTGGCTGGCGCTGCGTGACGCTCGCGTGTGCGGACGCGGTCGACCGCAGGTGGCCGAGCGTGCCGAGGTCGACGCCGAGAAAGTCGTGGACCATGCGCACGAGCCCGTCGATCACGCGCCGTTCGCCGTCGTGCTGGAGCAGATTGCCGAAGATGTATCCGCCCCAGCTCTGCTGCAGGACGCGGAGGTGCGCGACGAGGGCGGGGCTCTCGAGCTCGAGGCGCCGAAGCCAGGGATCGAGGCGCTCGGTCTCCACGCGCGACGAGGCGACGTCGAAACGATCTTGTTCGAAGCGGGTCCGCGCCGCGTGGCGAAACCCGCGCACCACGGCGCCCTTCAGGAACGCGTAGGCGTTCTGCAACGCCGTGAGCTGCGGCGTGGTGACGACCACGCGGAGGTCGGCGAGGTCGGTGAAGTCGAGCACGTCGTTGCTGACGCCGGCGCCGCAGTCGAGCACCACGACCTCGGTGTCGAGGGCGGCGATGTGTCGGACGAGCTTGAGCTTTCGTGCGTGGCCGATGTGGGCGGCGCCGATGACGCCCGAGGTTCCCGGCAAGAGATTGAGGCGCGGCACGCCGGTCGGGACGAGGGCCTCTTCGAGGCTGCCGACGTCCTTCTCGAGGAACGAGTGGAGCGTCACGCCGCGGTTGGTGAGACCGAAGAGCGTGTGTTGGTTGGCGGCGCCGAGGTCGGCGTCCACGAGCGTCACGCGCATGCCGAGGCGCGTGAGCGCGACCGAGAGGTTCGCGGCCACCAGGCTCTTGCCCACGCCTCCCTTTCCTCCGCCGACGGAGATCAGGAGCGCGTTTCTTCGCGCGTTCGACATGTTCCCCTCATCGGTCGTTGGAGGGTGGATCTGAAGCTCGGAGACGAAGGACCGAGCTTCACCCGCGGGGGGCGCCGACGATCTCGACGTACTTGCGAATGTCGGCGACCACGTCGTCGGGGAGATCGCCGAACGCGAGGCCCACCGCGCGCGTCGAGCGGTGGGTGCGTACCCAGCGCGTCACTGCCGGCAAGAGGACGACCTTGCCTTGCGTCGGGAGTGTGACGCGGACGCGGACCTCCACGCCGTTCGGAACGTCCGCGCTCGCGATCGCGAGCAGGCCTCCCTCGGAGACGTCTTCGGTTCGACAGTCGACGTGCCGGTCGCCGAAGAAGATCCGCGCCGGCGTCACGTAGGGCGCGCGGACGTGGCGACGCCGGGTCGACGGGTCCGGCTCGGCGGACTTCGCCGTGCGGCGTGCGAGGTACTCGTCGTGGAGCGACGCGCCTTGGGCAGGACTCTCGAGGAGGTTCAGGCGTGGGAGCTCGCCGATCGCGTCGAGGGAGGCGAAGGCCAGCTCGCGCGCGCTGGCGAATCGGTCGCGGGCGTCGGCGAGGATGGCGCGCGCGACGACCTCGGCGAGCGCGCGCGGGACGTCGGGGTGCTCGATGAGCGGCGCCTTCTCGCCGGAGAGACGGCGCGCGATCGTGGTCGTCGCGGGTCCGGTGAACGGCACCGCGCCCACGAGGCATTCGTGCAGGAGCACCCCGACCGCGTACACGTCGGTTCGCGCGTCGATCGTGGTGCCCAGGAGCTGTTCGGGCGACATGTACTCGACGGTGCCGAGCAGCTCGCCGTGTCGCGTGAGCTTGGGCGCGTCGCGGTCCGCTTCGGACGCGACTCCGAAGTCGATGAGCTCGACCTGATCGCCGATCGGCGTGCGCGAGATCAGCACGTTCGACGGCTTCACGTCGCGGTGCACCACGCCGCGGCGGTGCGCGTCGTCGAGGGCGTCGCAGAGCTGCACCACGAGCGCGACGCTCTGCGCGACGGGCAGGCGCGTGCGGACGGCGAGGAGTCCATCGAGAGGGCGTCCTTCGATCATCTCGAGCGCGAGGAAAGGGCCGTGGCTCGGGCAGACGCCGGCGTCGAGGATCTGCACGACGTTCGGATGGCGGAGCGTGCCGAGGATCCGCGCCTCGCGCAGCAGCCGCTCGCGGGCTGCCTCGGTGGCGAGCGCGTGGCTCGTGAGCGCCTTGAGCGCGACCCGGTGACCCGAGACCCGGTGCTCCGCTTCGTGGACCGCGCACATGCCTCCACGCGCGATCGCACGGCGAACGACGTAGCGGTCCGCGACGACGGAGCCGAGCGTGAGCTCGACGAAGGGCGGTCGGCCCTCGGGGGCGCGAGCGGGGATCGGATCCTTCACGTGTTCCTCCTGCGTTCGGGGCATCGATTCGGACGTGTCGAGTCGCTCACTCCGCGGGGGGCGGGTGCTCGGAGAAGTGTGTGTGCTCGGCGAGCGGGGGCGGGCGGAGCGTCTGGCGTGCGCGGTCGACGAGCTGACGCACGCGAGCGACGCGGGCGAGAAGCAACACCAGCGGTGCGACGCCGACGCTCAGGAGCGCGCCCATCTTCGCAGCGTCTCGGGCGCCGGCATCGACGAACGCGACGCCCGCGACGAAGAGCGCGACGGTGAGGCCGAGCGAGGCGGTCAGACCGGCGAGCGCGAGGGTGCTGCGGCTCATGCCGTCGGGGAGCGGGAAACCCATCGCGCGTCCGAGCGTGGCGAAGAAGAAGATGCCGAGCGTCTTGCCGATCACGAGCGCGAGGAGGACGGCCCAGGTCGCGCTGCCGACGCTGCCGAGCGTGACGCCGGCGTTGCAGAGGCCGAAGAAGAAGAGGCCGAAGTCGACGGGAAGTCGGAACGTGTGCTCGAAGCGGTTGAGGGTGTCCGTCTCGACGTGGGCGTCGTGGTACTCGGCGAAGAGACCCGCGTCGTGCTTGGCGTGCGGCATGAACGGCACGACTGCGACGAGCGCGAGCGCGGGGTGGAGGTGGGCGGCGTGAAGACCCCACCACGAGAGCACCCCGGGGCCGGCGAGATACGCCCAGAACGAGCGCACGCCGCGACGACGCATGGCCCACGCGCCGAGGATGGCGGCGACGACGAAGATCAACCAGAAGGGCTCCGCGGGGTGGGTCGGATCCGGATAGAAGATCGCGATGATCACGAGGCCGATGGCGTCGTCCGCGACCGCGAGGAGCAACAAGAAGCTCACCGCGGGATGGGTCGCGCCGAACGCCAGACGCGCGACGAGCCACGCGAGCGCGATGTCCGTCGCGGTGGGGACGCCCCAGCCGCTCGCGATGTCCCAACGTCCCTGATACGCGAGCACCGCGAAGTACGCGACGATGGGCCCGACCACACCGCCGACGGTGGCGAGCAGCGGATTCACGGCCTTCTTCAGCGGATGCAGCGCGCCGCCCGGCAGCAAGCTCTCCACGATCTCCTTGGCCGCGAGGCCGAAGAAGAGCGCCATGAAGAGGTCGTTGACCACGAAGTGCAGCGAGACGCCGAAGAGCGAGGCGTGCGTGATCGCGTGGTAGGTGTGGGGGGCGGCGTTCGCCAGCACGATCGCGGCGACGACACCTCCGAGGAGTGGGAGCGAGAGCTCCTGCATGCGCTTGACGAGGCCGTTCATGTGTTTCTCCTTCGGTCGAAGTCGTTCGTGGCTTGAGCGCTGCGTGGGGGCGGCGACCGCACGTCGGCGCGTTCGAGTCGTCGAGCGACGCGACGTCGCGCGCACGTCGCTCGGCGCGCATCGAAAACCGGATCGGGAGTGGTCGGCGCGAGGGCTCGGCGCGCGAGAAGAACGGAGTGCTCAGCGCGAGATGGTCAGCGCGCGCACGATGTCCTTCGGGTTGCGTGCCGCACCGCGCGCGACCTCCACGTCGATCACGCGGCTGCGGACGAGCTGCAGGAGCATGGCGTCGAAGCTGTGCGTGCCGTGCTCGCTCGTCGCTTGGTCGAGCACTTGAGGAAGCGTGCGAAAACGAGCGGGCTCTCGGATGCACTCGCGGACCATGCCGAAGGTGCGGAGGACTTCCGTCACCAAGACTCGTTCGCGTTCGCCGCCCCGCACGGGCAGGAGCTTCTGCGCGACGACCGCCACGAGGGTCGACGCGATGCGGTCGCGGGCGACGGAGCGGAAGTCACTGGGGTACGAGTGGACGATCCGTTGGATCGCTTCGAGGGTGTCGGAAGCGTGCATCGTGACGATCACGAGCACACCGGTCTCGGCGGCGCTGAGGGCGAGATCGAGCTCCTCGCTCGTGCGTGCTTCGCCCACGAGGATCACGTCGGGGTCCTCACGCAGCGCGCTGGTGATGCCCTCCGAGATCGACGCGACGTCCACACCGACCTCGCGCTGGGAGAAGGTGCAGTTCTCGTCCTCGAGCAAGAACTCGATCGGCTCTTCCAGCGTGACCACGTGACGACGCGTGGTCTGGTTGAGGTGCTGGAGCATCGACGCGATCGTCGTGGACTTGCCGTTGCCGGTCGCGCCGGTGATCACGACCAGACCGGATCGTTCGGCGACGATGGGCTTGATCGCGGGCGGAAGCCGCAACGAAGCGAGGTCGGGGATCGGGGTCGGGATGTGTCGGAGCACCACCGCGCGGCCGCCGCGCTGTCGGTAGAGGTGCACGCGAAAGCGTCCCGCGCCTTCGAGATCGAGGCTGAGCTCGACTTGGCGCTGAGCCGCCCGCTCGCGGGAGAGGCCGCCCCGCTCGCAGAGGATGCGCGCGATGCCTTCGACTTGATGGAGGGCCAGGGGCGGGTGCTCGAAGGGGACGAGCTCTCCCGCGAGTCGGACGATCGGGGGAACTCCGACGCGAAGGTGGACGTCCGACGCGCGTGCGGCCACTGCGCCTCGCAGCACGCGGACGAGGACCGCTTCGTCGTCGAGCGCCTCGACGAGGGAGACGTGCGGTGCGGCGCTGGCGGTCACGGGTGAGCCTCCTCGACGTGCTCGGTGGTCGCACGCTCGTCGTGACGGAACAGCGCGTCGAGCGGCAGTCCGTCGAGGAGCACCTGCCTTCCGCGCAGGGAACGCACGCCGATCACGAGCGGCGCCGCGAGGTTGACTCGGGCGAGGTCGCCGTCGGCGTTCACGCGGACGATCGCGGCGTGCGCGAGCGGCTCGTCGGCGAAGCGCGGGTCCTCGTGGTTCGCGGCCGCATCGGCGCGATCGAACGGGTAGGCCGGCATCAGCAGCTCGAGGTCGAGCACCACGAGGCGGAGTGACGGGTCGTTGCGCGCGACGAGCACACGTGCGTCGTGGCCCGCGAGCACGGGGAGCGACTCCGCGAGCTCGCACAGGACCCACTCTTTCTCGTGCTCGAACCCGTAGAGACCGCGGTCGAAGCGGAGCACGCGCGAGGCGTCACGGATGCGCGACTCCTCCGACGTTTCCACGGCGCGCGGTGCCGCGCGGTTCTCGGCGCGTGCGCCGTCGAGCAGCTCGCCGCGGTGAACGGCGACGCGGCGTGGCGCGCGTACGCCGAGCTTCACGATGCCACCCGAGATCGAGAGCACCTCCACGACGACGTCGTCGCCGACGTGGATGCGTTGGCCGAGCTTGCGGGTGAGCGTGAGCATGCGCGAGATCTCCGAGCGGCGCGGCTCGTGCGAGCGGGGAGGCTCGAGAGCGGGTCGTAGAGGGCATCGGACGGTTCGCGCCGACCTTCAGGTCGATCCGCGATCGATCAGCGATCGATCAGCGACGGGCCCGGGAGCTGCGCGGCGATCTGGACGGCCGTGGCGTACGCGCTGCGCGCGCGTTCGAGCTCGAGGTACGCCTCGGCGATGTCGACGCCGACGAGCTCGCCTTGGGCTTCGAGCGCGCGCACCTCGAGCCGCTCCACCACCGCGCTCGCGGTCTCGAGGGCATCGCTGCGTGCGCCGAGCACGCTCCGCGCTTCGACGACCTGCGCGTGGGCGGCGCGGGTGCCTTCCACGCCGGCGCGCACGCCGGCTTCGTCGTTGGTCTCGAGCGCGGTGGCGAGGTCGTCGAGCACCGCGAGCACGTCGGTCGGGCCGGAGAAGATCTGGTCTCCCGGGAGACCCACCGCGACGCGTCGCCCCGGGGCGACCTCGAGCTCGGGCGCGGTCGCGCCGCCGACGTAGGCCCCCGTGGCGTCGAAGGGGGGCGCGTCGTCGACGTGTCCGCCGAAGAGCCGGCGTCCACCGACCTCTTCGTTCGCGCTCGCGAGCACCGAGGCGCGGATCTCGCGGATCTCGGCCGCGATGCTGGCGCGCTCGTCGGCCGAGACCGTGTCGGAGCTCGCTTGGACCGCGAGCTCCTGCGCGCGCCGGAGGACGTCCGCGACCCCGCCGAGCGCGCCGTCGGCCGCGTCGAGTCGGTCGCGCCCGCGATCGATCGTGCGCGCGTGCTCTTCGGCGTTCTTGGCGCGCGAGCGTTCCTTCAGCGCCAAGCTCGTCGCGACGGGATCGTCGGAGGGGGCGAGCACGCGGCGGCCGGACGACGCACGATCCTGCGCCGCCACGAAGCGCGAGCGCAGCTTGGTGAGCTCGTCGCGATGTCGGTCGTAGGTGCGTTTGTCGCTGACTCGCATGAGGCCTCCTCCGCGTCGGTCGTCGCGTTCGTCAACGCTTGAGGTTCATCAGCTCGCCGAGCATCTCGTCGGCGGTCTGCACGATCTTGAGGGCGGCTTGGTAGCCACGTTGGTAGCGGACGAGGTCGACCATCTCTTCGTCGACCGAGACGCCCGAGACGGATTGGCGAAGCGCGTCGACCTGATCGACGGCGGCATCTGCGGCGTCACGTCGGAGGTTGGCTTCGGAGACCGACGTGGCGGCGCGGCCCACGAGGCTCGCGTAAGCGTCCGAGAGCGTTCGGGTGCCTCCGTCGGCGACGAGCGCGTTCGACACGCTCGCGAGCGAGATCGCGACTCGGTTGTCGCCAGGCAGCTCCGCTGGATCGGCCGATGCCGCGAGCGTGTCGCGATCCAACCCGGCGGCGAGGGCGAGGGTTCGGGCGGCGCCGTCGACCGCCGCGGGGCGCGCGAAGAAGTCGCGACCGCCGGCGCCGTCGAGGCCGAAGCCCGCGGCGTGGGCGTCGGAGTACGCGTTCGCCACGTCGACCGCGAGCGCGTCGAGGGCGGTGCGCGCCTCCGCCAGCGCACCGTCGCGAGCGTCCAGGAGCCCGCCGATGCGACCGCCGTCGAGGAAGGCGCGCGCGTCGGTCGGGGCGCCGGACATCGAGATCTCGATCGTCACGTCGTCGCCCGTGCGACGCGCGACGAGCGGGGAGACCTCGCCGTCGGCCGACACCAACGACGCCGAGCCGGAGAGCAGCAGCGAGATGCCGCCGTTCTCGTGCTCGATCGTCTGCACCGGCACGCGCTCGGCGACCTCGCGCACGAGCTGGTCGCGCATGTCGCGCAGGTCGCTCGCTTCGCGCCCCGCGATCTCGGCCTTGCCGATCTCGCGACCGAGATCCGCGATGCGACGCAGGCGCTCGTTCACCGCGTCGACCTCGCCGCCGATGCGCGCGTTCGCGTCTTCGCGCGCCCACGCGAGCTGGTCGGATGCGCTGCGGAACGCGTCCGTGACGCCGCGTGCGCGCGCGAGCACCACCTCGCGTGCGGTCGGATCGGCGGGGCTCGAGGCGAGATCGCCGAACGCGGAGCGGAGCGCGTCGAGCGCGGCACCGACGTCGGAAGCGGAGTCCCCGAACACGACGTCGAGCGCAGCGAGCGTCTCGGCACGGGCGGCGCCTTCCCCACGCGCCGAAAGCGCGCCGAGCATGCGTCGCTCGACGAAGGTGTCGAGCACGCGGCGAGAACCGATCATGCGGGAGCCCGCGCCTGGCTCGGGCGGACCGAGGACGGGCTCGAGCCTCGCCGTTCGTCGCGTGTAGCCGGGGGTGCTCGCGTTGGTGGTGTTGTGCGAGGTGACCTGCGTGGCGGCCTGCGCGGACGCCATGCCGTTGCGGCCGGTTCCGAGCAGGCCGAAGAGGCTCATGCGGCCCCCCGAATGCGCGCAGGGACGCTCGCGGGCACGCTCTGTCCGCGACCTCCGTACGCAGCCGCGGGCTCGGGGAGCCCAGCCATGCTGCGCAAGATCGAGACGAGGTGGCGGATCAAACCGACGTTGTAGCGCGCGAACGCGCCGAGCTCGTCGAGGCGCGGATCGTCGCTCGAGACGGAGCGAAGCTCACGGAGCAACGCGCGCTTCTCGTCCTGCAGGACGTCGAGCGCCTGCAGATCGGCGGCTCGCACCGCCTCGCGTTCGCGAAGCAGGAGCGCGTGGAATCGCGGCACCGGATCGTCTTGGGGGCTCATTCGACCTCCTCGGCGAGCATGCGGTCGGCGATCTTCTGCGCGTCGATCTCGAAGCTGCCGTCTGCGATGCGAGCACGTATCGCTTCGACACGGCCGGCGTCGATCGCCTCCGGAGCGCGTGCATCGGTCAGCATGCGGGCGAGCGACGAGAGCTCGACGAGCTCGGACTTGGCAGCGGGCGACCCGCCCTCCTTCACGCGTTCGCTCGCGTTCGGGCGGGTGGGGGTCACGGGGGTGCCGGGTTGGGAGCCACGGATGCGCACGATTCAGCCTCCACCCGGGACCATCGGATCGTCGGCGGACGAACTTGAGGAAAAAAGATCGAGCGGTCGCGGAGGCGTCGATCCCGTACCCGAGGTCGGTTCGACGGTCGCGCGATCGCGCGCGGTCGCGGCGGCGGCGGGTGCCGTCTCCGGACCCACACGGGGTGCCGAAGGACCGAAGTAGCTGCTCGCCGCACGGGCGCGGGCGTCGAGCCGGCTGGCTCCGGCGAGCGGAGAGAGGGGGCGCTCCACCGGAGCGTCGTTCGTGGGAGCGAGCAGCTCGATGAGCTCGATCGACGCGAGGCCGTTGCGGGGATCGTTGCCGCCGGGGTTCCCCACACGATTCCACGTTCGCGTCACGAGATGCCGCGCGCCGTCGATGCGGGCCTCCCAACCGTCGAAGACGACACGCTCGATGCGACCCGCGGCGTCGCGGTCGATCGCGTGCACGCGTTCGACGACCGCCATGTGGCCGGCGTGTCCCTCCGTCCCGTGGCCGGACAGCAGGTACGCGCGCTCCCCCGTTTCGAGGCTCGCGCGCACCACGTCTTCGGGATCGCTCGTCGCGACGCGACCCCAGTCGAGGCGTACGCGACCGTCTGCTGCGTCCTCGGCCACGGCGTCGGGGTGGGGGTATCCCCAACCGTGAGTTCTTGCGAGGAGCGGCGTTTGGAAGCCGGCCCGCCGCACGAGCTCGAAGGCGAAGAGGTTGCACTTGTATCGGCCGGCGTAGCCGCCCGCGTCGCGCACGTTGAACGCCGCGACTCCGTCGCCGCGCGGCACCGCGAAGTCGCTCGCGAGCTCGGCATCGGTGAGACGTCCGTCGCGGCCCCATCGCGCGGCGGACTCCGGGGTGAGCATCTGCCGCGCTGCGGCCTGCAATCGACCCGTCGCGCCCTCGATCCGCGCGCCCGTGGGGGGCTCGAAGGGTCGCGTCGGTGCGACGGGCTCGGCGCTCGAGACGCTCGGCAAGCGCGCGCGATTCGGGGAGTCGGGGGGCTCACCCGACAAGCTGCGTTCGAGGCTCGGGCCGAGCCCGAGGCCACCCGCGCGCTGCAGATGAGACGCCATCGCTTCGTCCATCAAGTGGCCGTAGAGGCCTGCGCCTTGGCCTTCGCCCGCCAGCAGGCCGCCGCCGGCGCTGCGGCGCATGACCTGCCAGAGCTGCTGCACGAGGAGCGACTCGAACTGTTCGGCCGCGCGACGCACCTCCGAACCACCGCGCGCGTGTCCTCGCGAGAGGTCCACGGGCCGCGGACGATCGAGCGCCGTGCCCTCTCGGGCCGGCTCGATCGCGACGGGCGCGTTCGCACGGAGCGGAAGGCTCATTGCACCTCGATCTCCGCTTCGAGCGCGCCCGCGGTGTGGAGCGCCTGAAAGATCGCGACGAGGTCGCGCGGGCTCGCGCCGAGCGCGTTCAGAGCGGAGACGACGTCGGCGAGGCTCGCGGTCGCGGGCACGGTCTGCAGCGAGCCTCGGCCTTCGGTCGCCTGGACCGCCGTGCGAGGAACGACCGCGGTGTCGCCGGCGCCGAAGGCTTCGGGCTGCGAGACCGCGAACGCTTCGTCGATGGTGATCGAGAGACCGCCTTGGGCGATCGCGACCTCGCGGATGCGCACGTCCGCCCCGAGCACGACGGTGCCGGTGCGCTCGTCGATGACCACGCGGGCGGGCACGTCCGCGATCACGTCGAGCTGTTGCACCTCCGCGATCGCGGCGACCACGTTCGACGCGAGTCGTTCGGGGACCTCGATGCGTACGGTGCCCGCGTCGACCGCGCGCGCGGACTCCGCGCCGAAGTGGGTGTTGATGGCCTCGACGACGCGCTGCGCGGTCACGAAGCTCGGCCGTCGGAGCGAGAGCTCCACGCGTTGGCCGAGCGCGGCGCGGGGAGCCGCGCGCTCGACGATGCCACCCCCGGGCACGCGCCCGACCGTCACGTGGTTGCGTTGGGTGCTGCTGCCGCTGCCACCGCTCGCGGAGAAGCCGCCGATCAACACGGGGCCCTGACCGACGACGTAGACCGCGCCGTCCGCGCCGTAGAGCGGCGTCTGCAAGAGCGTGCCGCCGAGGAGGCTCCGCGCGTTGCCGAGCGAGGAGATCGTGAGGTCGACGTGCGCGCCGGGGTTCGAGTGGGGCGGGAGCGTCGCGGTGACCATGACCGCCGCGGCGTTCTTGGTCTGGATGGCGCTCGGATCGAGGGTCGCGCCGAGGCGCCGCAGCATCGCGGCGGTCGACTGCACGGTGAAGCGCGCCTGGCCGGTGTCGCCGGTGCCGTTCAGGCCGACCACCAGGCCGTAGCCGACGAGCTGGTTCTCGCGCACGCCACGGATCTCGCAGAGATCTTGGATGCGTGTCGCGGAGACGGGCGCCGCGATCGCGAGCGAGACGAGCGTCCCGAACGCGCACGCGACGAGCAGGCGGGATCGCGCGATCAAAACGGCCTCACTTTCGAGATCAGGCGGCTGAGCCAGCCTTGGCGTTGGTTGTCGGTGAGGGCGCCGCGGCCCGTGAGCTCGATCTGCGCGTCCGCGACGAGGCTCGAACGCACGGAGTTGTCTTGCTCGATGTCCTGCGGGCGCACGACGCCGCTCACGTAGACGTGCAGCTCCTCGTCGTTGATCAGGATGACCTTGGTGCCCTCGACGAAGAGGTCGCCGTTCGGCAGACGGTTCTTCACGCGCACCGCGATGCGCGCGTTGACGCGGCTGCCGCGCGTGGTCTCACCATCGCCCGCGAAGCCGTACTCGCTCATCACGGCGAAGAGCTGCGAGGGATCGAGATCGGGGTGCGCGCGTTGGAGCGCGGCGGTGAGGCCGAAGAAGCTCGGCAGGCCGAACGAGTGTTCGGCTTCTCGTTCGAGCGCGGTGTTGGCGTCGCCGCTCGCGCGTGCGGACTCGTCGATGTCGATCGTCACGAGATCGCCCACGCGGCTCGCGCGGAAGTCGGCGAAGAGGCCGCGGCTCGATTCGAGCCAGAGCGAGCCCTCCGAGACCGCTTCGGGGGCGTCTTCGTACTCGCCGGCTTCGTAGGCGCGCTCTCGTGGGGTGTGGGGCTCGATGTGGTGGACGCCGCAGCCCACGGCGACGCTGATCGAGGCCGAGCCGAGCGCGAGTGCGAGGACTCGCCTCATCGCACCACCTCCACCGTCTCGCCGTCGACCACCCGCGCGAGCAGGGCGGCGCGCGTCGCTTCGTTGGTGACGCGAATCACGTCGCCGACGCGCCCCGGTTGACGAGCCACGCCCGACGCGGACGCCAGCACCGGGCCGACGCGAACGATCACCCGCACACGAGCGCCGGCGCTCACCGCGGGGGCTGGGCAACGAACGGTCGCGCGTACGGCGACGCGTTGCTCACGGCCCGCTTCGCGAATGCGAACCATGCCGCTGACCGAGCCGCTCTCGCGCAGCGGCAGCGCGATCTCGGGCTCGATCTCCGGCGGCGAGGTCCCGAGCTCGAGCCGCGTCGGACCTCTCAGATCGACGAGCTCGCAGGGAGCGAGCGCACGCGCGACGGCGGGTCGCAGCAGCGCTTCGAGGGTGGCTGCGTCGAGCGTGCGAAGCGAGCGGCGCACCGACACGCTCCGCGGGATCACGAGCCCACGTGCGTCGCGACCGGCCGCGGCGAGCGCACGCAAGACCTCGTCACGGGTCACGCGTCGCTCCGTGCCGGGCGCCGGTGCGGGACCCACGCGGGTCGCGCCGAGCTCCGAGCCGACCAACGCGGGGACGATCTCTTCGAGACGGACCGAGTCGGCCTCCGTCGCGCCGTCTGGAGCCTGCGCGGACGCTGCGCCGAACGCGACGACACCCGACGCCGCGAAGATCACGAGCGCGAGGGTTCGACGGAACGGGTTCGGATCGGCGCGGGTGACGTCGGGCTGTTCGGGCCGCGGGTCGGCGGAGGCGCGCCGAGGGCGAGCGCCGGCGTGGGACGTGGGTTCGGGGGCAGCGGACGCGGTGGAGCCGAGGGCCATGCTCGCGGCTGGAGCAGTTGGCGTGCCATCGGTGAATCGTTCGAAATTCGCGAGCGAACGTGCCAGGTGTGGGTGAGAGCGTCAGTGGTTCGACGATCCACGCCGAGCGAGCGCCGTGGGGCTGACGCTCCGCACGCCGAGGACAAGAGAGGACGGACGTTCGCGAGCTTCCGGGAGCCGCTCTCAGGCACGGTGTCGGCGCTTGGCTCGCCGACGTCGACCCTGGCGCAGCGCCTCGACGATCGCTTCGTGACGGGCTCGCGTGCGGGTGAGGGTGTCGAACGCGCTGTCGCGCTCTCGAACCAGTCGTTCGTTCACGCGCTCGGACGCGGCCAGCGTCTCCGCGATCTCGTGGTGTCGTTCGGAGATGCGCTCACCGACCAGAGAGGCACGCACCCAAGCCTCCTCACCGCGCGCTTCGACGGCCTCCGAGAGTGCGACCACGACCGCTTCGAGCTGGTCGCGCTCACGTCGCGTCGCCGCGGCATCGTCCGCCAGCTCTGCCGCTCGCGTCTCCGCTTCGACTACGCGCTGCGCGAGCGCGGCGGCCTCTCGCCAAGCGTCCGCCTCCGGCCCCTCGGGTCCGAGCATCGGCGCCTCGAGCGTCTCCGCTTCGAGCGCACGTCGCCTCCACTCGCGCAGGTCGTCGCGCAGACCGCGACGGATGACTTGTGCGTCCTCGAGCGCCAGCTCGGCGCGCCGAAGCGTCTGCCGAAGGTGGGCGTTCTCCTCCACGGCCCGCGCGTGCTCGTCTTGCAGGCTCTCGTGCACGACGTACGCGTCGGCGAGCGCTTCTTCGAGCACACGGACACGGGACCACGCGAGGCGGGCCTGCGCGCGAAGCAGCGCGACCTCGCTCGGAGCGGCGTCTCCGGCCTCGCTCGAGAGCCCGAGAGCCCCCGTCGCGCACGCGGGCTCGTCGAGCTCGTTCGGACCGGGAGTACATGCGCGCTCGACGACTTCGTCCAGCGTGATGCGCTCGGGGTGGTTCGTGGACCGTGCGCGATCGCCCGGATCGTCGTGCGCGTGGGTGTCTCCGCGTGCTGCCGACGGGCGACCGTGCGTTCCCGAGCGCGGTGGGCGCGTGGGTCTCGACGCCGTCGACGAGGGCTCGTTCGGGTCGAGCGAGCGCTCCCCGGAGACGGGGGGCTCGGTCGAGGGCTCTCCCTCGACGACACGGCGGTAGGCGGACTGAATCGAATCGTCGATCATGGCGGACCTCGACTGCGTGTTCGGCCGATCGCGACGCGGACCTTAGAGCGCATGTCTGCGTCGAAGGCACGGAAGGCTCGCCGTCGCCTCGATGCGCGAGGAGGTTCACGACGGGTGTCGCGGACGGCTCAAGCGACTGCGATGCTCGACCGATGGTCTCGGCGAGCCCGTCGGTACGGCCTCGATGCCACGTCTCTCGATGTACCCGTTCGATCGGGGAGGCACGTGCGACGCGCTCGTTCGCGAGCTTCGGCTCGCGCGCGCTTCCGGGCGAGCTTCGGCTCGCCAGCTTCCGCGAGCTTCGGCTCGCCAGCTTCCGCGAGCTTCGGCTCGCCAGCTTCCGCGAGCTTCGGCTCGCCAGGGGACCAGTACGCGAAGAGGAGTGTCGGGTGCCCGCGTTGGCGTGCGGGTGACCGACACCGACGAAGCCCACGTGGAAACGCGTGGGCTTCGTCGTGTTCGCGATGATGCTGCAGGTTCCTGCATGGGGTCGGAGCCACTCCGACGGCGCGAGTACGGCAGATCGACCGCGTCGCGGATCGCGTGGAGGACGGCTTCGTGCAGGTCGAGCACGGTCGCGACCACCTGCGTGTCGAAGGGGAAACGCTGCAGGACGTCGTCGTGCTCACCACGAGCCATGAGAAACGCCGCCGAGCGGGGCCCGGCGGCGTCCAGTAGGAAGAGGAATGTCTCGAACGCGCTCAGGTGCGCACCGATGGCGAGTCGGCGCTCGTTGCACGAGGCGCGAAGATCGTACGTTCGATAGAGGGTTTCCTTTCGGGTGAGAGTTGGCGTCGAAACACGTTTGGGAGAGACCACCTGAACCGCACGACGGCGGCGAACCCCTCTCGTCGGTCGGCCATCCGAGGATTGGCCGCCCGAGAGGAGCCGCGATCACCGCGATGTCGTACGGCGGAGCATTTCGTCGGCGGCTTCGATGACCTTCTGGTTCACTTCGTAAGCGCGCTGCGACGTGATCAAATCGAGCATCTCGGTCACGACCTCGACGTTCGATCCTTCGAGGAAACCT
>JALOQC010000110.1 GCA_025453555.1 Myxococcota bacterium | reverse complement strand
GGCGAGCTCGGAGAGGCTGTCGCCCGCGCGCACGTAGATCTCGCCTTCGCTCGGGACCCGCAGCTCTTGGCCGGGGCGCAGCGTGCTGTTGCGCCGCAGACGGTTCGCGGCCGCGAGGTCGTCGACCTCCACACGGTAGCGGCGCGCGATTTGGGCGAGGGTCTGACCCGACTGCACGGTGTGTGTGCGCTCCGCGGCGGACCGGCTCGCCCCGAAGAGCACGAGCGCGGAGAGCAAGAGCGCGAGCGCCGCGGACAGACGCGTGGCGCTCGAGCCGATCTTCCGATCGAGCGACTCGCGGCGCGACGGCGTCGCCGTCCGGCGACCGAACCATTCAACCAACACGGCCCGGGAGTATGACTCAAAAGAAGCTGAAGGCCGATTGGGCAAGCCGCCCTACTGGACGGCGCGCAGCTCGCGGAGCGAGCGAAGGCTCGTGGGAGGGGGCCCCATCGGGGCTTCACGCCCCGTGGGGGAGGGTCTGGCGACAGACCCTGGGAGAAGGAAGCTCAGCCGATTGGGCAAGCCGCCCTACTGGACGGCGCGCAGCTCGCGGAGCGAGCGAAGGCTCGTGGGAGGGGGCCCCATCGAGGAAGAAGAGGTCTCCGCCGGGGTGCACGTCGTTGCGGTTTGCGGGGCTTTCCGCTACCCACGCCGCGATGCGAGGCCTGTGGCGCGTCGTGATCTGCGCGTTCGTGCTCGCGTCCTCCGCGGTCGGCGCGCGCGCGCAGGTGCCCGAACATCCCGACGGACACGTGCACGATTGGCTCGTGTGGTGGCCGCGCTGCGCGCAGGACGCGCTCGTGCCCGAGCGGCTCGCGACCTCGCAGCTCCTCTACCCGCGGCCCGGCTTTCCGGCGGTGGTGCGCGCGGGGCAACGGTTGACCGCGCGGGTGCGGCTCGCCGCGCCGCTCACGCCGCCGCCCGGCGTCCAGCAAGAGAAGGCGCTCCGTGGTTGGAGCGCGAGCCTCGAAGGTCGGTCGACGTGGCGGGCGCCGCGCGCGGAGCATCGCCACCCGCTGCGGGTCGCGGACGTGCGGCCCGACACGCGCGTGAGCACGGTCTTTCGGGCGAGCGTCGATCTGCCGCCTTGGCTTCCGCCCGGAACGTACGATCTCGCGTTGCAGGTCCCGGGCGGCGAGGTGCTCGCGGGCGTCGCGAGCGTGCGCGTGATCGATCGCGAGGTGCCCGTGCTCGCCCTCCTCCCCGACGAGGTGGCGAACGATCCCAGCGCGGCGGCGCACGAGGCGTTGCGCGACGTGGACGTGGACGTGTGGGTGGGAAGCGCGACGACCGACGTGCTTCGACGACCGCTGCGCGGCATGGGGCTGCCTTGGCTCGATCCCGAGGTCGGCGCGGTGCTCGCGGTCGGCGACGAGGGGGTTTGGGATCGGCCGCGCTGCGACGATCCGCTGATGCCACGCGAGGCCGCGCTCGCGGCGCTCGGTACGAGGCAGGCGGTGAGCGCGACCTCGAGCGGGTCGCGGGTGCGGCTCGTGCGCGAGGAGCCTTCGGTGGACGTGGTGCACCCGCTCGTGCGTCGCGCGGAGGTGGAAGGCGACGCGCGGCTCTCGTTCGTGGTGCCCGAAGGCTGGCGCGTGCGGGCGACCGGTGCGGACGTGATCGGCGCCTGGCCGGCAACGCCGGTGCGGGCGGCGGGGACCACACCGAGCGTGGTGGTCTGGCTCGCCGCGCGGGCGGGCCCCGTGGTGGTCGAAGCGGCTCCGGCGCCCGCGTTGGAGGCGCGGCTCCAGGCGCCGACGCGTGTCCCGTCGGGGCGCGGCGCCGACGTGGTGGCGCAGGCGGCGGAGGGCGCGTTCGTGGCGCTCGCGTGGGAGGAAGACGGCGCGGCGTGGGGACCCGTCGACACGCGGGTTCCGGTCGCGCTCCGGTGGATGGAGGCCTCGGAGATCCAGGGGCTCGTGCTCGCGGTCGACGGTCGGAGCGCGCGGGTGGCCGCGACCGCTCGAGGGGTTGCGCGTCGACCCGGCGGGTGTGCGGCCGGCGGTTCTCCCCTCGGTCCTCCGGATTCGTCCGGAAACTGGTGGCTCGCGGCGTGGCTTTGCACAATCGGGGTCGCGCGGTACACCTCCGCGCGCTCCCGCACCAAGACGACCCGGACCCCGTCCGAGCGTCTCTCGAGGTGACGGGAACAAACTCGACCGCCTCGCCCGTTCTGCGCCCGCCCATGACCCGTCTGCTCGTCACCGCTTCGTTCGCGCTCCTCGTGGGGTGCGCTCGGATGATCCCGAACACGACCGTGGAAGACACGGCGGAGAACCGGGAGATCGTCGAGTTCGTCGAGCAGTACCGCCACGCGGTGGAAGACCGAAACGTGCGCCGGCTGCTCGAGCTCGCGTCGCCGCGCTACCTCGACGACAACGGCACCCCGAACGGCGAGGACGACCTCGACTTCGACACCCTGCGCGAGAAGCTCGCGATTTGGAGCGATCGCGTCACCGACGTCCGCTACGAGATCAAGTACCGCCGCGTCTCCTACGACCAGTCGCGGATCTTCGTGGAGTTCCGGTACACGGCGAGCTTCCGAGTCGAGACGGGCGAGAACGAGCGCTGGGCGCGCCGCCTCGGCGACCACCGCCTGATCCTCACGCGAGAGGAAGGCGAAGCGCCCGAAGGCGAGCTGCGCATCCTCGCGGGGATGTGAGCGCGTCGCGTCCGTCGTCACTGTTCGACAGGGAACATCGTTGAACGAGTGAGCGTGCGTCGGTTAGGCTTCGCAGGTCGCCGTTCGCGACGCGCCGCATGTCCGAGGAAAAGAAGCAGCTCGGAAAGATTCTCCTCAAGCAGCGGCTCGTGACGCCGGACGAGCTCGACTCGCTCTTGAAGGAGCAGAAGGCGCACCCCGGCTCGCGGCTCGCGTCCACGGTGGAGCGCGCGGGCAAGGTGCCAGGCAAGGAGCTGCTCAAGGCGCTCTCCGAACAACACGGGCTGCCGGGCATCGACCTCGCGCAGGTGGTGGTCCCCCTCGAGAACCTCCGCTGGATTCCGGCGGACGTCGCGAAGCGGCACTCGATCCTCCCCGTGCTGGTGAAGGACGACCGCATCTTCCTCGCGATGGCCGATCCGCGCGACAAGCGCATCGTCGACGAGATCGAGTTCGTCACCGGGCGCCGCGTGTTCCCGTACGTCGCGCTCCACGATCTCCTGCAAGAGGTGATCGAAGAGGCGTATCGGCTGCTCGATCTGGGGGAGGCGCACTACGTCGGAGCGCAGGTGCCCGCCGAGTACCTCGCGTCGCTCGGGATCGCGGCGTCGCCGGTCGAGGCCGAGCCGCCGCCGACGCCGGCGGGGCTCGTGGTGGATCGCGCGATGCCCGTGCCGAAGATGGACGACGACGACCTCGGCCTGCGCGAGCTGCAGGCGCGCGCCCGCGAAGGAGAGCCTTTCCACTCGCAGGTCGCGCCGCTGCCCACGCCGCCGAAGGAGCGCGACGCGAAGCCGAAGGTCCTCGTGGTCGACGACGAGGACGACATCCGCAAGCTGCTCAAGCGCGTGCTCACGCAGAAGGGCTACGTGGTCGTCGAGGCGAGCAAGGGGCTCGAGGCGCTGCAGAAGGTGCGTGACGAGCAGCCCGACGTGATCTTGCTCGACGCGATGCTGCCGGAGGTGCACGGCTTCGACATCTGTCGGCGCATCAAGGGCAGCCGCCGCTACGGGCACATCCCGATCGTGATGGTGTCCGCCATCTACCGCGGCTGGCGGGTCGCCGAAGATCTCAAGACCTCGTACGGCGTCGAGGCGTTCCTCGAGAAGCCGTTCAAGGTGGCGGACGTGCTCCTGCACGTGGAGCGCGCGCTCGAAGGGCGTCGCTCGGAGGTGCCCGACGAGGACGACGTGCTCAGCCGCGAGGCCAGCGCCGCGCTCGACGCGGGCATGGAGGCCTACCGCGAGGGGGACCTCGACGGGGCGATCGCGAAGCTGCGCGAGGGGCTCGCGATCGACCCGCTCTCGTTCCAGCTCCACTACCACCTCGGTCTCTTGTGTGGACGTCGCGACGAGGTCTTCGAGGCGATCCACGAGCTCGAGACCGCGGTCGACCTGCAGCCCCGCAACTTCTCGGCCCTCAAGAACCTCGCGGTACTCTACCAGCGCGCGGGCTTCAAACACAAAGCGATCGAGATGTGGGAGCGGGCGCTCGCGTCCGCGCCCGACGACGAAACGCGGCATGGCATCAAAGAACACTTGATGACGCTGCTCTAAGCTCCATTGCCCCGTCGAACCCGAGCTGCCCCGTCGTGTCGTTCGCGTGCTCGCGGTTCGTGCGGTTCGAGTCGGCGTTCGGACGTTGGTTCGAGCGTTCGCTCGTGCTCCCCGATGCGCGCCGTGACCCGACACGGCCTTCGTCGAGCACACCTCCGCGCGACCTCGCGCGTCCGGGGTGCGTCGCGACGACGCCTTCGTTTATAGTCCCGCGAGCCGGCCGCCGATGAAGTTCCTCTGCGACAACTGCAAGGCCAAGTACCAGATCCCCGACGAGAAGATCGCGGGGCGCACGCTGCGCATGAAGTGCCGCAAGTGCGACCACGAGATCATCCTCAAGGGGCCGAAGGACGAGGCCGACGCGGGCCCCACCGAGGGGTCCAACGCTTCGAAGAAGCGCAGCGGATCGAGCGTGGGCCCCGCGCCGCGTCCGGGCGCGCGCAAGAGCAGCTCGCAGGCGGGCCCGCGTCCGACCTCGCCGGTCGCGGCGGCCACGCAGCCCAAGCGCGCGTCGTCGTTGGGCTCCGAGTTTCGCAAGGGCTCGCTCGCGCCCGAGGCGCCTTCGCCGCGTGCGCCCGCCGCGGAGTGGTACGTCGCGATCAACGACGTGCCCGTCGGTCCCGTCAAGCGCGACGAGGTCGCGAGGAAGATCGGGCTCGGCGCGGTGACGGCGGAGTCGCTCTGCTGGCGCGAAGGTCTCGACGACTGGAAGCCGGTCGGGCAGGTGCCGGAGCTCGCGTCGCTCCTGCAGCAACGTCGCGTTCCACCGCCGCCCACGGGCAGCAGCGTTCCGCCGCCGCGCGCGTCCGAGCGCCCGTCGAGCAACGTGGTGCCGATCGGCGGTCGGCTCGGCGCGGCCGCGGCGCCCGCGTACGACGAAGGCGAGCTGGAGGACGAGCGCACGGTGATGGCGCCGGTGCCCGTGGCGGAGCCGGAGCCGGCGCGCGCGAAGCCGACTCCGAAACCCGCTCCGAAGCCGGTCGTCGCGCCGAAGCCGGCGGCGACGCCGAAGCCCGTCGCGGCGCCGAAGCCCGTCGTCGCGCCACGGCCGGTGGCAGCGCCGCAGGAAGAGGACGATCCGTTCGCGGTCCCGATCGCCGCGTCGGCTGCCCCGGTCGCGCCTGCGCCCGTGGCGGTCGCGGCTCCCGCGCCCTTCGCGGCGCCGCCCGCCTCGATTCCGGCCCCGGCTCCGCGTCGTGGCATTCCGGTCGGCGCGTGGATCGCGATCGTGGGCGCGGGCGCGTTCGGCATCACGCTCGCGCTCGCCATCGGCCCGAAGCTTCTGAGCGACGATCCGGCACCCGTGGCGGACGCCACGCCGGTGCCCGAGCCCGTGACGCCGGCCGAGCCCACGCCGGACCTCGAGCTCGACGTTCCCGATCCGGTGCCCGACGAGGTGGTGCCCGAGGAGGTCGTGCCGGAAGAGACGAGCGCAATGCGCTCGACGAGCACGTCGATGACGGTGTCGGCGATGACGACCACGCCGACCGCGATGACCGACAACCTCACCGACGAGCAGCGTCGCCAGCTCGAGCTGATCACGATGAGCGGCGCGACCGGCGCTGCGCCCGGGATGCTCTCGATCGGCGGTACGTCCGCGGCCACCACCTCGCGCGAAGAGCTCGACAACGACGCGGTGCGCCGCGTGGTCACCGCGCAGAGCAACCAACTCGCGCTGCGTCGCTGTTACGAGGTCGCGATCCGCGGCATGCCGGAAGCGCCCGCGGTGCGCCTCGACGTCGAGGTCGTGGTCGGCGCGTCGGGCACGGTCACGCGCGCGTCGGCCGCTGGAAACGACGTCGGCTCGCTCAAGAACTGCGTGGAGACGACGGTCCGTCGCTGGCGCTTCCCGCCCTCGTCGAACGGCGGTCGCGCGCAGTTCCCGGTCGTGTTCAGTGGCGGTGGCTGAGCCCGAGCGGCGTGCCTGGGGGTGCCGCACACGCGCCTCGTCGTCCACGACCCGTCGAGCGTCGTGGTCGTCCGACTGCGCATGCGTACACACGAAGAAGCCCCGCGCGGTGCCCGGCGGGGCTCTCGATCGCTTCTCGGGATCTCTCGTGACGGCTCACGCGCGGTCGTGCGTCACTCGTTCTCGGTCTCCGCGACGAGCGTTCCCACGTCCTCGCCCATGACGACGCGCTGGATGTTGCCGCGCTTGTGGAGGGCGAAGACGCGAATCGGCAGCTTGTTGTCGCGGCAGAGCGTGACCGCGGTCGAGTCCATCACGCCGACGCGATCGACGAGGAAGCGGTCGTAGCTGATCCGCCGGTACATCGTCGCGTCGTCGTTCTTCATCGGATCCTTGTCGTAGACGCCCTCGACCTTGGTGGCCTTGATGAGCGCCGACGCCTGGATCTCCATCGCGCGGAGGGCGGCCGCGGTGTCGGTCGAGAAGTACGGGTTGCCGGTGCCGGCGACGAAGATCACGACGCGCCCCTTCTCGAGGTGACGCACCGCGCGTCGGCGGATGTACGGCTCGGCGACCTGCCGAATCTCCAGCGCGCTCACGCAGCGCGTCGGCACGCCGAACTTCTCGAGCCCGTCCTGCAGCGCGACGCCGTTGATGACGGTGGCGAGCATGCCCATGTAGTCGGCGCTCGCGCGCTCCATGCCCGACGCGCTGCCCTTGAGGCCGCGGAAGATGTTGCCGCCGCCGATCACGATGCCGATCTCGGCGCCGAGCGCGTGGACCTCCGCGATTTCGCCGCAGATGGCGCGCATGGTCTCAGGCTGGATGCCGAACCCACCGACGGTGCCGCAGAGCGCCTCGCCCGAGAGCTTGAGCAACACACGTTTCAGAGCCAGCTGCGCCATCGTCTCGCCTCCCTTGGGTCGCCGCGAACGGCGTCCTGGCCGCGTGTTTCGTCGAAAGCGCGCCGCGACGCCAGGAGAAAACGCGCGAGGCGATCGCGCACCCCATCGACTCGACCTCGCACCCCCCATCGACCGACCTCCTCTCCGGCTCGGGCCTGCTCTCGCGACCGCGACGCGCGAAGCACGGCTCGGCCGCAAAGGGAAGCTGGCCAGAACGCGAGGGTCGCCATAGAGTCCCGCGCTCGGAGGATACGATGCTGAAAGAGACCCTCGCCGAGCTCAAGGACGCCATCGAGAAGGCGCACGACTCGCTCAAGCGCGAGCTCGCGAAGATCCGCACCGGCCGCGCGAACGCGGACATCCTCGACGGGATTCGCGTCGAGTACTACGGCACGCCCACGCCGCTTCGGCAGATGGCGTCGATCAGCGTGCCCGAGGCGCGCCTCATCACCGTGAAGGTCTTCGATCGATCGCAGATCAGCGCGGTCGAGCGGGCGATCCAGATGGCGCAGCTCGGCGTGAATCCGTCGAACGACGGCGAGCTGATCCGCATCCCGATGCCGCCGCTGACGGAGGAGCGCCGCAAGGAGCTCGTGAAGGTCGCGCGCTCGAAGGGTGAAGATTGTCGTGTCGTGATCCGCAAGGCGCGGCACGAGTGCAAGGACATGATCGACACCCTCGAGAAGGACGGCGAGATCGGCGGCGACGAGGCGGATCGCGGCAAGAAGGACATGGAGGACATCACCAAGGCCGGGAACACGCGCGTCGACGAGATCGTCGCGGCCAAGGAGAAGGACATCCTCGAGGTGTGAGCGTGCGCGAAGGTCGGTGACGGCGCTCTTGCCTCCCTGGCCTGGGTCCACCACTCTCCCGCGCCATGGATTTCCGCCTCACCGAGGAACAGCAGCTCATCCAAAAGAGCGCGCGCGATTTCGCGCAGAAGGAAGTCGCCCCGAAGGCGCGTGAGCTCGACAAGGAGGGCCGCTGGCCGACCGAGCTCGTCGCGCGCATGGGCGAGCTCGGCTTCCTCGGCATCGCCATCCCCGACGAGCTCGGGGGCGGCGGCGCCGACCACGTGAGCTACGCGCTCGCGATGATCGAGGTCAGCAAGGCGTGCGCGTCCACCGGCGTCATCATGTCGGTGAACAACTCGCTCGTCTGCGACCCGCTCTGGAAGTTCGGCAGCGACGCGCAGAAGCAGGAGTTCCTCGTCCCGCTCGCGGCCGGCCAGAAGCTCGGTTGCTTCGGCCTCACCGAGCCGGCCTCCGGATCCGACGCGTCCAACATGGACACCGTCGCGGTGAAAGACGGCGACTCCTGGGTGATCAACGGCTCGAAGAACTGGATCACCAACGGCCCGCACGCCGACGTGATCCTCGTCTTCTGCTGCACCGATCGCAGCCAGGGCGCGCGCGGCACCACCGCGTTCATCGTCCCGAAGGGCACCCCGGGCTTCAACCCGCAGCCGCGCGATCACAAGCTCGGCATCCACGCCGCGCACTCCTGCACGATCTTCTTCGAGGACTGCCGCCTGCCCGACGCGTTGCGTCTCGGTGACGTCGGCATGGGCTTCAAGATCGCGATGCACACCCTCGACGGCGGCCGCATCGGCATCGCGTCGCAGGCGATCGGCATCGCGGAGGCTGCGTACGAGAAGGCGGTCGCGTACTCGAAGGAACGCAAGGCCTTCGGCGAGCCGATCGCGAACAAACAAGCGATTCAGTTCAAGATCGCGGACATGGCGATGAAGCTCGACGCCGCCAAGGCGCTCACGCTTCGCGCGGCCTGGCTCAAGGACCAGTCCGTGAAGGACAAGTCGGTGCGCTACACGCAAGAGGCCGCGATGGCGAAGCTCTACGCGAGCGAGATCGCGACCGAGGTCACGCACCAAGCGCTGCAGGTGTTCGGCGGCTACGGCTACTCGACCGAGTACGACGTGGAGCGCCACTACCGCGACGCGCGCATCACGGAGATCTACGAGGGCACCTCGGAGATCATGCGCGTGGTGATCGCGGCGAACGCGCTCAAGGGGTGAGGCGCGAAGGCCCTCGAGCTCGCTGGCGGCGCGCCGCGAGCTCGGCGGGCGGTGCGCGGAGGGGTCGCGGTGACGACCTCCGAGACGACGACGGATGTTCGACGTGGTGGGTGGTGACGTGACGAAGAAGTACCTGACGTGGGTGGGGATCGTGGGTGTGTGTGCGGGCGTGGCATGCGGCGGCGGTGACGAGCCGGAGACCGAAGCGACGACGACCGAGACGCACACGACGACGGGCGACGAGCGACCGGTCGAGCGCAACGACGGGGTCGGCGTCGAAGGTCTGATGGGCACCATCAGCGCGATGGCCGTGCAACGCGCGCTCGAGCCGAAGATCGGCCGGTTCTTCAGTTGTTTCTCGCAGCGCTCGCGCGACGTCGAGGTGCTCGGCGGCCGCATCGTGCTTGCGTTCCGCATCCGGACCGACGGAAGCGTGCTCTGGGTGTATCCGCGGGAGAGCAACATCGGCGATCGCGAGACCGAGCGCTGCATGCTCGAGGTCGCGGCCAACACCCAGTTCTCGCGGCCGCAGGGTGGCGAGGCGGAGTTCGCGTACCCGCTCGAGCTCGACACCGCGGAGGACGTGCGACCTCCGACCTTCTGGGACGCGAGCCGCGTGACGTCGAACGTGGAGCGCGTGCGCGGCGAGATCGTCGACTGCGGCTCCGGGCCCTTCCACGTCACCGTCTACGTCGCGCCGGGCGGTCGCGTGATCGCCGCGGGTGCGTCGACGTCGGAGCAGACGCAGAGCGAGGCGCTCGACTGCGTGGCCGACGCGGTGCGCGGCTGGGCGATGCCCGATCCGGGCTCCTACCCCGCGAAGGTCTCGTTCGATCTCTGAGCCTACGAGCCCGGATCTCCGAGCCTTCGAGCTCCGCGCGAACGGGCGAGTTCCAACCTCCCTCGACTGACCCAAGACCTCGCCGATGCACCTCGAGCCGACCCCTCAGCAGCTCCGATTCCGCGACGCCGCGCGTGACTTCGCGACCGAGGTGCTCGCCCCGAACGCCGCAGGCTTCGAGCGCGACGAGCGAGTGCCGGACGCGATCTTCGTGGAGCTCGGGCGACGTGGCCTGATGGCGGTCGCGGTGCCGGAAGCGCTCGGCGGCAGTGGCGCGGGCACCGTCGCGTACAGCCTCGCGATGACGGAGATCGCGCGCGGCTGCGGGTCGACCGCGGTGACGATGGCGGTCACCAACATGGTCGGCGAGGTGATCGCGGCGTTCGGAGACGACGCACAGAAGCAGCATTGGTGTCCGCGGCTCGCGGCGGGTGAGCTCGGGGGCTTCGCGCTCAGCGAGGCCGAGGCCGGCAGCGATCCGGGCGGCATGCGGACCACCGCGACGCTCGAAGGCGACGAGTGGGTGATCACCGGCACCAAGCAGTGGATAAGCCACGGCGATCTCTCGAGCGTTCTCGTGGTCTGGGCCCGCACCGACGGTCCGGGCGCGCGCGGGTTGAGCTGCTTCCTCGTGCCGAAGGGCACGCCGGGGCTCGGCATCGCGAAGCACGAGGACAAGATGGGCCTGCGCGCGAGCCACACCGTCGCGCTCTCGCTCGACGGAGTCCGCGTGCCCGAGAGCGCGCTGCTCGGACCGCGCGGCGCGGGCTTCCGGATCGCGATGATGGCGCTCGACGGCGGACGCGTCGGCATCGCGTCGCAGGCGCTCGGGATCGCGTCCGCGGCGTACGAGTCGGCGGTGGCGCACGTGCGCGCGCGGAAGAGCGGCGGCGACCAGGCGCTCCAGTTTCGCCTCGCGGACATGGCGACGCGCCTCGAAGCCGGCCGTGGGCTCGCGTTGCGGGCGGCCAGCGCGAAGGAGCGCGGCGACGTGTTCTCGCGCGAGGCCTCGATCGCCAAAGCGTTCTGCACGGAGAACGCGTGGGCGATCTGCAACGCCGCCGTCGAGGTGGTCGGCGACGACGCGCTCGTGGAAGGGCACGTGGCCGAGCGCTGCGTGCGCGACGTGCGCGTCACGATGATCTACGAGGGCACGAGCGAAGTGCAGCGCGTGGTCATCAGCCGGCTCGAGCTGCGTTGAACGGTGCGGGGCGCGCGTTCGTCGTCCTGGCGCGTTCTCGCCTGATGCGCATGGCGATCTCGTTCACGTCGCCGACCACGATCACGACCACGTACGACCACGTACGACCACGTCGACGTCCACGATCACGTCGCGCGCGCCGGGCTCTCTGTTCGCGAATCGCTCATGCGTCCAGCAGCGCGACGGCTTCGAGGGTCGGCGCCTCTTCATGACCGCGGTAGCCATCTTCGGTCCGCCTGCTGCCCAGCACGCCGCGCACACGAACCCGCGCTCCGTCCTGGAGCACCCGCTCCGCGAGGCGCACCGGACCACGCGAAGGCGCGAGCGCGCGCTCGTCGAGCAGGCGCGTGAGGGCGGCGTCGGGGCGCACGACCGGGTAGGGCGCGGGAGGGGACGCGATTCGGATCTGTGCGTGGCGAGCGTCGACGCGCACCGCGCGACCGTCGTCGGTCTCGAGGTGCAGCTCGCCCGCGCCCGCTTCGTCGACTCGCCCGCTCGGAGTCTCGCCGACGAGCCGATACGCGACGCAGGGCGCGTGCGAGAGGGGTGAGCTCACGGGTCGGACCGCACGCACGACTCCGACGAGCTCGATGTACCGATCGAGCGCCGGCTCGCGCTCGTCGTGGATGCGCAGCTCTCGCGCGGGCACCCCTCGGCGTCCGAGCGCGACGTGCGACACGACGGCGACGCTGCCGGCGACGAGCGGGACCATCACGACCTGGCCGAAGAAGACCATCAGCATGCCGAGGAAGGCCGCCGCCACGCCGTGCAGGTAGGTCAGCACTCCCGCGCCCACGAGCGAGAGCAAGGGCACGCCCCAACGCAGGTAGGCCGCCACGACGTCACCGACGATTCCCTCGGGTGGAGCGGCTCCCGGCTGGGCGGCGAGCTGCTGCGCGATCCGGCGTCGCGTCGCGCGATCGCGCAGATCGAGGGTCGGGGCGCCGCACTCGGGGCAGGCCCGCTCGCGGACGCGGAGCGCACAGGTCGGGCAGGCACGGGCACGGTCGGGGACCATCGCGGCGAGAGGATAACCGGTGGCGCCCCGGGATTCTTTCGCGGTCCCGACAGAAGCTCAGCCGATTCCGCGAGACGCCTCGCCCGAGGGTCGCTGTAAGGCACTGGACCGACGAACGTTCGCTCTCGTGCGATCGCTGTGGTCGCAGCGGAACCGAATGAGGTATGAACACCGGCGGCGTTCGCGCGTCGAAGGGCGTTTCGATGCCGTATACCTGCGGCATCGCCGAACCCATACCCCGTGTTCGGAGAGTGATAGGAGGGGTGCGCATGAGCTTTGTTCGACCCAGCAGCATCGTGGCAGCCGGGATGTTCTCGATCCTCGCGGTGGCGTCCTCGGGATGCATCATCCGCACGACCGGTCAGCCCGCCCGCGCCACGGTGCGAGTGCAGACCCCACCGCCGCCGAGCGCGACGGTGACCGTCCAGGCCAGCTCTCCTCAGGTCGCGACCGGCGTGACCGTAGTCGAGGCGAGCTGCGTGCAGGGCGCTCAGGAGGTCTGCAACGGCCTCGACGACAACTGCAACGGTGAGATCGACGAGGGCTGCGGCTACTCGTCCGGCAACATCCAGATCACCCTCGCTTGGAACACGGGCGCGGACCTGGACCTCTACGTGACCGACCCGCAGGGCGAGACGCTGAGCTACAGCGCGACGACCAACAGCTCCGGTGGTCACCTCGACCACGACGCGCGCGGCATGTGCAACCAGGGCCAGGCCAACAACACGATCGAGAACGTGTACTGGAACCAGCCGAACCCGCCGCCGGGCGTGTACTCGGTGCGCGTGCACTTCTGGGCGGGCGCGAGCTGCAGCACCAGCGCGGGCACCACCAACATGACGCTCTCGATCGCGGTCGGCGGGCGGATCCTCGGCGCGTACTCGTACGCGATCAACCCGGACCAGCGGATCGAGATCGCGCAGTTCCAGATCTGAACGCGCGACTTGTCGCCCGAGTCGGCGGACTTCGCGTGACGAAAAGGCCTCGCTTCGGCGGGGCCTTTTCTTTGGCGCGGGGTTCTTCGTGCCGCCTCGGACGAGTCGTGGGAAGACACCGCGACCGTGACCGAGCGTGAGCCGAGGCCGAGGGAGCGCGTGAGCGAAGAGGCGTCGATGACGCCGGAGCGCGCCGCGGTTCCACGAGCTTCGAGCCCCTCCGACACGATCTCTGCCTCGGCGTCCGACACGGTCTCTGTCTCCGACACGGTCTCTGTCTCCGACACGGTCTCTGTCTCCGACACGGTCTCTGTCTCCGACACGGTCTCTGTGTCCGACGCGGTCTCTGTCTCCGACGCGGTCTCTGTGTCCGACGCGGTCTCTGTCTCCGACACCGTCCCGGACGCCACCTCGGCTGCCCCGCGGCACGAGACGGTCGTCCTCCCCTCCGAGCTCGTTGGTCGCCGCGCCAACGACTCCTTCGGCGGCGAGACCCTCGAGATCGGCAACTTCCTCCTCGCGGTGCTGCGCGCGCTCCACACCTACGGCATGCCCGCGCACCGCCTCGAGGACATGGGGGTCGCGCTCAGCCGTCGGCTCGGCGCGGAGGCGCACATCTTCTCCACTCCGACCGCGCTCTTCCTCGCGCTCGGCACCCCGCCGAAGCAGCGCACGTTCCTCCTCCGCGGCAACTCCGGCGAGCTCGACCTCGCGCGGCTCGGCGCGCTCGATCGGGTCGCGAACGAGGTCGCGGCGGGCACCAAGAAGCCCATCGTCGGTGCGGCGGAGGTCGAGCAGATCCTCGCCAAGCCCGCGCGCGAGCCGCTGCCGCTGACGATCGTGGCGCACTCGGTGGTGGCCGCCGGCGGCGCGATCCTGCTCGGAGGTCGCGCACGCGAGGCGGCGGTCGCTTGCGTCGCGGGTGTGATGGTCGGAGTGTTCGAGCGGCTGCAGCGAAAGAGCGAGCCGCTGACACGTCTGCAGCTCCCGCTCGCGGCCGCGCTCTCGGCGCTCCTCGCCGGTCTCGCGACGACGCAGTGGCCCGGCCTCTCGCGGACGGTGGCGACCATCGCGGGCATCCTCGTGCTGCTCCCCGGTCTCACGCTCACCACCGCGATGAACGAGATCGCGACGGGGCACCTCGTCAGCGGTACGGCGCGCTTCTCGAAGGCGCTGATGTCGCTCTTGCTGCTCGGCTTCGGGGCCGCGCTCGGCGCGCAGATCGCGGATCTGATCCCGCACGTCCGCGACGGAGGCGAAGCGATCCGCCTCGGCCCGCTGCAGACGTGGGGCGCGTTCGCGGCGGCGTTGCTCGGTCTGTCGATCTTGCTCAAGGCCCCGCTGCGCGACGCGCCGTACTTCGCGATCGCCGCTGCGCTCACGTACGCGACGGTGCAGGTCGCGAGCCCGCGCTTCGGCGCCGAAGAAGGCGCGGCGGCGGGCGCGCTCGTGCTCGGGCTCTGCGGCAACGCCTCGGCGCGTTTTCGCAACCGACCCGCGGCGATCGTGGTGCTGCCGGGCTTGCTGCTGCTCGTGCCGGGCAGCCTCGGCTTTCGCAGCGTGACGAGCTTCCTCGCGGAGGACGTGCTCACCGCGGTGGGCACGGCGTTCGACGTGACGGTGGTCGCGGTCGCGCTCGTCGGAGGTCTGCTCGTGGCGGCGTTGGCGCTCCCACCGCGCAAGGCGTTGTAGCGGCGTTCAGCTCGCAGCCTCGGGCTCGTTCGGGGTCGGCGTGTCTCCGCGCTCGCGCAGAGAACGCAGCGCCTCACCGCGCAGGACCTTCGCGTGCACGGCTCTCCAATCGTCGAACTCGGTGCGGAAGAGCGCGTCCATGTAGCCCGCGCCGAAGCCGTAATGACCGTCGAAGCGCGCGTGGTGGAGGCTGTGGTAGACGACCGGGTTTCCCACGTAGTTCATGCGCGCGAGGAAAGGCGGCATGAGCTCGGCGTTCGCGTGGCCGACGACGTTTCCGTAGAAGTGGATCGCGAAGAAGGTCGCGTAGCCCCACGCGCCGAGCCAACCGACGTGGCTGAGCACCAGCGCGGGGCCGAGGAAACCCACGATCCAACCGAGGGCTTCGAAGGGGCTCATCGAGAGGCCGGTCCACGGCGTCGTGACGAGCGACTCGTGGTGCCAGCGGTGAATCCAGAAGAGCGGTTTGGTGTGCATCGCGCGATGCAGGAACCAGTAGTAGACGGTGAAGCCGACCCAGCACACGCCGAAGGTCACGAGCTCGCGCGACAGGCCGGCGTTGAAACGCAGCAGCTCGTAGTGCACCGCGAGCGTGGCGAGCGGGATCCACGTGACGAGGAACAGCGCGTTGCCGAGTCGCTCGAGTCGGGGCTGGCCGCGCTTGAGCTTCACCGCGAAGATCGTGAGCCCCTGCTTCTGGTAGTGCCGCTCGAGCACCACCCCGGCGAGGAGCGCGAGCGCGGTGATCGCGACGAAGAACGCGGCGATCGTGCCGAGCAGCGCCCACCACGACGACTCGTTCAGAAACGTGGCCATGCGTGCCCCATGTCGTCGGCTCCGCGCGCACGCGCGGCCCGATCGTCTTTCGCGCCGACGAGCCACGTCGCGGACGTACGTCCACTTCGCGTTCACGCCGCCACCGACCTGCGCCCGTGAGCACGAGCGCGACCCGAGAACCCAACCGCGCCGCGTCGTAGGGTCGCGCGGTCGCGAAGGCGAGGGAAGGTCGGAAAGAAGGTGTCGAACCGCCGCGAGGTCGCGCGATCAACGGCAGCGGTAGAGCGCGGGCTCCCCGCCCGGTCCCGCGCAGTCACCTTCGTAGATCGAGCAGTCGAGCGCGGGATCTTCGAGGATCTCCTCGCCTTCCCCGCACCGACAGATGCAGTGGATCCCGCGCGGATGATCGACCCCGATCGGAGCGCCGTAGGGATCGAAGGGGCTCGACTCGAAGCTGCGCCCACAGGGGCACTCGCCGCCCGTGCACGCGCCGACGCCGACGAGGGTCGCGGCCGCGACGAGCAGACGTCCGAAGCACGCGATCGGTCCACGCATCACGGGCACAGCGTGCCACGTGCGCGGCCCACTGTCCGCTCGCACGCAGGCACGCGACTCACGCCGCCTCACACCACGTAGAGCAGCACCGCGAGCACGTGGAGCGTGCTTCCCGCGAGCACGAAGAGGTGCCAGATCACGTGGTGATAAGGCAGGCGCTCCCATACGAAGAACACGACGCCGAGCGTGTACGAGAGCCCACCCGCGACGAGGAGCGCGAGCGCGTTCGTGGGCAACGACGCGACGAGCGGCTCGAACGCGACGACCGCGATCCACCCCATGCCGAGGTAGCTCGCGTTCGAGATCCAGCCGTTGCTTCCGAGCGGCGTGTGCTTGAGCAGGACGCCGAGGAGCGCGAGCCCCCACACCACGAAGAAGAGCGACCAGCCCCAGTCGTCGGGCAACGTCACGAGGGTGAAAGGCGTGTAGCTGCCTGCGATCAGCAGGTAGATGCAGCAATGATCGAGGCGCTGCAGCGCGCGCTTCACGTCAGGGCGATGTGCGGGCACCGAGTGGTAGACGGTGGAGACCACGTAGGTGAGCACCAGCGTCGTGCCGAAGACGGCGCCGCTGGTGATCGCGGCGGCTCCTTTCGCGAGCGCGACGAGCAGCACGAGCGCGCCCACCGCGAGCAGCGCCCCGATCCCGTGGGTGAAGGCGTGCGCCCACTCTTCGCGAGCGGAGTACGTCGTGCTCGACACGCGCAGAGGGTGCGCCACCGCGTCCCGCCTGACGAGGCCGGTGGCCGAAGTATGACGAAGGGGCTCGGACGATGAGACCTGGGCCTCGCCCGGCGATGCGCTCGGGAGTCGTCGCACGACACGAAGCGGTGGTCGCGGTCGAACGCACGAAGCGGCGCCCTCTCGGACGCCGCCTCGTCGAATCGCGGTACGTTCAGATCATCGGCTCCGCGCTCACGCGCGGCCCGGTGGTTTCGCCGAATCGTTCAGCTTCGCGGACGGCGTCCGCTTCGCCTCGAACGACTCCGCTTCAGATCGTCGGGTTCGTGATCACGCCCGAGAGCGCGGCGCCGCGGTAGAAGTCCTGCACGCGGCGGAGGTCGCCCTTGGTGACCGCGTAGAGCACGGCGGCAGCCGCGGCGGCCGAGGTGCTGGCGCTGTTGCGGTCGCCGCGGTCCTCGCCGCTCGTCGGATCCCAGCCGCGCACGCTTCCGTCGCGCATCACGCCACCGAACCAACCGGTCTTGAGCAGGCCCGCGCCGAGCACGTAGATCCAGTTGGAGTTGCCAGGGGTTCCGTCCGGCCAGTTGTCGCGCTCGAGCGGCGTCTTCGGGGTGTCTCCGTGGATGGAGATGACCGTGTTGTCGGCCAGAGAACCGCTGCAGGTCGGGTCCTGCGCGGCCGCGAGATCTTCGTAGAAGGCCTGCAAGCTCTGGCCGAGCTCCATCGTGGTGCGGCGGAGGCTCGCCATGTTGTTGAACGCGCCGTGCGGGTCGTCGTTGAAGGCGGGGACGATCACGCTGTTGGTGAGGCCGAGCTTGAACGCCTTCGCGGTGACGATGAGCGTGCGCGCGAGCTCCATGTTCTGATTGCGCGAGGTGCCGTTGACGCCGTAGTGCGCGAGGTCCGCGTCGGTCACGCGCAGGGCGTCCGCGAGGTTGGTGCCGAGCAGGCGCGACGACGTGGTGCCGGCCGCCATGCCGCTGCGGTACGCGGGCGAGCGCGACGCGCGACGCAGGGAGAGCCACGCGCTGTACTGGGCTTGGAAGAGCTCCGGGTTGCCGGAGCGCGAGAGCAGGCCGCCCGCGCGCGAGGCCGCGCTGTTGAAGAGCGCGACGATGTCGTCCGCGCCGCCGACGCGCGCGATGCGGGGCGCGCCCGGCGCGTTGCGGTACGGGATGTCGCCCACGCCGATCACGGGCGTCAGCGTCGGGCTCGCGGTCTGCACCGCCGCGCACGCCGCGAAGAGATCCGTGTTCATCGCGACGCTGACGGTGGAGTCCGGCGTGCGCGTGTGGGTCTCGTTGGTGCCGCCGAGGAGCGCGGTCACCTGACGCGCGCCCGGCAGGTCCTGCCACGGCGTCTCGGGGCCCATCGTGAGCGGCTTGTGGGTGCCGGTCGCGAGCCGCTCTTCGCCGATGGCGTGCCACGAGAAGCCGTCGTTGCGCGCGGCGGCGACGTCGTTGTGCGGCCAGAGCAGGTTGAACCACGCGAGCCCGCCGGTGCCGGCGACGATGTGCACGCTGCGGTTGCAGGGCGCGCACGAGGCGTCGTCCGCGTAGGCCTTGCCGGCGCTGCCTTCGAGCACCTCGAAGATCTTCCAGCGCGGGAGGCCGAGCGCGACGCCGGTCGCGAGGGTCCACTGCACGAGGGCGCGGCGGCCGAGGAGATGCGCATCCTTCTTGTTCGCGGTCATGGCGTACTCCTTCACTCGCAGGTGAGCTCGGCGGCGAGCAGGGTGGCGACGGCGAGGCGCTGGCCCTCTTCGGGGCTCGCGGCGCGGGCGATGGTGTCGTCGCAGAGGCCGACGTGGGCGGGCGTCGCAGGCACACCGAGCAGGCAGGTGAGGCCGTCGGCGTTGCAGCTCCCGTCCTCGTCGAAGAGGCGCGCGCCGTTCTCGCCGATGCGGCACTCCTCGCGCGACGGCAGGTTCGCGATGATCTCGGGCGAGGCCTGCACGAGGATGTCGAAGAGACGCGACGCGCTCGCGACGGTCAGCGACGTCGTCTCCGGGATGCGGCCCGCGTAGTTCGGCGCGCCGAGCGATTGATCGCTGGTGCGGTACATCTGGCCCGCGGTGACGTCGCCCTCGGCGTCGAGGTTCACGCCGCGCGACGCGAGCACGCGGCCGATGGTGCGGTAGCGGACCTTGCGGCACGAGTGCACGCGCGACGCGTACGCGGGAGGTCCTTGCTCCTGCATGCGCTCGAGCGCTTCGCGCGGCGAGGTCACGACGGGGCCGAGGCCGGCGGGGTGCGAGAAGGTCGAGTCCTCGTCGCCTGCGGTGGTCGGAGTCGGCACGTACTCGTCGTCGCTCGGCGGCGTGTAGGGCGGGGGCGTCGTCGGATCCTCGGTGGGATCCATCGGGTCGTAGGCGCCGGGGCCGGTGCAGCCGGCGGCGGCGAGCATTCCGAGCGCGACGAGGGTGAAGGTGTGGTGGCGCATGACGTTCACGTGTTTCCCAGCGGACGGTTGGCTCGCGTGGTCGTGGAACCGAGGTTGGCTTCGTCGCATGGCTCAGAACCTCACGAAGTCGTCGCCGGTGAAGGCGTCGTAGATGACGTCGCGCAGCTCGTAGCCGCTCGCGCGCAGCGTGGCGGTGAGGCGCTCGGTGGTGGCGCGGGGCACGATCGCGAGCTGATCGACCACGTCGCCGTGGCCCATCGCCCAGTTGTGCACGCGCGCGGCGAGGCAGGCGTGCACGCTCGGGTCGGCGGCCATCGCGGCGCCGAGCGCGGGCAGATCCGCGGCGGGCACCTCGAAGCGCCACGCGGTGCCTTCGCCGTCGGGCAACCAGTCCGTGCGCTCCGCCATCGGCGCGCCTTCGAGCGGCGTGGGCACCGCGATCGCGTCGTCCCACATGCCCTCTTCGTCGAAGTTCGCGACCAGCGGCGCGAGGTGGTTCATCGTCGCGTGGCAGTTCGCGCAGATGACCGAGGAGACGTCGTGGAAGTCGACGCGGCCGACGGTGCGCGACCCGCTGATGCTCTCGAAGTCCCAGGGCGCGGTGTAGGGCACGACGCCGCCGACGTCGGTCGACGCGCCGACCTCGGCCGGGAAGGCGTGACACGCGAAGGTCTCTTGGATCCAGCGCGTGCGGCGGAACGCGAGGTTCGAGAAGAAGTGCCTTTGAACGGCGGGATCGGTGAGCACGCCGGCCTGCGCGGGTGCGCCGCTGTTGCAGTCCGCGCTCGAGAACGCGCCGTCCGCGAAGGTGGGGCAGTTGCCGCTCGTCGCGGTGAAGAGCTCGGTGATCGGACGACCCTCGACGACGAGCTGCGTCGCGAAGTTCGGCGCGGTGTCGAGGTTGCCGCCGCCCATCTTCATGGTGTCGCGCCAGAAGAGGCGGAGCTGCTGCACGAAGCGCGGGTCCTCGAGGAAGTCGTCGACCATCGCCTCGTAGGCCGCGCGCTGATCGGGGGC
>JALOQC010000517.1 GCA_025453555.1 Myxococcota bacterium | reverse complement strand
TCTCGTGGTCGCCGTTCGGAGATGGCTGATGGACGTGGTCGTCGATGCGCAGGGGGACGTGCTCAAGGTCGTCGAGGCCGGGATGCTCGCGGGCATTCGGCCGAGCTGCACCGTCGCGGGCTGCTCGCTCGCGATCGGCTTCGGCGTGGTGCCGGCCACCGGCGCGATCGGCTGGCTCGGGCATCCGCTCGCGATGGTGATGTGCTGTGGCTTCGCGATCTTCGAGCTGATGCACGCGCGGGACGCGCAGGCGAGCGCGCTCTCCGTGATGGGCTTCGCGCGCACCGGGCTCGCGGCGGCGGCGGCGCTGGCGGCGGTGGCGACGATGGCTGGCGTGGAGGGCGTGGAGGTCGGCCCGCTCGAGCTCGCGAGCGGCGGCGGCGGCGCGGCGCTGATCGCGACGATCCGAAACGCGATCCGTGACCGCGTCAAAGAGCTCGCGCACGACGCGGCGAGCGCGTGGGTGGCACGGCTCGAGGACGGAGGCTTCGTGCTCTTCGCGACGCTGCTCTTCGTGTTCCCGCTCTTGCCGATCGTCGCGCTCGTCGGGTTCGCGCTCGCGTCCGCGGTGGGGTTCGGGCTCGCGATGGTCGCGGATCGCTCGCAGCGTCGGGTGTGCGTCTCGTGTGGTCATCGCGCGCGCCTCGAAGCCGTGCGCTGCCCGAGCTGTCAGCGAGCGCTGGAGCCGCGCGCGTGGCTGACGCCGCCGCCGCGCATGTCGCGACACGTGGAGGCGCTCTTCGCGGAGCCACCGAAGGCGAAGGAGCCCGCGTCGTGAGCGACGAAGGAGCGACGCGCGAGGGCGAGGCGTCCGTCGGGGCGAGCGCCGCGTCGACCGAGGACGCACCAGGCGGCCCGAGGCGCGTGGTGAAGGGCCCGCGCGCGGTGCGAGGGCCCGGCACCGGATTCGCCGCGTCGCTCGCGCTCGTCGCGTTGCTGGTGATCGTGATCGCGTGGACCCGCTGCTGAACGCGTGTCGTCTCGGTGCGGCCGAACGCGAACGCCAACGCGTCGTCGCGGCGAGTCGACTCAGCGGCGCTCGAGCACGAAGAGCACCGTGTTGTTGCGTGCGAGCAGACGCGTGACGCCGCCCTCGGTCACGACGGAGTACGTGAAGTTCGTCGCGGCACCTTCGTTCGGGCAGGTCTCGGTGCGCGCGAGCGCGGTGCCAGACGCGGTCCACGACATCGTGCGCGGAACGATGGGTCCAACGCCGGTGAGAGTGAGCTGCTGGATCACGTCCATGGTGCCCACGCCCGCGCTGGTGCTGCGGATGTTCCAGGTGCCGCGGTACGCGCCCATCGTCCCCCCGGTCGTCTGATAGTCGACCGCGTCGTAGACTCCGTCCGGGATCGTGCCGCCCGTCATCGTCGGCAAGGTGTCGACGCGGCGGAGCGCGACCTCGTCGGCGCCGAAATCGAGGGAGTGACACGCGTCGGGACCCGCGTCGCGCGTGCCGAGGCCGGCGTCGTCGCTGCCCGCGTCGTCGCTGCCCGCGTCGTCGCTGCCCGCGTCGTCGCTGCCCGCGTCGTCGGCGCCCGCATCGTCGGTGCCCGCGTCGTCGCTGCCCGCGTCGTCGCTGCCCGCGTCGTCGCTGCCCGCGTCGTCGGCGCCGCCGTCGTCGTCCCTGCCCGCGTCGAAGCTCGCGTCCGTCCCGGAGTCGATGGGTACGGAGGTCCCGTCGTCGTCGCCGCAGGCGAGCACGAGTGAGAGGAGAATCGAGGCGAAGACAGACGCGCGGTTCATGAGAGCTCCGAAGCGGGCCCGCATACCGTGAGTCTCGGTGCGAGGCCAGCAGAGCGTCGCTCGCGGACCTTTCCGCCGGACGCTCGAAGCGAAGTCGTCTCGAGGCGAAGCGGGCCCAGTCCGCGGAGCCGAACGATTCCGCGAAACCATCGGGCCGCGCGCGAGCAACGTGAGCTCGGAGCCGGCGAATCCCGACTTCCACCGCACGCCGCGCCTCGGCGATGCTCGCGCCGTGGTGCACACCCCGAGCCCGTCCGAGATCCGCGACATCCTCGCCGGCGTCGAGCCGCTCTCCGACCTCGATCCGCACGCGATCGACGTGCTCGCGCAGATCGTCACGTGTCGGCACGCGAGCCCGGGTGAGGTCGTAGTCCGCGAAGGCGACGCCGACCGCGCGATGTACGTGCTCGCGTCCGGCCACGCGCGCGTGATGCGGGCAGGTGTCGAGCTCGGCTCGCTCTCGGCGGGCGAGCACTTCGGCGAGATCGCGCTCGTCGCGGGCGGTGTGCGCACCGCCTCGGTGATCGCGGACACGCCCTCCGTGCTGCTCGTGCTCGACGAGACCTGCTACGAGCAGCTCGTCGATCGCGAGCCGCGCGTCGCGATCCAGCTCCTGCGCGAGATCGTCACGAGCACGTCCTCGCGGCTCGCGAAGATGAACGAAGCGGTCGGCGTGTTGCTCCGCGAGCGCGCGCTCCCCCGCCGCGTGGAGCTCGACGTGATCCTCGACGGCGAGACGCGACGGGTGCGGAACGGGATCACGCCCGGCGAGCTGCTGCCGACGGAGATCGATGACGCGCCGGTGGTCGCGGCGCTCGTGGACGGTCGCGCGCGCAGCCTCGATCTTCCGCTCGGCGGGAACTGCACGCTCGCGGGGCTCACCACCCAGAACTGGGAAGGCCAACGCATCTTCCGCGGCTCGCTCGCGCTGGCGCTCCTCGAAGCGGCACGGCACGAGAAGATCGACGTGCGCCTCGGCCGCTCGCTCGGCTTCGCGCAGCGGGTGCGCGTGCGTTCGGAGGTCGGCGCGCTCGAAGCCGCGGCGCGGATCCAGGCGGCGCTCGATCGTCTCGTCGTCGACGACGTGCCGCTGGTGCGCGAGCGATTGAGCGTGCTCGAAGCGGTCGACTACTTCCGCCGCGAAGGCGCGGAAGGCGCGGTTCGGCTGCTCGAGACCTCGCGGCGCCACAGCGTCACCGTCGTCTCCTACGGCGACGTCTTCGCGCTCGAGATGGGGCCGCTGCTCCCTTCGACCGGCCGGCTCGCCCGTCGGTACACCATCGAGCCGGACGCTCCGAACGGCGCGAACACGCACGATCTCTTGCTGGTCTTCGGGGTGCCCGGTCACTCACGAACGATGCCGCCGAGCGCACCGGCGGCCGAGCGCACGACGGTCGAAGAAGGCAAACCGTCCGTCCCCACCGCGCGGCGCGCGCGCGACGTCTCGAGGCACGTCGGCGCGATGACCGAGCAGCAGGAGCGATGGCTCGAGACCCTGCACGTGCGCAGCGTGGGCGACTTCAACCAGGCGTGCATCGGCGGTGAGGTCGCGCCGATCATCCGCGTCGCGGAGGGTTTCCACGAGAAGAGCATCGGACGCATCGCGGACGCGCTCGCCGCCGCGCGCGATCGAGTGCGGCTCGTGACGATCGCGGGACCTTCTTCGAGCGGGAAGTCGACCTTCATCAAGCGGCTGAAGGTGCAGCTCCAGGTCAACGGCATCACACCGCGCGACCTCGGGCTCGACGACTACTACGTCGATCGCGTCGACACGCCGCGCGACGAGAAGGGCGACTACGACTTCGAGGCGCTCGAAGCGCTGCGGCTCGGGCTCTTGCAGGAGCACCTCGCGCGCTTGGTGCGCGGCGAAGAGGTGAAGACCTCACGCTACGACTTCAAGGCTGGCAAGGGCGATCCGGAGGGCGGTCCGCGCTTCCAGCTCGGGGCGGAAGACGTGCTGATGATCGAGGGTATTCACGGTTTGAATCCGCGCCTCGTCGAATCACTTCCATCCGAGCAGGTGTTTCGGATCTTCGTTTGTCCGCTGGTGCAGCTCCCGCTCGATCGCCTGTCGTGGGTGCATGCGAGCGATCTCCGGCTCTTGCGGCGCATCGTGCGCGATAGACACGGACGCGGGCACGGCGCCGCCGACACGATCCTGCGTTGGCCGTCGGTTCGAGACGGAGAGCGCAAGCACATCTTCCCCTTCCAGCACCACGCGGACGAGGTCTTCGACACCTCGCTGGTGTACGAGATCTCCGTCCTCAAGGTCTTCGCCGAGCTCTACTTGCTCGAGGTGCCCGCCGATCACCCCGCGCAGGCGACCGCCGAGCGGCTCCTCGAGCTGCTCTCGAGCTGGGTCACGATCTACCCGGACGAGGTGCCTCCGACATCGATCCTGCGCGAGTTCATCGGCGGCTCGGGGTTCTCGTACTAGAGCGCATCTCATGACCTGCCGTGGGTTGATTCGTGGCAGCCCGTGCGTCGATCGCCGCGTCCGCGAACCGAGGAAACGTGGTGCATTTTCGAGCGCGAGTGGATGGCGGCGAGCGGCGTGCGGATGCAGCGAAGCGGCCGCGGGAGGTTATGAGATGCGCTCTAGCTAGCAGGTTGCTGAAAAACGGCGGATTTCCCGAGCAAACTGGCTAGCAGGTTGCTGAAAAACGGCGGATTTCCCGAGCAAACTGCTTCTCTCACGCCCGCTTCGACCTCGAATCGCTTCTGTCGCAGGCCAGGGTTCGCGTCCCTGGTCGGAGGGCGGCACGCCGGGCGCCATCCTCCGCGATGAGTCTCACGCCGCGAGGCGTGAGATTCGAACCAGGTTGTAGGCGGCAGCGGCGAGGTATCCAAAGAGCTCGGTCTTGGCACGACCGCGGTACCTCGTTCGCCTCAAGCCGGCCGTCGTCTTGAGCCATCCGAAGATGCTCTCGATGCGACGACGGACCGCGATGCTCACGGCGTACCCAGGATGACGCGTGGTACGGCGATCGATTCCGGAGCGTTGGTGAACGTTCTGGGCGACGTGCGGCGTCACGTCGTGCGTGCGGCACCTCTCGACGAAGTCACGACAGTCGTAGCCGCGGTCCGCACCGAGCGTGATGCGGTTCCCGCCGGGAACGGCTTTGTTGAGCAGGGCCAGCGCCGCATCCCGCTCGGCGAATCCGCTCGCTTCGGTGACGCCGAAGCCGACGAGGAGGCCGTTCCGGTTCTCCATCAACGCGTGGCCCATGTAGCTGAGCTTCGACTCGCGCCCCTTGCCTTTGCGCCACAGCTTGGACTCCGGATCGGTCTTCGATTCGTGCGTGTCGTTGCGGCGCTTGGTGCCGCTGAAGTCCGACCAACCGTTGTTGTCGTCGTCGTCATCGTCCTTCGGACGGAAGCTCTTGGCGGACGCCCACGCCTCGATCAGCGTTCCATCCACCGAGAAGTGCTCGGCGCTCATCAGGTTCTTGGCGCGGGCCTGCTCGACGATGGCCCGGAAGAACTGCGCAGCGACCTCGTGCTCCAGCAGCCGTTCGCGGTTGTGCGTGAGCACGGTCGGGACGAACGCGGACTCGAGCATGTCCATGTCGAGGAACCAGCGGAACAACAGGTTGTACTCGAGCTGCTCGCAGAACTGCCGCTCGGACCGCACCGAGTACAAGGCCATCAAGAGCATCGCCTTCAGCAAACGCTCGGGCGGTACCGACGGCCGTCCGCCGGACGCGTACATCACGTCGAACGTGGGCGAAAGCTCCGCCAACGACTGCTTCGTGTCCTTCCCACGCATGAGCGCAGGTGATCACACCTCGACCGCGACGTCGATCGGGGGCACTCCGTTTTTCAGCAACCTGCTAGAGCTCGTCGCTCGCCGCGTCGTTCCCATGACCGGATCTTGGTCGGATGCACGGACGACGCGCCGAGCTGGCGCGACGTCGCGAAGGACGCCTCGTCGAAATCTTCCGTGAATCCGCGAAGACACGAGCTTGCTCCGGGCGGTACGGCGACTGCAAAAGGGCGCTGCGTGCGCCTCCTTCCTTGGCTCGTGGTCGTCGTGGTCGTCGCCTTGTTGGGGTCCGCTCCCGTTCGCGCGCAGACGGTGCGTGACCTCGCGAACCGCGGTGAGTGCAGCACCGCGGGTCTCGAAGGGATCTCGCGGCAGCTCGCGGAGGCGCAGATGTGCTTGCGTCCGGGCGCGTTCGTGCGGTTCGCGCCCGCGACGGGCATCACGCTGCAGACCTCGCGCGTGCACCCGTACCTGCAAGCGAGCGCGCGCGACGCGTTGCACACGGCGGCCTCGCGGGTCGCGATCACCGTCACGAGCGCGTTCCGCACCCTCGCCGACCAATACGTGCTCTACCACTCCGGTGGCTGTGGCCTCGCCGCGCGGCCCGGACAGAGCAACCACCAGACCGGTCGCGCGGTCGACGTGAGCAACTACTCCGCCGCTCGCAGCGCGCTCGAAGCGGCCGGTTGTGCGTGGCTCGGCTCGTCCGACCCGGTGCACTTCGACTGCCCCGGGACCGACCGCCGCAGCGACGCGGTGCTCGCGTTCCAGCGTTTGTGGAACACGAACAACCCCGGCGATCGCATCGACGAGGACGGCGTCTACGGCCCGCAGACCGAAGCGCGCCTGTCGCGTTCGCCCGCGGGTGGGTTTCCGACGAGCGGCTGTGGCTGCGAGCCGGGCTGCGACGGCGACGCGATCGTGCGCGCGGACTGCACGCGAACGGCGTGCGAGGGCGGGCTCGTGTGCACCACCGAAGGCGGCGCGCGCTGCGTGGATCCGGCGTGTCCGGCCACTGGGAGCGCGACGAGCTGCGAGGGCACGAGCGTCTTGAGCTGTGCGGACGGTGTCGCGACCCGGAGCGCGTGCGGCGAGGGCGAAGCGTGCGCGGCGGGCGCGTGTGTCGCGGCGGTGTGCGCGGGGGTCGAAGGCGCGGTGTGCGTCGACGATCGCACCGTCGCGCTGTGCACGGGCGGGGCGCTCACGGAGACGCGTGTGTGCGACTTCGGCTGCGTGGCGGATGCGTGCGCGAGCGCGCCGAGTGTGGGCGACGCGAGCGTGGGCTCCGACGCGGGCGTGCCGAACGACGACGGAGGCGCACGGGTGCCGACGTCGGCGAAGGGCGGCTGCGCGGCGACGGGCGACGCGCGCGGGCTCGCGTGGCTCTTCGCGGCGGTGTGGGTGGTGCGACGGAGGCGGCGCTGACGCTGCGAGGTCTCGCTTCGCGAGGTTCGATGCTCGTGTTTGCGGCGGGCGATCCCGAGTCCTTGGCGACGAGTCGCGGGGCTCAGCGCCAGCCGGTCGTCGACGGCACCCCGACGGCGTACCGACGGAGCACGGTGTCGAGGTCGGTCGCGAGCTCCAGGTTTCCGCCCGTCCGCAGCGCCATGAGCACGTTCGCGGTCTGCACCGCCATCCGCAGCAGCGGCGTGGTGCCGACGACCACGACCGCGGTCTTGATGTAGCCCGGCGCACGCCGCCGCATGCGATCGAGGTAGCGCTGGCGCGCCTCCGAGTCGTAGCCCCGCAGGACCCGCCAATCGTGGACGATCGTGATGCCGCCTTCGGCCTCGAGCTCGGCGCGTCGGACCTCGATCACGTGGTCGATCGCGTCGTGCAGCGCGTCGACCGTGGTGACGGTCGCGTGCGCGCCGACGAGCTGATTGACGAACACCGCGGGCGCGATGAACCACGCAAACCCGAAGCGCTCGTCGACGAGCTGACGCGGCCACGCGTCGAGGGGAGGATGGGGGCGGATCATGGAGGAGACAGGCTCGCGGTCGGATCGATAGCACCCCGCGCCGACCTGCGGATACGGATGTCCGCGGAGCACCGGACGCACGTCGGGACGTGTCCGAACGAAGGCCGTACCGCGGCGCTCGAAACCACTCGAACCGCGCGCCCGAGCGCACGCGCTCAGAACGCGTGCCGAGAGGCGAACGTCGGCGCGCGGTCCTCGTGCACGTCCCATTGCTCGACCTCACGCGCGGCGAAGTCGAGCAGCGTGCAGTTGCTGCGGTCCTTTCGGTACAGCGTCCCCGCGTTGACGATCGTGAGCTCCGCGATGCGCCGCACCATCCGCACGTGCGTGTGCCCCGCGATCACGAGCCGCTCGCCGCTCGAGAGCAACGCCTTGAGCGCGGTGTTCTCGTCGAGCTCGCGCGGCCCGTGACGCGGCAAGAGCAGCGTCATGTCGTCGTCGCCGAGCCCATGACACAAGAGCGCGTCGCCCGCGGCCGTCTCCAGCCGCCGCGTGGTCGGCAGCGCGCTCGTCCAGGCCAGCGCTGCCGCGTCGAGCCGCCGGCTCACGCCGCCGAGTCGCGGGAGCGCCTCCAACAACCACCGCTCGTGGTTGCCGCGCACCACGAGCGCGTCCACGTCACGCAGCCGCCGAACACACTCCGCGTCGCTGCCCATCCCGTCGACGAAGTCACCCACCTGCAGCACGCGGTCCACCCCGCGCGTCGCGAAGAAGTCGAGCACCCGCGAAAGCCGCGTCTCCTCCGCGTGCACGTCCCCGATCACACCGACGAAACGAAGCACGGCGCGAGCATGTCAGCTTCGTCGCGGGGCCGCCGCTCGTTCCCTCCATCCGCGGTCACGGTTCGGAGCGCGTTCGGCACGAACTCTGCTCGGCATCTCGCAGAGGCGCGACCTCGCGAAGGACTGACACCATGCGACACACCCTCTGGCTCCTCGTGCTCCTCGGCTGCGGCTCCGATCCCGTCACGCTCGATGCGGACGCGTTGTGCTCGGATCTCGAGGCCTACGAAGGCGTCGAGGTCGACCTCGACGTCACGCTCGATCCGAACGCGTTGCTCCGATGGTCGAGCTCCGCCGCGCTCTGCGGGACCGACATGCCCTGCTGCAACATGGCCGCGTACCACTACCTCGTGCCCGGCTGCGGCGCGGTCGCGGTCGCGCTCGTGCCGCCCGAAGGCGACGAGATCCCCGAGCTCGCGTGCGAGAGTCGCGGCGGCAACTCCACCACCGAGTGCGCCGAGTGCGACACCCCGGGCTCACGGCGTGTGGTGGGCGTGCGGGGCGTGCTCGGCGCGGAGACGATGGGCGTGCTCGACGGCGGACGCTACCGACCGCTCGCCGTCACCCGCGTTCGGCTCGCCGCAGAGTGACGACGCGACGCTCGGCGACCTCGGGCGCACCACGTCGCACGGTCGGCGCTTGGATCCTCGGCGGCTGACCCGCCGACTCGACGGTTGCGGATCAATCCTCGATCCGGCGGCCCGGGCTCACGATCAAGACGCGATCCGTGCTCAGCACCCAGAGCGTTCCTTCCGGATCCGACTCCACGTCCACGAACGAAGTGACGGGCGCCCCAGACGTCGCCGTTCGGGTCGAGCGCGAGCGCGAGCGGACGTGCCGCGCGTACCGCTTGGGGCATGCGGAACTCGAAGCTCTGTCGGAAGTAATAGCCGGGGCCCTCCGCGGCTGCGACCCACACGCGGTTGCCGACGCCGAGGAGCACGTCGCTCACCACCTCGCCGCGCACGCCGCGCGCCTCGCCGAAGGTCACGCTCTGCGAGTCGCCGTGACGCACCGCGCCGACCACCGACGAGAACCACGCGTAGCCCGACTGCGCGAGCTCCACGTTGCCGACGTCGTCGGGGAGC
>JALOQC010000109.1 GCA_025453555.1 Myxococcota bacterium | reverse complement strand
GGACGGCTGCGCCGGTCCCCACGGTGAGGCGGCCGACAACGGCAACCACTACTGGACCGCCTCGATGGCGACGGGCGGTCGCCAGCTCAGCATCTGCTCCCCCGATTGGTCGTCGCTCTTCGGCGAGCTCGCGGCCGCGATCTCCATCCCGACCGTCCTCCCCTGCGCCTACGACATCCCGGAGCCGCCCGAGGGCGACTCCTTCGATCCGAACCTCGTGAACATGGAGTTCACGCCCGGCGACGGGACGCCCGCGCGCGTCATCCCGAACGTGGGCGACTTCGGTCGCTGCGGTGACGCGGGCGGTTGGTACTACGAGGGCGACCCGACGGATCCCGATCGCATCGTCGTGTGCCCCTCGACGTGCGCGCAGTTCGAAGCCGCACCCGCCGCGTCGATCGAGATCGCGCTCGGCTGCGCGACGGTTCTGATCTGAAGCCCGGTAGGGTCTTCGCACCGCCAACGTTGGCGATCTGGAAGGGGGTACCCCTCTGAGATCGCCAACGTTTCGCGTTTCGGGAGGCCACCTCCCTGCCGGATCGCCGAGGTTGGTGAGTGGGAGGCACGCCCCCTCCCGAAGCCGCACGCTTCGCGATGCGCGAGGCCCTCCCTCTTTGGCTGCGCGGTCGTTCGTGATCTTTGGAGGGGGTCCCCCTCGACGGTTGTCGACGCTTCCGTTTCGGGGAGCCGAAGGGCGTTCGTCGGTGCCGAGGGCACACCTGCGGAAGGGCCAGGGCCCCTCGCGCCCACATGCGACCGTGAGCGCGACCTCACGCATCCACGCAACTCCGAGAGCGACCGCGCGAAGACCCGCCCGCCGCGTCAGAGGGACACGGCGCCGGCCCGGCGAGGGCGCTTCGGAGAAGGAACATGTTCGGTCAGACCCAGAACGTCGCCGCCGCGGTCGCGACGTACACCTCGAACGCGCGCTTCAACACGCGCCACTGCATGGGGCTCGCGCTCCAGCTTCAGCACGCCGCCCCCGCGGACCTCAGCCCGGACGAGAAGAAGGCCCTCGACGCGCTCGTCGCGCGGGCCCGAGAGGTCGACGAGGTCCGCAAGGCACGCGCCCGCATGTCGGCGCCCGCGCTTCGTGGTCCCCGCCAGGCGCTCGTGACCGCGTGGTCGTCGATCCAGACGGCGCTCGGCGCGTTCGCAGCCCTCCCGGCGGACGCCGAGTCGCGCGTCGAGGCGGCGTCGCTTCAATCGGCGCTCTTCCCCGAGGGCCTCGAGTTTCTCTCCCTCGACGCGCTCGCGCTCCGGGGCCACTCGCGCCTCCTGCGAGAGCGCATGACCGAAGAGGGCCTCCGCCCGCGTCTCGCGGCCCTCGTCCACGCGGAGTTCCTCTCCACGCTCGACCAGGCGTTCTCCACCCTCGGCGACCAGCTCGGCGTCGCGGGTGCGAGCGCGCCTCTGCCTCCCCGTCGCGCGCTCGCCGACGCCGCCGCGCGCTTCTCGTTCGCGGTCGGTGCCTACGCGCGGGCCCTCGCGCTCCACCTGGACGACACGGACGAGGTCGGCCTCGCCCGCTTCGTCACCGCGCTCACCCCGATCGACCGCGTGCGCATCACGCGCAGCGGCACGTCCACCGACGCCGAGCTCGAAGAGGACGAGGAGTTCGACGAAGAGGAGCCGACCGAGGACCCCGGCTCCGACCCGGCGACCCCCGCCGTCCCCGGCGAGGTTCCGTTCGGCCCCGGCCACCCGGACTACCCCTTCACGGAGTGAGTCTCCGCGGAGACGCTTCCGCCGAATCGAGTCGATGACTTTTCGAGATCCGAGGGACTTCCGCGGAGTCGCCGCGAGCGGCGACTCCGCGGAGATGTCGGGACGAGTCGCCTGAGAACGACTCCGCGGAAACGTCGTGGATGTTCCGCGAAGCACCACTACGCGGAAATCACCCAGGGGTGCGGCGAAGACCCCGTGAGCGACGTCCGTCGCCGCCGTTTATCGAGCGCGCGATCGATGGTGATGCGACGGGTTTCGTGGCAGGGCGTGCGCTCGTCGGGGTCACCCGATGCGGCCGGGCCATCCGTTGGTCGTCGTGCCGAGCCGTGGTACATGCGGGGATGTGAGCGGCGAGGGGCAGCTTCCGGAAATCGACTCGAAGGTCGATGAGCTCGAGCGACGCACGCGAGCGTCCGACGCCCTCTTCGTGCTTGAGGGCAGCGCGACGGCCGGTAAGAGCACCGTGCTCCGACGCTTCGCGGCTAGGGCGCGAAAGGCTCGACCCGTGATCGAGCTCCACTTGCCGCGAACCCCTCGAGGCGAGCTCGCCGACGATGCGGGGCCCTTCGCGCTCGCGATGGCAGCCGAGCAGCTCCGTCATCACGCGAGCGGAGATGGAGCGTGGAAGCGCCTCTGCGCGGACGCGCCTTGGTCCGAGTTGCTCGACGCCCTAGGCACCTCGCTCGAAGCGACGAAGCCACTCATCGTCATCGATGACGTCCCCAGCGGGCGCAGCGATGCGACCTTCGGTTCGTACTTTCACGGTTTGGCCGAGCAAGTCGTCGACACGTTGGTCGCGTGTGCGACGCCTCGCGTGGTGACCACCGATCGCGCGCGCTCCCTGCCCGGGGCGTCGCGCGTCGAAATGCAAGCGTGGTCGCATCCTGGTGACGTCCTCGCCCCGCCCCGCTGGAATGGCCTCGGTTCCGCTGCGCGGACCCTTCAGAACTTGCCCTTCGACGACCTCTCCGCGCTTTCCCCCCTTGAGCTTCGACTCGCGGTGGGTCTCGTCGCCGCAGGAACGGATCCTGGCGAAGCACTTCGTCTTCGGCTGCGCGAAAAGATCGGCCGCCTCGTCGCTAGGAGCGAACCGCTTCGCCGCATCGTGGGGACACTCGCGCTGGCGCGGGGAACCTTCGACGCGGAGCTCCTCGAACGGCTCGACGTCGACGAGCTCGACCCGACCACGCGCAAGATTCTCGAAGGCGCCGTGCTCTTCCGAGAAGCGGAGAGCTTCACGCTGCACGAGGTCTTCGCGACGGAGTCGCACGCCTCGGGGTGGCTGTCTCGCAACGAAGAGCGCGCCGGACACGAGATGCTCTTCGAGTACTACCGCGACCTGGTCGGCCGGACCGAAGCGCAGCCGGCGACCACGCTGCGCGCCGAGCTCGACGCCGTTCATCACCTCACGGCGCTGGGCGACGTCTCGCGCCTCGCACAGGTCAAGCTCTACTTCGCCGAGCAGCTCAACGCTCTCGGCAAGCAGCTCAGCCTCCAGCGCCGTCACCCCGAAGCGGTGTCGGTCTATGAGCGGGCGCTCGAGCGCGCGCCCGACGACTGGTACGCGCATCACTACCTCGCCTACAACCTCGATGCCCGCGGCACCAATGCGCCGCGCGTCGAGAACGAGTACCGCGAGGCGTTGAAGCGCCGCCCCGAGAACGTGTGGTGCCATGGTCGTCTCGCCTGCTTCTACGTCACCCGCGGACGTGTTCGTGACGCGAGGAAGGTCTTCGACCAGGCGCTGCGGCAACTGGAGGGCCAGCACGCCACGGACGAGCGGTTCTACCGCGATCTCCACGGGTGGCTCGTACGGCTGCTCCTGCACCGCGGCCGGCTCGACTTCGCCCGCGAGGTCTTGGACGCGGCTCCCGCAAGCATCCGCAGCATCGACTGGTGGGGAGCGCTCGACCGGCTGTGGATGCGGCTCGACGAAGCCGAGCGCGACGCGTCGGTGACACCGCAGGGTGGGATGCCCGTCCAGCCAATGCTCGTCGACGCGCACGATCAACCGAGAGTGGTGAGCTGGATGCCGGGCCAACTGACGCGTGTCGACGAGCGCGGCGCATCCTTTCGAGTCGCGCGGGGCGGCCAGCTCGGTTGGTTGGACCTCACGAATCCAGAGGTCGACGCGCGGTGGAAGGGTTCGAAGCCCTCTCGCACGGCGGGTACGTACGTCGAGATCGTCACGTGGGTGGACGGGGAGGAGGAGATCCTCGTCCACTACCCACAACCCGACCCTGCATTGCTCCCCGTCGGCCTCCCGCCGAATCGGTACGTTCGCCACCTGGGCCCTCCCTCCGCGGAGTCCTGAGGGTTCCGTGCAGCTCCCGGCGATCCCCGAGCACGCGCTCGCGGTCCTCGTGTTCGGCCCCGGTACGGGCGAGCTGATCGTCGTACACGCACCCGGTGGCCACTGGATGCTCGTTGACGGCTGTCGCAGGCAGCAGGGCAGGTGGTACGGGCAGCGTGTGCTGGACCACTACGCTGCTACGAGCGCCCTCGTTCTCACGCATCCTCACCGCGATCACGCGGGCGGGGTCGCGGATCTCATCGACGAGCACTGCCACGACGAGCAGGACGACTGGCCGCTCCTCGGCCTTCTGCCGCCACCGGAGCCGCACGAGCCATCGACGATCGACGCGGATGCAGCCCAGAAGCGCGGCCTCGCGGAGGACGCGGTCGCCGCGATTCAGGACCGCTGGGAGCGACGGCCAAGGTGTCGTTGGGAGCTCGGCGTCGGAGCTCATCGGTCGTTCGGAGCCGCCACGTTCGAGGTCGTTGCGCCCCTGCCGCGGCCAGACGACACGTTCGGCCGCGACCCGAACGAACGCTCCTCCGTGCTGCGGATCGTCTGGGATGAGCTTTGCGTGGTACTGAGCGGCGACCTTGCACCGAAGAGCGCCTGGACGCGTGCAATCGCGCACACGGACGACCTTCCTCGACACCATGCGTGGAAGGTTCCCCACCACGGCTCGGTCGAAGCACTTCACGCGACGATGCTCACGTCCTCCCCTACCGCGCCACGCGTCCTCACCCCGTTCGCGTCCGCGAACGTCCCGAGCTTCGAGGCCAACGGCGGCGTCGCCCAGCTTCTCGAGGCGGTGGCCGAGGTCTGGCTCACCTCGTTGCCCCGCGCCCACGGGCAGCAGAGCGCGACGCCCGAGATCGTCCGTCTGGACGAGCTGATGCCCGACGGTCGTCACATCGCCTTCGACTCACCCACCTCCGGCTTCCCCGATACCTTCGTCGCGTTCGTCTGGGACTCACCAAGCGACCCTCCCGCGATTCATCCCGGGCCGGGGAGCGTGAAGGTCGTGAGGTGAGGAGGATACGCCGCTCGTCCGCCTGAGAAGGGCCCGGTTCGACGCCCTCGTACGGTAGAACTCGCTAATCAGCGCCTCTTCCGTGCGCGTGAGACCTCGCCTCCTTGAGGTCGATTCTAACGCGATGACCATGCTTCGACAGCATGTGCAGCAGTGCCCCCCCATCGACGAGCGTGATTGGCTTCCCTTTAGCAAACTCATAGGCATCAGGCCCGTACGTCGATGTGGTGACGAGCACTCCTTTGTTTGCTCCTTCATGCTGGACTGTTCCAAACAGGTCTCGGACGGCCGACACTCCCACCGTCGTCGTATAGCGCTTCGCCTGGATCACGATCTTACCACCGCGAATCGGGTCTGGATCAAACGCTATGGCGTCGATTCCACCATCGCGACTCGCACGCGTGACCTTGACCTCGCCGCCCGATGCAGAAAACTCTCGTTCGAAAACTTCACGCACCAAGTGTTCGAAGTCCTCCCAATCCATAGCCGCCAAGTTCTCACCCTCATCAAGGGTCGAGGCCACCTCATACGACTCAACAAATCGAGAATCCTCCGTCGAGAATCGAACGACCGGCGCCACTGCCGTGATGGTGTGAAGCTTCGCGCTTCCCACACCTTTGAGCCGGCGGAAGCATTGCTTCGGATCGACCTGGGCGAGGTTGATCTGATTGAATTCCTCTGCGGATACCTGCACGGTCATGATGCACGGGTTGATGTCCATGCCCGTGGCCGGATCGACTCCGCGAACGTGTCCGTTGAAAGCGATCGAGCGGAGCGCTTGGCATCGTCTGTCGGACTCGAAGAGCTCATGAAATGTGCGAAGTGCAATCTGATATAGAACCGAGTCGTAGGCAGACTCGACTTGTCGGTCGGAGTAAAACGCTTCCTCGAGCTCGTCACGCGTCTGAACGTACCTAACCGCCTTGGTGCGCGGCAGAGTGGCAATCCTTGGCAACTGATATGCGATGACGAGCAACTTCGAGTCCGGCCGATACTCGAGCAGCCAATCCCCGTCGTACCAGTCTGGATACTTCGAGCGACGAAGAACTAGGTCGCAATGCTCTTCGACCGCGGTCTGTTCGTGAGCAAGCCATCGCGCTCGATACTCTGCGACAAGTGCGTTGTGACGCGCCCTAGTAGAGTAGAACTCTTCCCGTCTGGTGTTCCATGCAGCGACAGCAGCGCGGTGGGACTGAAGAACGTCGGCGCGATGCCGTTGGTACTGGGCGAACGCTGCCGTGAAGTCGGTCTCGAGCCGACGTGACTCTGCATCCCAAGCCCGCAGGGCCGCCTGATGATGGAGGAAGAGCTGTTCACGCAATGCGGTGAAGTCCGATTTGAGTCTGCGTACCTGTCCCCGCCACTCAGAAACTGCTGCTTGGAACTGCGCCTCCAACGCGCGCAGGCGCTCGGCTCTTCGACGGGGCGCAAAGATGTCGAGAAGTTGGTCTGCGAGCGAGGGACGATCCAAATACTGCGAGGGGTCCGGTTCAGGTGGCAGCGCGGGGGGCGCGGGAGTGGGAGGGTCCGCCGGACGAGGAGGAGGTTGCTGTCTCGCTGGCGGCTGCGGTTCTGCCGGTGAACGTGGAGCCGGCTCTGCAAACTCCTCGTGATTCTGAAGGCTGCTCCAGTCGATTGCGTCATCGACACCAAGCGTGTAGTGGAGCAGTTGTGTCAGCTCATTCCAAGCTCGTTCTGCGTCTTCGGTTTGCTGTTGTGCGAGCTGCTTCTTCGACTCCTTGTCGCGGGTAGCTTGCTGCCTTTTGAGGCGTTGTCGTTCCACATCGAGCTTGTGTTGCCACTTGGCATCCCAGTCGGCGGCAAGAGCGACAGCCTTCGTCGTGACAAACTGAAGATCGTCCCCGCGAATCTCCTTTGCTCGACTTAGCCCGCGATGCTGAACTCTAATCGTGTATCGTTGGAGTCCAGAAGCAGTTGTCCAGTAGGCGGGTGAGGAAACCTCTGGTTTCACGAGTAACCTGCCGGTCTAGGCCTTGTCGAGAGTCCACCCCTCTCGTTGGAGGGCTGACATGAGGACCTGAGCGAGTGCCGCGTCCGCCATTGTGACGACGCCGGCAGTTGCGCAAGCGTCGAGCAAACGAGCCAACGCTCGCGCGTGCTCGACTGCGCCGGGTGCGAGATGGAGAGTCTGAGACGAAGCCCCTGGCGACGTGCGCGAGGTCTGTACGTGCGGCGGTCTCGCACGACCGAGATGCCTGCGTGGTAGACATCGCAGACGCGCACCTTCGCAATCGACGGGCGCCTCTCTCCGCGACACCCTTGGGGAATCTACTCGGGCTACCAACCCAAAGCGGCCTCCCTCGGCGCCGGTGAACGGTTGATCTTCAACGAGATGACCGAGCTGAGGTATCGCTGTCAGATCCTGCGCATGCTGGAGTCCGACGGATCGAACGCACGGCGGTCCCCATGGCAGTTGCCGTGTTTGAGGGAGCCGACGCAGTTTCATACGACCTCGAGTGACCTCGTGGAGATGCCGGATGGAATGGCTCTGGTGGTTTGGGGGGAGCGTGACGCGCAGGGAGGCGACCTCGGCGGGTACGCGCCAGTGGAAGATCGTTCGAGATTCAACGAGGGGATTCACCTCGCGTTGATCACGCCGGATGGTCGTCGAGGGAGCGACGTCGTGCGAGTCACCGACGCGGACGCGACCGTGCTCCCCGAGTGGGACCGTCCGGTGCCGCGAGACTTTCTGGTGCACGTCGCGGTCGACGGCTGGGACGTCTTGGTCGGATGGCACGACACTCGGACGTCGGCGCCGGGGTTCTACGTTCGGAAGCTGCGTTGCGGGGTGGAGCCGTGAAGCGCTGGGTGGTGGCGGTGCTCGTCGTGAGCGCCCTCGTGCTCGGTGCCTGGCTGTGGAGGTTGAGCTCTTCTGCGAGAACGAGCCCCTCGGCGCATGGAGACGAACAGAGTCCGCGCGCGAGCGGTCGAGACGTCGACGCCGTCGACGACATGTGTGCTCACCCGCTCGTCCCGATTCGCATCGGCTCATCGTCCAAGTACGCCATCGTGCTCGATGGTGGACGAGGTGAGCTGAGCTACGAGCTCTTGGGACGCGGGATCGTGGGCGAGTCGCAGACGAATCGCTGGCGCTGACGTCTCGATGTGTGCAAGGTCGGATCGAGGAGGTTCTCGACGAGAGACTTCCCCGTGCCTACACGCCCGATGTGTTCAAAGCGAAGGCGAGCGCGCTCTTCGAGCACGTGTACGGGCGGTATGGTCGTGCTGCGTGAGGGCCCGGCGTGGGATTGGCGTCGAGAGGTCCCGACCCCACTCCGCGGAAGCCATATCGGCGGAGCCTTCGTGTCCGACTCGGCGAACGCATCCGATTCCGCGGAGACGTCGCGCGGGAGTCCGCGGAGAGTCGACCGCGGCCTGCCCGCGAGTGCCGGGGACGTCATGTTCGACTCCGCGGAGCCATCGTGTTCGTGCGCTTCCTGACGGTTGCGACGGACGCGCGTGGAGCTGCTCGGCTCGACGTCCGATGGGCCTCACCCAAACGGGTGAGGCGTTTCGGTGCGGCCTACCTCAAACGAAGTAGGACGCGAAAAGAAACACGGTTGTCTCACGGGATTCGTTGACGGTTCACTCGAAACCCAGTCACCGTGTGTTCCGAGGGAGGGCACACGGATGGTTCGACGCGCGTCACGCTGGCTGGTTTCGTCCAGCATTCTCGTAGTTATCGGGGGGGGGCTGTACGACTGACGGCGCGGAGGGCGTCGAAGGGCGATCGTCCGCCGCGACCGCATCGGACCGCGCCGAAGAGGCTCCGGACACGCTTTGGCCCGCGCCTCCGCTGCTCGCCCCGGAGCTCTTCGGCGAGCGCGCGGAGGCGGCGCGCCGTCACACCGAGCGTGTCGCGCGGGTCGGCACACGGGTCGTCGCGCGAGAAGAGGTCGAGGCGGTCGAGGTCGACTTCGCGCGTCTGGACGAGGGCGAACTCTTTCGGCACTTCGACGACGCGCGGATCGTCGCGGGGAACGAACGCGGCGTCACCGCACGCACCTCTCTCGAGGCGGCGAGTCGACCGACCGCCGAGGGTGACCGAGTTCCGACCGCGGCTCAGATCGCCGCCATTCAGACACTCGAAGCCCGCGCGCTGACCGACGTGGGCGTCACCTGGGACTCGATGCGGGGTGCTCCGCGCACGCTCGGTGGGGTGTTCCACGTGCGACGCGGCGCTCCGGCGGTCGAGGTGGCGCGCGAGTGGTTGGAGACGAGCTGGCCCGAGCTCTCGGTCGCCCTCGGCGCCGACGCGAGCGACGTCGTCGAGCACGTGGGGCAGAGCGCGCTGCCGAGCCGCGACGTCGACGTCGTCTGGTTCCGCCGCGTGCGCGCGGAACGACCGATGCGTGAGAACTACGTGGAGATCCACGTCACCACCGACCGCCATCCGGTGGGCGGTGGCGTGGTGACGATGGTCGAGACGCCGTGGGACACCGACGTCGACGCTCCCAAGGAAGCTCTCGACGAAGCCGAGGCGGTGGCGCTCGCGTCCACGGCCTTCGGGCGGCCGATCCGTGACGCCGGGCGCGCGACCGACCTCGCTTGGCGCTGCTTCCACCAGCACTCACCTGCGTGTCGGCTCACGTGGGAGATCAGCGACACGGTCGAGTTGAACGCCGAGGAGCCCTTCGCCCAGGAAGACCGCCCGGAACGCCGCGCGAACACCGCGTACGTCGACGCCGTGACGGGCGACGTGCTCGCCGTCGCCCCACGCGCGCGGCACTATACGGGGCAGGTGAACCAGACCACGCGCTACCCGTTCGACACCGCGGACACCCTGCGCGACATGCGTCTGGCCCAGCTCCGTCAGTTCTGCTTTTTCGGCTACTGCGTGGACGGGACCGACACCAACGGCCTCTACGACTGGACGCCGCCTTACGGAACCTCGGCCCAAGTGGGGTTGCGTAGTCGAGACGGCGCCGATCCGCTCTTCCGTCACGGCAACCTGCCGACCTGTGCCGCCTTCAACGAAGACCCTCAATGGCAGAGCTTCGGTCTCGACGTCGGCCTCAACGTCGTGATGACGCCCAACGCGACGAACAATCGTCGTAACGACTGGATGCTCTTCCACTATCTGAACTACTTCGCGGACACCTACAACCTCGTGTTCGCGAACCTCATCGAGCCACCCGCCACGCTCTGGTACGACGCGGGACCCGGCACCGGCGGATCCTTCGTGGCGTGTGACGGCACCGCGGAGGTCGGTGTGATCGGTGTCGGCGCGCAAGACGACACCGATCCCGGCTACGTCACCCGCGACGTCTTCTGGGAAGAAGTCTTCCACTCGACCGAGTGGTGCATGCAGACGGTGGGTGCGGGATGCGGGAGCACCAACGTCGACCCCCGGAGCGCGCTCGGCTCGAGCTTCGGTCACTCGACCGGGGGCGCGATCGGAAGTCGCATGAACCAGTACGAGACCTGGGCCCGCGGCGCCAACGCCTCGAACCACCTGCGCTTCGCGGGCGCGAACGCGGTCGGGGACATCATGCTCTACGACGAGGAGATCGACGGGACTCCGACGTCGGCGCCGAACGGCTGCAACTTCACAATACCGGGCGTCGTCTACAACTGTGCTGCCGACGAAGCCTGCTACTTCGGCGGCCAGGATCGCCCGCGCTGCATGAAGCGCGCGCCCAACCCCGACTCCTGCACCACCCTCTTCCCATCCCAACCCGGATTGCTCCTCGACCGGCAGCCGTACGGGCGGAGCCCCACCGAGACGAACGTTCAAATCTGTGTCTCCAACGACTACAGCAACGGTCGTCTCTGGCTCCACCTCGGAGAGAACCTCATCAACGGCGCCGGCCACTTCTCGGGAGTGGGGGGCCTCTACCGCGCGAACTTCGGCAACGTCCGCACGCGGACCTTCACCACCGGAGCCGACAACTACCACCGCGCGATGGCGCTCTGGTCCGGCGGCTACGAAGCGAGCAACGCCTTCCACAACGTGAGCACCGAGGGCTTTCCCTGGTTCGACGACACCACGGGGATCGCGTCTCGAGCCGAGGTCATCCGCACCCCTCGTGACGCGACGCTGACCTTCTCCAACGGAGGACCCACCGCCACCGCCCTCGCCTTCCAAGACGGTGTGGCTCCGCCGGGGCCGATCTTCGACCAGGACGTCTTCCAGGTCGTGGTCGATCCGGGCGAGATCTACGAGATCATCGCGACCACGTCTTCGACCGCGGTCGACCTCTGCCTGACCGTCCGCAACCACCTCAGCGGCGCCACGATCGCACAGCAGACCACCCACCCGAACGGCTGCACCGACGGGGCTTCGACCGCGGCCGCGCGCAATCACACCTACCGCTTCTCCAGCGGCAGCGCCAATCGCATCAACTTCCTGGTCGACAACCTGCTCGACCAAGCGGGCACCTACCAGATCCAGATCCGCAACGTGAACGACGACTACGCGGACTTGCTCAGCCAGCACTTCAACAGCCATCCGTTGGCGACGGGTGCGGCGGTGTCGGCGTCGCTCAACACGACGTCCGACAACGATCTCTTCCGATACGACGCGCCGACGAGCGGCACGCTCACGGTGACCACCACGGGGGCAGCGACCACCGCGACGGTGGACATCTATTCGGTGCTGTCCCCGGCGGCCCCGAGCGGCGGTGCGGCGGCTACCGGTACGGGCGGAGCCACCGTGTCGATGGTCGCGGGACGGGCGTACTACATCCACGTGCGGGCGGCGGGCGTGACCTCGGGCGCCTACACCCTCACCGCCACCCACTCCGGCTGCGCGACCTGCAACGCCAGCGGCACCTACACGAACCCGATCGTTCTGCCGAGCACCACCGGCGGTACGGTCGTGAACCGGCTCGACGAGTCTGCGACCACCGCGAACACGTGGGCTCAATGCGACGACGGCACCGCGTGCGATTGGTACCAAGTCACGTTGTCCAACAACGAACGCGTGAGCGTGACGACCTTCGACGTCTGGGATCACCTCTGTGACGTCGAGGTCTCGGTCTTCGCTCCGGACGAGCTTCAATACTGGAAGAGCTCCGGCATCCGCGCCCCGATGACCTACGATCTCTTCGGAAGCATGGAGGTCAACGGATCGCAGCTCTCCTTCGTGGCACCCCGAGCGGGCGACTACCGAATCCGCGTGCGCGGAATCGACCCCGGCGGATGGGACTGCCCCCGCTACCGCATGACCGTCTCCCGAGGAGCCTTCGATGCCTACGGCCCGCCCACGATCCATTGAGGTGATGGTCGTGTGGGCCGCGGGCCTCGTAGCCTGCGGCTCCGCCACGGGCCTCCCGATGCCGCAGCCCGGCGACGCTGGAACCGACGTGGCGGCGAGCGATGCCTTTGTCGAACCGGAGCTTCCGGAGTGCGAGGGCGAGCACTTGGTCCACCGCTACGTGCTCGACGGGGAGACGAACGTCAGTGCGTGCGTGCCCGCCGCCAGCTGGACGAATCGTTGGGCTGGTACCGGGACCACACAGCGCCCGGACTATCAGATCGGGTTCGGAAACCCTTTTCACAGAGATGACCCACGGAATCCATTCAGTGGACTCCGGGAGCCAGCGTGTGGGGTTGGTATCACGATTGACAATTTGTGGCCGCCCGCGACGGGTACGCGAGGCAACGTAGAGGCGCAGACCTTCGGATATCGAGACGAAATCGAGAGAACGAGTCTGAAGGGCTGGATGGGCTTGACCTACTCCGCCGACGAGGGTTCATGTCGCGTTGGGGACATCGCGAGCAGCGAGCCCATCGGAGGCCGCTGGGAGGTCATCCAAGGCGCCTCCACGCCCGGCGAGTGGTTGACGGTCGAAGCACGCGACGTGTCGTTCGAGTACCTCGGCCGCACCATCCTGTTCGAGCACATGCGTTGGCACGTTCGGCTCGGTGAGCCGTCCTGGCCGGGGCCGTGAGGGCTGCAGAGAATCGATGCCTACGGCCCGCCCGCGATTCACTGAGGTGATGCTCGTGTGGGCCGCGGGCCTCGTGGCCTGCGGCTCCGCCACGGGCCTCCCGATGCCGCAGCCTGGCGACGCCGCCACGGATGTCGCGAGCGATGCCTTCGTCGAACCGGAGCTTCCGGAATGCGAGGGCGAGCACTTTGTCCACCGGTACGTGCTCGACGGGGAGACGCGCGTGAGCGAGTGTCTCCCGATGATGGGAGGAACCCTGAGATGGCAGGACACAGGTTCCACGTCGCGGCCGGACTATCGCCTTGGTTTCGGCAATCCGCTTCCCGGTGATGATCCGGAGAATCCGTTCAGCGGGTTGCCGGAACCGGCGTGTGTCGTCGGGTTCGTCATCGACAATCTGTGGCCACCCGTGACCGGTGCATCCGGCGAGTTGGAGCAACTCTTCGAGTGCGTATTCCGCGCATCGTGATCGCCTCGATCGCGCCATCGTGATCGTGCCGATCGGGCATCGTGATCAGGGTCGGAGCGAAGCGACGTTGGTCCGTCAGGTGGTCGAGGTCAGCGCTTGGCGGTTCCTTCCGGCTTTCGACGACTCGGGCCCTTCGGCTTGAGTCGGTGCGCGTTGTGAACGAGTCGGTCGAGGACCGCGTCGGCGATGGTCGGGTCGCCGAGGTAGTCGTGCCACTTTTCGACGGGAAGCTGGCTCGCGAGGATCGTGGAGCGAAGCCCATGACGGTCTTCGATGACCTCAAGGATGTCGCGTCGTTGTCGTTCGGTGAGCGGCGTGAGGCCCCAGTCGTCGAGGATGAGGACGTCGATCTTCGCCAGGCGGCCGAGCAAGCGCGTGTACGTACCGTCGGCTTGGGCGAGCGCGAGCTCCTCGAAGAGGCGCGGAGCACGTCGGTAGAGCGCGCGGAAGCCGGTGCGGCAGGCGAGCTGGCCAAGCGCGCACGCGAGGTACGTCTTGCCGACGCCGGTCATCCCCGTGATGAGCACGTTCTGGTGATCGGCGATCCAGCGCCCAGTCCCGAGCGCCTTGACCTGCGCTCGATCGAGCTCGCGCTTGGCAGCGAAGTCGATGTCCTCGACACACGCGTTGGGGAGGCGGAGCTTCGCTTCCCGTAGCGCCCGGGCGATGCGCTTGTTGTCGCGTGCGAGCACCTCGGCGTCGACGACCAGGGCGAGGCGCGAGTCGAAATCGAGCTCGTTCATCGAGGGGTCGCTCTGTTGTGCGAGCCAAGCGCTGGCCATCGCGTACAGGTGCAGCGTTTTCAGTTTCTCGAGTGTCGGTTGTGTCAGCAAGATTCGTCTCCATTCAGTTCAGGTAGTAGTCCGCTCCGCGCACGTTCTCGTGCGTGGTTGGCGACCTCTCTTCGTCGACTTCATCCAGGGGCACGCGGTCGAGTCCCTTGTCGAGAATCGACGCCACGTGTCGGTACGAGCGGGCGCCGAGTTGGTGGGCACGTGCACAGGCCGCTTCGAGGCGTTCGTCTCCGTGCTTCTTCCCGAGGCGGAGGATCCCGAGGCAAGATCGGAAGCCATGCTCGGGGTGCTTCCGCGAGAGAAGAATCGCCTCGCAGAGGGCGCGCACGGACGGGCCGGTCTTCTCCGCCCACGCGAGGATCCGCGACGGCGTCCATGTCGCCTGCTCTCGGTGTGAGCGCGGCATGTGCTCGGCGAGCGTCGTGAACTTGCCGCGGAGGTAGCTGCGCGGATGCGATGCGATCCGCCGACCGCGCAGGAGGATCTCGATCGTCGTTGCGGTCGCGCGGAGCCAGACCTCCTCGTGCACGAAGGCATGCGGGACCGAGTACGCGTGGTGCTCGAAGAGCACGTGGTAGTCGAGATTGACGGTCGCCTTCTTCCACTCGGCGTACTCGAAGCGCGTCGGCGGCATCGGCCGCAGCGCCGGTCCATCGAGCGTGTCGAAGAGCTCGCGACGACTCCGGCCGTAGCGACGCATCGTTCGTGCATTCAGGTCGTCGAGAAGCTCGTGAATGCGACGGTTGAGTTGTGTGATGGACGCGAAGACCTCGTTGCGAATCCGCGCGAGGATCCATCGCTGAACGATGAGCACAGCGTTCTCGACCTTCGCCTTGTCGCGGGCCTTGTAGGGTCGTGCGGGCAGGACGGTGGTGTCGTAGTGGGTCGCCAGGTCTTCGTACGTCCGCTGGACTTGCGGCTCGTAGCGGCACGATCGCGTCACGCCGCTCTTGAGCTGGTCGCACACGATCGTCTTCGGAGCGCCGCCGAAGAACTCGAGCGCGCGGATGTGGCTGGCGATCCAGTCCGGTCCAGACTGCGAGTACGTCGCCTCGGCGTAGGTGTAGTTCGAGGCGCCGAGCACCGCGACGAACAGCTCGACCTGTCGACGCTCGCCCGTGCGTGGATCGAGGATCGAGGGCCGCTTGCCGGAGTAGTCGACGAAGAGCTTGTCCCCCGCTTCGTGCCGCTGACGCATCGTCAGCCCGCGGCGTTTCAGCCACTCGCGGTAGCGATCGCAGAACGTCGTGTACTGGTAGCCGCCTCCGTGCTGCTCGAGATACTCGCGGTGAAGGAGGTCGAGTGTGACGCCTGGCCGAGCGCGCTCGCGATGGATCCAGACGCAGTCCGGCTCGGGACGAGGGTCGGCGTTCGACACCCGTTGCGGGTACAGCGCGCGATCGAGCTCGTCTTCCGAAAGGCGCTCGACCTCGGGCCAGGTCGTCAGCCCGGCCTGCTTCGCTCGCGCCAACACGCCGCCGATAGCCCCAGCGCTCGTGCTGACGCTTCGGGCGATCTCGCGGTGCGAGCGTCCCAGCTCCCACTTCTGGCGAAGAATCTCTCTCGTCTTCCGCATGGACAGTCGCTCCGTGGCCACGGGCTCTCCTGCGAGC
>JALOQC010000516.1 GCA_025453555.1 Myxococcota bacterium | reverse complement strand
CATCTTCCGCCGCGCGTGGAACAGGCGGCTCATGATGGTCCCCTTGGGGACCTCGAGGACCTTGGCCATCTCTTCGTAGGAGAGCCCCTCGACCTCGCGCAGCAGCAGCACCGCGCGGTGGTATTCGGGGAGCTCGTCGAGGGCTTTCTCGATGCGCTCGATCAGCTCGCGGCGGAGCGCGGTGCGGCGCGGGTTGGTGCCGAGCAGGGTGGGCAGGATCGAGCCATCGCCCGCGTCCTCGTCGCCGCGCTTGATGCGCTCGTCGAAGTCCACGTTCCGGCCCTTCTTGTTGCGGCGGACGTGGTCGATCGAGAGGTTCATCACGATGCGGTAGAGCCACGTGTAGAAGCTGCTCGTGCCCTGAAAGCTCTCGATGTGCTTGTGCACCTTGATGAAGGCGTCCTGCACGATGTCGAGCGCGTCCTGCTTGTTGCGCACGACCCCGAACGCGACCGCGAAGGCACGCCGGTTGTAACGATCGAAGAGCTCGCGGAAGGCGGTCTCGTCGCCCTGTTGAAGGCGCCGCACGAGCTCGCGATCGCGCTCGCGCTCCTCCGGGGTCGTCCGGCTGCTCACCCGTGGCTCGGGCACGTCGGCGGGGGGCGGTACGGAAGGCGGCGCCGACGACGCAGGCGGACGCGACGAGGCTCGCTCGTCGTCTCCCGTGCTCTCGTCGTTCTCGTCGCCGGCCGCGACCGCGGTCATGGCCGTGGTTCTACCAGCCCGCGGAAAGCCACGTCCATTCTTGGTGCGCGTCGCCGCGACGTGAGGTGCCGATCGACGGGTTCGCGCTCGCCCCGTCCACCGTCGGCGGGTAGGCTCCGCCGCTGAACGCATGACGAGGTGTGTCGCGGTCGGTCGGGCCCTGCTCGAGGTCGGCGCGGCGTGAGGTGGAAGCCGGCGATTGCCGGCGGAGCGCGGTGCCGGCTCGGTCGGCGCGGTGGCTGGGTGAGTCGATGGATCTTCGAGGATTGAACGCTCCGCAACGAGAGGCCGTGCTGCACGACGGGGGGCCGCTCGTGGTCTTCGCGGGCGCGGGCAGCGGCAAGACGCGGGTGATCACGATGCGGATCGCGCGCCTGGTGGCCGAGCAGGGCGTCGCGCCGTGGCGGATCCTCGCGGTGACTTTCACCAACAAAGCCGCGGGCGAGATGCGCGAGCGCCTCGAGCACCTGGTGCCGGGTGGCGCGAAGGGGCTGCAGGTCGGCACCTTCCACTCGACGTGCGCGCGCCTCCTGCGGCTGAACGCCGAAGCGGCGGGGGTGAAGAAGGACTTCGTCATCTACGACGACCAAGACCAACAGGCGATGGTCAAGCGGGTGCTCGGGGACCTGAACATCGACCCCAAGCAGTTCATCCCCAAGCAGGTCGCGGGCGCGATCAACCGCGCCAAACAGGAGATGACGGCGCCCGATCAGATGACGACCGAGGGCGACCCGTACCGCGAGATCGTGCGGCGCGTGTACACGGCCTACGAAGAGCGCATGCAGAAGTCCGGCGCGCTCGACTTCGGCGATCTGATCTATCGGTTCGTGCGCGCGCTCGAAGGGAACGACGGCCTGCGCGAGCACCTCGCGGGGCGCTTCCTCCACCAGCTCGTCGACGAGTTCCAAGACACGAACCACGCGCAGCTCCGGCTCGTGCGCGCGCTCGCCTCGGTGCATCGCAACCTCGTGGTGGTCGGCGACGACGACCAGTCGATCTACCGTTGGCGGGGCGCGGATCGGCGCAACATCCTCGACTTCCGCCGCGCGTATCCGGACGCGCACGTGGTGAAGCTCGAGCAGAACTACCGCTCCACGCAGCGCATCCTGCGCGTCGCGCATTCGGTCATCTCGAAGAACCACGACCGCGAGCCGAAGGAGCTTTGGACGGAGAATCCCGAGGGCGACAAGGTGCTCGTGGTCCGCTGCGAGGACGAGCGCGACGAGGCGCGGATGGTCGTGCGCGGCGTGCAGGAGCTGCGGGCGAAGGGCGCGCCGCTCTCGGAGATCGCGGTCTTCTATCGGACCCACGCGCAGTCGCGCGTGCTCGAAGAGGCGCTGCGCCAAGCGAACGTGCCCTACCGCATCGTCGGCGGCGTGCGGTTCTACGATCGCGCGGAGGTCAAAGACCTGCTCGCGTACCTGCGGGTGATCCAGAACCCCGAGGACGACGTCTCGCTGCTGCGCATCGTCAACGTGCCCGCGCGTGGCATCGGCAAGACGAGCCTCTCGCGGCTGCTCGACGACGCGGCGCGCGCGGGCTCGAGCGTATGGGCGGCGATCGACGAGAACGCGGGGAGCGGACCGGCAGGGAAGCTCGCGCAGTTCAAGGAGCTGATGGAGCGGATGCGCTCGGCCGCGCGCACGCTGCCGCTCGCGGATCTCGCGGGCGCGGTGCTCCAGGACAGCGGCTACCTCGAGATGCTGCGCGCGGACGACTCGCCGGAGGCCGACGCGCGGCGCGAGAACCTCCAGGAGCTCGTGGGCTCGATCCAGCAGTACGCGGCGGAGCGCGAGGACGCGACGCTCGCGGGTTTCCTCGAAGAGGTGACGCTGCAGTCGGAGGTCGAAGAGCAGGCGGGGGGCGCGAAGGTCACGTTGATGACCGTGCACGCGGCCAAGGGCCTGGAGTTCGACACCGTGATGGTCACCGGGCTCGAGGAGCGGATGTTCCCGATGCGCGGCACCGATCCCGCGGAGGATCCGGAGGAGATGGAGGAGGAGCGCCGGCTCGCCTACGTCGCGTTCACGCGCGCGCGGCAGCGGCTCATCCTCAGCTACGCGAGCGTGCGGCGGATCTACGGGCAGGTGCGGCCGGGGGATCCGTCGCGTTTCGTGCTCGACGTGCCGCGCGAGGACGCGGTGTGGATCGGGGTGGAGCCGCGGCGGGCGGCGCCGGTGTCGCGGCCGTATCGGCCCGATCCGTGGGAGCGACCGAGCTTCCCGACGCGCGGCGGCGCGGGCGGTGTCGGCGCGGGGGGAGGCAACGGCTGGGGCGCGCGCTCCGGGCGCGACGACGAGGACGATGGAATCGACGCACACGACGACGACGCGTGGGAGCCGCGGAGCGCACCGAAGGGGGCGCGCGCCGAAGCGCCGACCGAGAGCTACGTCGACTACTCGGAGGGCTCGGACTCACGCGGCTTCGCGCCCGGCATGCGGGTGCGTCACGCGAAGTTCGGCATCGGCGAGGTCCGCCGCGTCGAGCAGGGCATGGTCCCCAAGGCCGACGTGATCTTCCCCGGTTGGGGAAAGAAGACCCTCGCGATCCAGTACCTCACGCCGGTGTGAGGTGCGCGCGTCGATCGCCTCCGGCTCGTCGTTGACGTCGACGTGGTCGTTGACGTGGTCGTTGACGTGGTCGTGAACGTGGTCGTGAACGGCGACGGCGACGTGACCGCGACATCGGCGACCTGACCGCGAAAGCGGCGACGCGCGCGAAGCCGCGACGACGCGGGTCTACGGCGGTGTCGAGCGCCGAGCAGGCCTCGAAGCCCCGTCCGCGATCAATCCGCCTTCTTCGCCTTCTTCGGCTTGCTCTCGCTCTTCTCGCTCTTGGCCGGCTTGCTCTCCGCAGGCGAGGACGCGCTCGACGACTCGCTCGACGACTCACTCGAAGACTCGCTCGAAGACGACTTCTTGCTCGCGTTCGACGGGCCCGAGTAGAGGTCCGAGTACCAGCCGCCGCCCTTCAGGATGAAGCCGGTGCCGCCGACCATGCGCCGCGCCTTCTGGGCGCCGCAGCTCGGGCACTTCTTGATCGGCTTCTCGCTGATCCGCTGCTCCTTCTCGAACTCGTGCCCGCAGGCATCGCATCGGTATTCGTAGGTCGGCATGGCTGCTGCTCCGAAAAACCGGGCGAATCTGTTGGGAATCGCGCGGGTGTCAAGCGCCGATGTCGAGCGCCCGGCGCACCGTGCACCACGCCGACCCCAAACGGCGCGCACGCCGTGCACCACGGCAGCGGATACCGAGCGCGTTTGCCTCGTTGGACACCGTGCTCCATGACGGACGCATGTCGTCGAAGCCGCCTGTGCCGCCCATGTCCATGCCGCTCGAGCTGCCGATCGTCGAGGTGAGTGGGTCCCCGCGGGAGCTGGGTCGCGGGCAAGGGGAGGCCTTCCGCGCGAAGGTGAACGACTTCGTCGCGATGCGGCTCGACGCGGTGCGGGCGTATTTCGCCGAGCGCGGGCAGGGCGGCTGGGAGCGGCTGCTGGAGGTCGGGCGAGAGGGCTTCTCGATCTACGAGCAGTGGGATCCGGAGGGCTTCGCGGAGCATTGCGGGCTCGCGGAGGGCGCCGGGATCGACGCCGCGCGGCTCTTCACGGTGGCGAACATGACCGACCTGCGCGACGCGGTGCTGCTCGCGGCGGAGCGGGGGGCGCCGCTGAAGAAGAACGCGGTCTCGGAAGGGTGCTCGAGCGTGCTCGTGCCGGGCGGTTCGACCGCGAATGGGCAGCCGCTGGTGGG
>JALOQC010000515.1 GCA_025453555.1 Myxococcota bacterium | reverse complement strand
CCGCCAGGACGACGAGCGCCAGCACGATTCGGCCGCGGGCGGCGCGCAGGCGATCCCGGAGCGACGCGGTTCTCTCGGACATGCCCCGAGGATGGATCCGCGCCATGGAACTCGCAAGTGAACGTTTACTTACTGCGACCCGCTGCTACGATCCGCGCATGACCGCACGGCTCCCCACCGACGTCCGCCGCTTGCAGATCGCCGACGCCGCGCTCGCGCTCGTCGCCCGCGACGGCATCGCGGCCTTGACCACCAGCACCCTCGCGCGCTCGGTCGGCATCACCCCGGGCGCGCTCTTTCGTCACTACGCGTCGCTCGACGCGATCCTCGAGGCGGTCGCCGCGCGGGCGGACGAGCTCCTCCGCGCGTCCCTTCCATCGCGGGAGCTCCCGCCGCTCGAGCGGCTCGACGCGTTCGTGGTGGCGCGCCTCGCGTTGGCCCGCAGCGAGCGGGCGATCCCCCGCCTCGTGCTCTCGGAGCAGTTCACGCGCGCGCTCCCCGAAGCCGCGCGTCGCAAGCTGCGCGCGGGCGTGCGGGCCTCCCGCGACTTCGTGCGCGACACCTTGGCGGAGGCGCGCGACGAGGGGCTCGTGCGCGACGACCTTTCCCCCGAAGCGCTCGCGCTGGTCGTCCTCGGAACGATGCAGATGAGCCTGCTCGAGCCGACGATCGGCCGCGAGCGCACCGACGTGCGCGACGTGCTCCGCACCCTGCTCGCGCCGATCCCGTCGCGACGCACGCGGAAGTGAGAGCTCTCCGAGGCGCGAAGGCGCGCGGCGACGAGCGCGCGTGTCGAGCACCGCGCGGATCGAAGCTCCAGAGCCCCGAGCTCCGCACCCGCCGAGCTCCGGACCGTCGAGCACGCTCCGATCGCGCACACCGTCGATCACCGCACGGTTGAGCTCCACGCGTGCATCCCTCAGAGTCCGCCGCGATGTCGCCTCGCCGCTTCGCCCTCGGCGCCAGCGTCGCGGCCGTGGTGGCCGCGGGCCTCGGCGCGTGGCTCCGCTTCTTCTACGCGGGCCTCGTGTCGCTGCCCCTCGACGCGCCCGACTGGCGGCACGCGCACTCGCACGCGGGCGTCTACGCCGTCCTCTTCCCGCTCACGTGGCTCGCGTGGCGTCGCGTGGGTCTCCCGGTGCCGGGCCCTCGCACCACCGCGCTCTACCTCGTCGCGTGCGGCGTGGCGACGGTGACCTTCGCGCTCGGCGGCTACGCTCTCCCGTCCATCGTCGCGTCCACCGTGGTCGGCGCGATCTGGCTCTTCACCGCGTGGTCCGCGCGTGGCGTCGTGCGCGCTCGTCGCGACGCGCTCCGTCTCGCGCCGATCGCGATCGTGCTCGGCACCGCGTTCATCCCCGCGATCGCGGTCAGCACGCGCCGCGATCCCGCGCTCGCGAACGGGCTCGTGCACGCGTTCCTCTCGATCCTCTTCTTCCTCGTGGTGGTCCCCGCGGCGCTTGCACGGCTCGCGTCGCGCACGGACGCGGACACCACGGACGCGGACACCACGGACACGGACAGCACGCACGAACGCGCGACGTCACGCGTCGATCTCGCGCTCTCCAACGCGCGCGTCTTCGGACCGCTCGGGCTCGTGGCCGCGCTCCACCTCGGTCCGCTCCCAAACCTCCTCGGCGCGATCGCGCTCGCGCTCTACGGCTTCCTCGTCGCGCACGCCGCGCGTCGTGCGCCGCTCTGGCCCCGCGCGCTCTGGCTCGCCTTCGCGCTGGGCGGCCTCGCGATGCTCGCGTTCCCGAGCGGCCCTCCGCACGCGCTCGCCGTCGCGGGCTTGCACTTCTTGTTGCTCGGTCCCGTCTTCGTCTCGCTCGCGGACGCCCGCGGTCTGCCGAGCCTCGTCGCGGGCGGCAGCGCGCTCGCGATGGGCGCGGTGCTCGTGGTCGACGTCGTGTTGCCCACCGCGATCCTCGGCGTCCACGCCCACACCTTCGCGGGCGCGCTCGGGATCGTCTGGGCGATCGCCGCCGTCGTGAGCCTACGTTCGTGAGCCTTCGTTCGTGAGCCTTCGTTCGTGGACCTTCGTTCGTGGACCTTCGTTCGTGAGCCTTCGTTCGTGAGCCTTCGTTCGTGAGCCTTCGTTCGTGGACCTTCGTTCGTGAGCCTTCGTTCGTGAGCCCTCACGCCGCGCGGACACGCTCCGCCGCGCCGATCCCGCTCGACAAACAATCCGGCACGCCCACGCCGTCGTACGCGTTGCCGGCCAGCTCGACCCCAAAGCGTCGCGCGCGCGTCCGCGCCTCCGCCACCCGCTCGCGATGACCGGGCGCGTACACCGGCAGCGCGCCAGTTCGACGCCGCGCCCGCACGAGCCGCGGCTTCGCGGTGATGCCGAGGAACCGATGCACCTCTTCGCTCGCGGTCTGCACGAGCTCCGGCGTACTCTCTCCGCGGTTCACCACGCAGCGCAGCAACACTCCGTCGTCCGGCGCGCGCCCGCTCCATTTGCGGCTCGACCACGTGCACGCCACGAGCGATCGACCGAGGGCGGGATCGACCACGAAGCCCGTGCCGTCGAGCGCGTGCATCACGTCGTCGCGCGCGTAGCCGAGCGAGACCACCGACACGTCGGTCGAGCGAATGCCCGCGAGCTCGTCGCCGAGCGCCGGGTCGAGCGGCGCGAGCAGACGACGCGCCTCCCGCGCCGGGCACGCAAGCACGATCTCACGCGCCGCCACCGGGCCTTCGGAGGTGTAGAGCGTGGTCGGAGCGCCGGGCCGCGCCGGTTGGATCGACTCGACCTCCACCCCGAGCCGCACGCTCGGCGCGACCTCCGCCGCGAGCCGCTCCACCAGCGTCTGCATGCCGCCCCGAAAGCTCACGAGCCCCGGCCCCGCGGGCGCGCGCGGCGCGAGCAGCAGCGCCACGCCGACGCTGCCGTAGCGACGCTCGAGATCCGCGAGCTTCGGCATCGTCTCGTGGAGACCGAGCTCCGCGATCGACGCGCCGTACACGCCGCGCATCATCGGCTCGAACACACGCTCCGCGAGCTCGCGCCCGAAGCGCCGCACCACGAAGTGCGCCACCGTGTCTGCGCGCGCGCTGTGCCGCACGAAGGGCTCCGCGAAGAGCCGCAGCTTCGCCGACCAGCTCAGCAGCGGTGAGCGCAGCAGCTCCACGATCGCGCGTCGCTCGAAGCGGAAGAGGCTCGTCGGGATCGGATCGAGCCGCAGCGCCTCGCGCTCGCTCCGCGCGACGTACGCCACACGTTTGCCCTCGCCGCCGGTGACGAGCTCGCTCTGCATGCCGAGCCGCTCCAGCACCTCGCGCATCCCCGGCTTGCTCGCGAGCAAGCCGTCTGGACCGTGCTCGAGCACCCAACCCTGCGCATCCGCCGTCTGGCCTCCGAGCCGCTCCGACTCCACCAGCCCGCCGAGCCGCGACGAGCGTTCGAGCAAGACGACGTCCTGCCCTCGCGCGCGAAGTCGCCACGCGGCCGCGAGCCCGGCGACACCGCCGCCGACCACCACGACCGGCGCGCTCACGACGCCTTCCTCCGCGGCTGATACGTGCACGACGGATCCTCCGCCAGCACGTCGCCCGTCACCGCGTGCGCGCGCGCTCGCGATCCGCCGCAGACCTTTCGGAACTCGCAGCGACCACACTTGCCGCCGAGCTGGTCGGTGTCGCGCAACGCCTTGAAGAGTGGGCTCTCGCGATAGGTCCGGCTCAGCCCCTCCATCCGCACGTTGCCCGCCACGATCGGCAAGAAGCCGCTCGGCTGGATCTCACCCACGTGCGAGACGAAGACCACGCCTTGGCCGTCGTTCACGCCGCGCGGCGAGCGACCGATGCCATCGGTGAGGCCGAGCGGCAGCTCGGTCGACTCGGAGGGAGGCTCCGCCGGCTTCACGCCGGTGGAGGGAGGTCGGAACGACCTCCGGAGGGAACGCAATCCCACGATGTCGTCGCGCTCGTGCTTCTTCTGAAGCAGCACGCGCCGAAACTGAGGCGCCGCCGTCGTCTTCACGTCGAAGGGCGAGCGTCGCACCAACACCTCGAGCCACTCGAGCACGCTCTCCACCGCCTCGGCCGAGAGCGGCGTCATCCCCGTCGCGCGCCCCGTCGGGACCACGAAGAAGACGCTCCAGAGCTCGATGTCGAGCGCGGCGAGCTGCGTCGCGAGCAGCGGGAGCTCGTCGAGGTTCTCCGGGCACACGCTGGTGTTCACCTGCGTGGTGAGCCCGAGCTCGCGCGCATCGCAGAGGATCGAGTGGGAGCGCGCCCACGAGCCGACCACACCGCGGAACCGATCGTGGGTTGCCGCCTTCGATCCGTCGACGCTGATCGCGAGGCGCGCGAGGCCGACCTTGCGCAGCTCCGCGAGCCAGTCGCGGGTCACGAGCGGGGTCGCGCTCGGCGTGAGCGCCATGCGGATCCCGAGCCCCGCGCCGTACTCCACGAGCTCCACGAGGTCGGGCCGCTTCGCCGGATCG
>JALOQC010000108.1 GCA_025453555.1 Myxococcota bacterium | reverse complement strand
GACGGCCTCGTCGTCTTCTACGACGCCCACGAAGGCGTCGAGCGCGACGGCGACGTGGTGCGCGCGTGGTCGGGCGTCGGGGCCTCGGCGCGACGGGTCGCGGGAGGGCGCGCGCGCTCACGATCACGCTCCTGAGCGCCTCGGGCCGCCGCGCGCCGGGCGTGGAGTGGTGTTGTCGCGCGGACGAGACGGGGTGCAGCGGCACGTACCACACGCCGATCATGTGGCAGGGCGCGCGCGATTGGGGAGGAGTTTACGTCGGCGCCGTCCAAGACGAGGTCTCGGTGCGCTTCGGGAACAACGTGAAGACCTACACCGGCGGCGACTTCTACGACACCCAGGTGTTCGGATCGGACGGATACGGGACGTGCGCGGACGCGCCTCGGCGCGACCCGTTCGTGGCCTGGACGCGCCCCACGTCGATCGGAGAGCGACCCACGCTCACCACGGCGCTCCTGGAGGGCGACACGATCCGTCTGTTCGTCGAAGGCGAAGAGGTGTGGTCTCGACCGATGCCTGCTGGCGGTGGTGTCGACACACGCGCGCCACTTCAGCTCGGCGCCGGGATGTACGGCCGGCATTGGCGAGGCACAGTCGCAGCGTTCGCCACCTACGGCCGTGCGCTCGACGCGACCGAGCGACACGCGCTGGAGAGCACGCTTCGCTGCCGCTTCGACCACCTCGAATCTCCATGACCGCCGCGCGGATTCGTGAGACGAGCCTCATGGGACTGCACCTGGTGTTCTGGAGCAAAGCGGCGAGACGAACGCGAGCGAGCGCGGCGCTTCGGATCGAAGACGTCTACGACGATCATGCGAGCTTCGTGTGGAGCACGCTGCAGCGCCTCGGGGTGCCTCCGACCGACGCCGAGGATCTGCTTCAGGAGGTCTTCCTGGTGGTGCATCGGCGCTTGCCCGAATACGACGCGGCGCGCGGCGAGCTCCGCGGTTGGCTCTGGGGCATCTGCGTTCGGACCGTGCAGGGCTGGCGAAAACGCGCGCACCGGCGTCGCGAGCGCGTGATGGATCCGCCGGAGCGACTGACGGATAGCGCCGAGAGACCGGACGCGATCGCGCAGGCGGCCAGCACCCGCGGGGCGCTCGACGCGCTGCTCGACGAGCTCGACGAAGAGCGCCGCGTGGTGCTCGTGATGTACGAGATCGAAGGACGGTCCTGCGCGGAGATCGCGGAGGAGCTCGCGATCCCCGTCGGCACCGTGCACTCGCGACTGCACTCCGCGCGACGTATGCTTCGAGAGCTCGTCGCGTTGCGCGAGCCCGGTTTGCTTCCAGAGGGCGAACGATGAGCGACCCGCTTCCGCTCAAAGACGATCCCGACGCGCCGGCCACGTTGCGACGATGGCTGTCGGAGGCGCCGCGCGCGGTGCCGTTCGACGACGCGCGCCGCGCGCGCTTGCGCCATCGGGTGATCGCGGGCGCGGCAGGAGCGGCCATCCTGGCGCTCGCGTGGAAAGTGCTCGCCGCGATCCTCGTGACGGCGACGATCGGCGCGGTGGCCTGGACGGCGACCCGATCCGACGTCGACGAACCTCCGCCACGTTCGAGCCCTCCCATTCGTACGGTCCCCACCGACCGGGTGAACGACCGGGTGAACGACCGGGTGAACGACCGGGTGAACGACCGGGTGAACGAACGAGTGAACGACCCGGTGAACGAGCCGGCAAACGAACCCACGACGGAGCTCCCCACGGAGACGGATCCCACGACGGAGGCGATCGAGCCCGCACGCACGATTCGGCGCGAGCCCGTCGAACGCTCGCTCGCCGACGAAACCGAGCTGCTGCGCCGTGCCGGCACGCTCGTCGTGCGCTCGCCGCGCGCCGCGCTCGGCGTGTTGAAGCGCCACGAGCGCCGCTACCCCGACGGCGCGTTGGTGGGCGAGCGCGAGCTGCTGACGATCGAAGCACTGCGGAACCTCGGCCGACGCGACGCCGCGCTGCGTCGTGCTCGTGCGACCGCCGCGCGATTCTCGGGCACCTTGGTCGGCCGACGCGCGCACGAGCTCGTCGACGCGCTCACGCGAGGGTCGTCGCGGTGACCCACGTCGCCGCGTCGCTCCGCGAGAGCCCTTCGCCACCGCATTCGATTCGCACTTGGATTCCACCGTCGATTTCGCGCTCGATTCTGCGTCTGATCGTGCACTGGATTCGGCACTGGATTCGGCCGGTGTGCTTCGCCGCGGGGCTTCTCGCGTGCACGCGAGACGTCGATCTCGCGCGCGAGCCGATCGTGGACAGCGACGCCGGCGCGGTCTCCTCCTGCGCGGCGAGCCCCTGCGACGCCCTGCCGCAGCTCCGCACGGCCCCGGTGCTCGACGGCCGACCCGACTGCGAAGGGCCTGGCGTGGAGCTGCCGCGCGATCGTTGGATCGACGCCGATCCGTTGCCGACGAGCCATCGGGTCGACGTTCGCGTCGCGTGGCATCCGGACGGTCTCTACGTGCACGCGACGGTCACCGACGACGACGTCGTGCCTTCGACCTTGCCCTCCGCCCCGTGGTGCGGCGACGCGTTGCACCTCTTCGTCGACGACGACGGCTCGTTCGAAGCAGCGCCCGCGTACGACGACCCGGGGACCGCGCAGCTCATCGTCCGGGCCCCCGACACGATCGGCGCGACGGAGGGCACGCGTTGGGACCCGAGCTCCGCGCGAGGCCCCTGGCCGTCCGACGATTTCGTGGCGCTGCGCACCGCGAGCGGCTGGGTGGTGGAGACGTTCCTGCGGCGCGAGCGGCTCGGGCGGACGTCGAGCTGGCGCGCGGGTGAACGCATGGCGTGGAACCTCTTCGTGAGCGTGAGCGGCGGACCGGAGGCGAGCCGAGAGGATCCCACGTGCGGCGTCGGTCGCCTCGGGGACTACGGGCTCTTCGATCGCACCGAAGGCTCGACGCGGATCACGCCCCACGCGTCCACCACCGCGTTCTGCGAGGTCGCGCTGCTCGAGTGATCGAGCCGCGCGACCCCGCGGGGATCCGAACCACCGGGATCCGAGCCTCGTCTACGGAAGCTCGAGCAGGAACTCGATCGCGGGAACGTCCTCGATGCACGAGAGATCGATCGCCTCCGGATCGGGAGACGCGACGAACTCGAGCACCTTGTCGATGCCGCACACGTCGCTCACTCCTCCGTGTCCGAACCGAGGCACCGAGACGAAGCGCCCTCGGGACAACGTCGAGACCACCACCTGCGCCGACGTGTCCGGGGTCACGGGATCCATCTCGCCGTTGCCGACGAGCGTCGGAACGGCGGAGGTCACGGGGCGAAGAGACTCGGCCGGAGCGAGCGGCCACTGCGCGCACGCCGACACCAGGCGTTCGTCGCCCGAACGGAAGATGCTCGAGATCTCCGGCCACACCCCCGCGTGCGCTTCGTCGACGGCGTTCGCGTCGTAGTACTGGACCGAGTCCGAGCACCACACCGAGAGGCCCATGACCGACGCGGACTCCGCAAACGTGGAGAACGCTTCCAAGAACAGCTCGCCGATCGCCTCCAGACCTTCGGCATCGCGCTCGGCGGCGAGCTCGAGGAAGAGCGGGACGGAGCCGTAGAGCTGGTAGTCGTACATGGCCGAGAACAGGAGCTGGCCGAGGTCGTTCGCGCCAAACGCGATCTCGCTCTCGGGCAGGACGAGCGGCTCCTCCTCCAACGCGGCGAACGCGCGCTGCAAAAGCGGGCTCCGTACCGTTCGGCGCACGCCGGTGAGTCGGCGCAATACGCGAAGAGCCGCTCCAGCCCCGTCCGCAGACCCCGCGGCGATTGCAGGGTCCAGGGCAGGCTCGGCGCAGCGATGGCATCGATCACGCTCGCGCGAACCGAGGTCGGGTAGCGACGCATGATCTCGAGGGCCCAGAGGCTGCCGTACGAGCCGCCCACGAGGGCCACTTGCCAGCGTCGGTCGATGCCGCATCCGGGACGCCCGTGACGTCGTCATCACCACACCCGGCGACCCAGAAGACGAGACTCATCAGCACGAAACGTAGACGCATCGCGACTCCTTCAGTTTCTGATCCGATGTCAATCGAACGAACCGCGACTTCGCACCTCGCCCTCCATCGTGCTTTCGGCCCCGGTCGCGCGCCCGAGTGACCTGCGTCGAGGCCGTCAGGTACCGACCCGTCGATGGGGCTTCCTTCGTTCGCGGTCCGCCGTGCCCTCGTTTCGTAGCCGACCGCCGAAGAGCCGCGCGCGACACAATCGATGCCGCGCGCGACAGCTCGGCTTGGCGCACCGCAGGGCTCGGCGTAGCGTCGCCGGATGGTCGGTTCGCTCGGGTCGTACGTCGGCGGCGGCGTTCTTGCGATGGACGGGGCGGCCACCGCGCGGATAGGCGCCGAGCGGGCCGCCGGTCCCCGACGATCCCAGGTCGCTCGGGCCTCCGAGCGAGGTCGATCCGAGCGACGGTCCGAGCGACGGCGACGGTCGGAGCGACGTGGTTCCAGCGACGTCGTTCCGCGTTCGCCGTCGCGCGGCACGGCGATGCGGCCGGGAAGCCGCGGCGACGCCGCCTCACCACAGGCGCGGGAGGCGGGCGTCGACTCGGCTCGTGCGTCAGCCGTCGCAGGCGGCGGCGACCTCGGGGCACGCGGCGCTCTCGCACGCGACGAGCGCGTCCACGAGCGCCTCGTCGGTGATGCCGCCGAGCTCGCGCACGTACACCGCGGCGTACTCTTCGACGCACGGGCCGCCGAAGTAGCAGGCGACCGCGGCCTCCGAGCACGGGTCCAGCGCGCCGCTCGCTTCGAGTCGACAGTCGATCGCCGGACGGCAGACCGGCTCGGAGAACGTGCAGAGCGCGTAGTCTTCGTAGAGCTCGGTGCACTCCTGCGCGAGGCACGCCTCGTCGTCGCACCCCGCCTCGCGCGCGCACGCGGCGATCGCATCGACGGTCGAAGCGCACGCGCTCGCTTCGCCCGTGCAGGCCGCGTCCTCCGCCTCGCAGATCGGCGCGGGCTCGGTGGGATCGACCGGCTCGCTCGGCTCGCTCGGAGCCTCGTCCACGCCACAGGCGTCGAGCAGGCGGCACGCGTCCTCGTCGAAGTAGCACGCCTCGAACGACGCCAGCGGTTCCGAGCAGGCGGCCAAGAGGCAGTCGTAGTCGATCGACTCGGTGCCGCAGCCCGCGGCGTCCGAGCACGCGAGCACCGCGACGTAGCCGTCTCGGCAGGGCGCGCTCGGTCCGTAGCAGGCGGTGGCTTCTTCGAGACAGGCCACGCTCGACGCGCCGTCGTCCCCGTCGTCGGCGGGCGCGTCCGGAGCACCTTCCAGCGCGCTGGCCGCGAAGCAGGTGTCGAGCGCACGACACGCGTCGGCCGCGACGTAGCAGTCGGCGAGCGCTTCGTACGACGCGGCGCAGGAGACCTCCGCGCACGCGAGCTCGATCCCGTCCCACCCGCCGCATCCCGCGTCCTCGCTGCAGGTCACGAACGCGGCGGTCTCCGACTCGCACGCGCCTCCGGCCCCGTAGCACGCGCGCGCTTCGTCGACGCACGGCTCGGAGCCGTCCGATGCGTCCGTGAGCCGCGCGACGGCCGAAGCCACGCGGCCCTCGGAGGTCGGTGCGCGCTCCGCGCTCGTTCCCTCGTACGACGACGCGCATCCGAGCGCGACGAGCACGACCGCGACGCTCCAACGGACGCTCCTCGGAGCCCGCCCACGACCCGACGCCACGAGACCGCCGCCACCCGACCAAACCATCCAATTCAAGCTCATCGGTTCTCCTCGAAGTGGGCTCGAACGCGCTCGGAGTGAGCCCGAGCGGCGACGATCTGCGCGAGAGACCCGCACGGAACGTTCCCCTTCTACGACCGAGATCGTCCTCTCATTTCCATCGATGTCGAGCTTCCAGGATCGATCTCCGTATTCACGCTGTATTCATCATTCTACGAAACATGTGTATATTCAATGCCTTGCGATACACGATCGCGTCCACAACGACGACTCCAGTATACACACGACGCGAACACGGCTCGCGCATGATCGGCGGATCAAACGCGTAAAATCACGCGACTCCGACGCGGTGTGACTCCGACGCGGTGACTCCGACGCGGTGTGACTCCGACGCGGTGTGACTCCGACGCGGTGCGACTCCGACGCGGTGTGACTCCGACGCGGTGTGACTCCGACGCCGTGTGACTCCGACGCGGTGTGTCGCGGCGCCGTCGGGCGGATCGAGCGCGCGATCAGCGGCGCGGCAAGCGGTCCGCGCCGATCGTGAGGCGCATCGAGGGCGCGACCGGCGGCTTCGCGCGCAGACCAGGCACCCACGTGCGGTACGCGATCAAGAAGCGACGCACGTAGTCCTCCGCGTCCGCGTCCGAGAGGCCGGGCTCGCCCGCGGCGCGTCGGCGGCGCTCGGCCTCGACGCGGAAGTCGACCACGTCGTCGGTGCGCGCGAGGTCGAGGTGCACGAACGCATGCAGGCGTCGGTGCCACGCGTCGTACGACGCGAGCGCGCGATCGGGCGCTTCGAGGTGCAGGTCGTCGTAGGGCGGGCCGACCGGCGCGAAGCCGAGCATCCAGCCTTCGAGGATCACGAGATCGATCGGACCTTCGACCTCGGGCCACGCCGACGTCTCGTGAGGGTGCTCGGGATGCCGATCGCCGCGGCCGCCGTGCGCGCCCTTGTCGTAGCGAGGGATCCGCAGGCGCTCGCCCGGACCGAGCGCGACGAGCGCGTCGAGGGTGCGCGCGCCGAGCGCGACGTCGTGGGTGCCGGGATAGCCGCGGTGCTCGAGGTAGGGCGAGCCCGGATGCGCGGCCGCGAGCGCACGCTGCTCGGCGTGCGTGAGGTAGAAGTCGTCGATCGAGATCGCGACCGCGCGCAGGCCGCGCGAGCCCGGTCCGCCGAGCGCGAGACCCTCCACGAGCTGCGCAACGAGGGTCGACTTGCCGGAGCCTTGCGGGCCGCAGAGCCCGAGCACGCGTGCGCCCGCCTCGTGCACGCACGCACGCGCGTAGTCGAGGGCCGGGAGGATCAGCGAGTCGACGCGGCGCACGCGGACGTCGGGAGGGTCGTCGAGCGCGGCGAGGAAGTGCTCGCGGGGGGACGCGGACATCGCCGGAGGATGCGGGAACGACCGGACGCGGGGAAGGATCCCTCGCGCGCACCCGCGCCTGCGCTTTGCTCGACGCGGGGCCCCCACTCGCGTATCCGTCGGCCGTGGAGAACTTCCGCATCCAAGGCGGCGCGCGGCTCGAAGGCACCGTGCACATCAGCGGCGCGAAGAACGCCGCGCTCCCGATCCTCTCCGCGGCGCTGCTCGCGGACGGTGAGCACGTGTTCCGCAACGTCCCGGATCTGATGGACGTGCGCACGATGGCGAAGCTGCTCCGCACGATGGGGCTCGACGCGTCGATCTCGGGCTCCGTGGTGGAGATCACGAGCCGGCCGGTGAACGAGCCGGTCGCGCCCTACGAGCTCGTGAAGCAGATGCGCGCGTCGGTGCTCGTGCTCGGGCCGCTCGTCGCGCGCTACGGGCGCGCGAGCGTCTCGCTGCCGGGCGGCTGCGCGATCGGCGCGCGCCCGATCGATCAGCACCTCAAGGGGCTCGAGGCGATGGGCGCGAAGGTCGAGCTCAGCCACGGCTACGTGCACGTCACCGTGCCGAGCGGGCGGCTGCAGGGCGCGGAGCTCGTGCTCGACATGCCGACCGTGACCGGCACCGAGAACCTGATGTGCGCAGCCGCGCTCGCGAAGGGCCGCACCACGATCGTGAACGCCGCGCGGGAGCCGGAGATCGAAGAGCTCGCGCGCGTGATCAACAAGATGGGCGGTCAGGTCGAGGGCGCGGGCACCGACGTGATCACGATCTCGGGCATGGAGTCGCTGCAGCCGGTCGATCACGCGATCATCGCGGACCGCATCGAGGCGGGGACCTTCATGGCCGCGGCGGCGGCGACGCGCGGGAACGTGCTGCTCGAGGGCGTGACCTTCGAGCACCTCGAGGCGGTTGCGGCGAAGATGCGGCAGGCGGGCATCGCGATCGAGCGCGAGGGCAACGGACTGCGCGTGGTGGCGGAGAAGCGCGCGCGCAGCGTCGACATGACGACCGCGCCGCATCCGGGTTTTCCGACCGACATGCAGGCGCAGTTCATGGTGCTGATGACGACCGCGTCGGGTCAGTCGCGCATCGTCGAGACGATCTTCGAGAACCGCTACATGCACGTGCCGGAGCTCAACCGCATGGGCGCCGACATCGCCATCTCGGGCCGCACCGCGACGGTGCGCGGGGTCTCGACGCTGCAAGGCGCGCAGGTGATGGCGACGGATCTGCGCGCGAGCGCGAGCTTGGTGATCGCGGGGCTCGTCGCGGAGGGCGTGACGGAGGTGCTGCGCGTCTACCACATCGATCGCGGCTACGAGCGCATCGAGGCGAAGCTCGCCGCGCTGGGCGCGCAGATCGAACGGGTGCCCGGCCATGCGTGAGAACGTCGTGCGTGAGAACGCCCTGCGTGAGAGCGCCGCGCCGGAGTCGAAGGCGTCGCGTTCGGGCCAGAAGCGACACAAGAGCGCGAAGCCGAACGAGCCGGTGCCGAGCGCCCCGCCGCAGCCGGTGGTGGTCGCGGTGCCGAAGGGGCGTGTGCTCGAGCAGCTCGTGCCACGGCTCGCGGCGGCGGGCTTCGACACCGACGTGCTCACCAAGAGCACGCGGCAGCTCATCCGCACCGACGAGGCTCGCAACATCCAGTGGCTGATGCTCAAGCCCGACGACGTGCCGACCTACGTGGAGTACGGCGCGGCGGACGTGGGCGTAGTCGGGCGCGACGTGCTGCTCGAGCGCGAGTACGACCTCTACGCGCCGCTCGATCTCGGCATCGGACGCTGCAAGCTCGCGGTGGCCGCGCATCGTCGCGCGCCCTACCCGCCCCCGCCGGGCGCGCTGCTGCGGGTGGCGACGAAGTTCCCGAACGTGGCCACGCGTCACTTCAAGAGCCGCGGCATCGCGGTGGAGATGATCTTCGTGCAGGGCTCGGTGGAGCTCGCGCCGCTCACGGGCTTGGCGGACGTGATCGTCGACATCGTGGAGACGGGCGAGACGCTGCGGCAGAACGGCCTCGAGGTCGTCGAGGACATCTGCGAGGTGAGCTCGGTCGTGGTGGCCAACCGCGTGGGGCTCAAGCTCAAGCGCGCGGCGATCGCGCCGCTGCTGGAAGCGCTCGCGAAGGACGTTTGAGATCCGGTTCGAGAGCTCAGAGAGCTCGGTCGGAGATCTGGACGGAGATCTGGACGGAGATCCCGCTCGAACCTCCGAGTCGGAGGCGCTTCTTCGAAGTTTGATTCGAGATCCGTTCTCGAGCTCGCCGTAGAAGCTCGTCGCGCTCCGAACGCTACAGATCTTCCGACAACGACTGCCGATACACGATCTGCACCTCGTCGAAGCCGAGCTTCGCCATCGCCTTGCGGGTGCCGGTGTTGAAGGGCCAGGTCATCGTCTCGACCACGCTGCAGCCGAGGGTCCGGAAGTGCGCGAAGAGCGCGTCGACGAGCTTGCGGCCGACCCCGAGACCACGCGCGTCGGGCTCCACGTACCAATCGCCGAGGACGCCCTTGCGGCTGAGCACGCGCCGCGGGTCGTGCTCGACCATGCCCGTCACGTAACCGAGCAGGCGCTCATCACGATGCGCGACGAAGATCGTCGTGCCGGGGCTGCGCAACATCGCGTCGACGTCCTCGCGCAGCACGTTCTCGAAGTCGCGGTACGCGTAGAGGATCTCGAGCCCGTCGGGCATGAGCGCGCTCCGGTGCTCGAGGTAGAGCGCGCGGTGGAAACGCTGGATGGTGTCGCGGTCGGCCAGCTCGGCCCGCCGCAGCGCGATGGTCATGGTGTTTCCACGGTACGTGGCGCGCGCGTGCGAGGTGGAATTCCTGCGGACCTGAACGTGAACGTGAACGTGAACGTGAACGTGGACGTGGTCGTGGACGTGAACCGTCGCCGATCACGTCGCCGATCACGACCACGTTCACGTCAACGTCAACGTCAACGACCACGTCGCCGCGCACGTCGCCGACACCCTCGGCGCGCCCCGCGGCTCAGCGCACGAGCCCGATCGTGCGCCCGTCCACCACGAGCTCCATCGCGTTCGTCGGCGGCTCGAAGACGTAGACGCGCTCTCCCCCGTGCGCGAGCTCCAGCTTGCCGACGTCCACACGCGCGACGGGCAGACCTTCGGTGTCGATCGCGACGCCGCGCAGCCGCACGCCGGGCAGGCGTCGCACGCGCCGCACGGACTGCCGCGTGCCTTCCGGTCCGATCGTGACGAAGCGGTGCGCGCGTGGGCTCTCGAAGCGGAGCGCGTACTCCGCGCGGATCTCGGCCTGGCGCTCGAACATCGCGTTCCACGTGTAGTCGCTCACCCACTGGGGCTCGCAATAGCCCAGCAGATCCGAGTGATCCTCGGGATCGAGGAACGATCCGTCGCGAGGATCCCAGCCCCACACGCCGATGCTTCCGTCGGCGTAGGGGTAGTCCTCGTCGGTGCCGCTGGTGCCGCAGGGCGCGTGGAAGCGGCCGTGCAGGTGGCCGAGCTCGTGCGCGAGGGTGCCGATGGTGTCGAGGTCGCCGAAGCCGACGCCGGAGCCGACGCGGGTGCCGTCGACCGTCGCGACGTAGCTCTGGCCGGTCACGCAGCCGCCGAAGGTCGAGGCGCAGTACGAGCTGCGTGTGCCGTGTGGCGACATCAGCCCGTACCAGTACTCGTGCTCGGGCGCGCCTTCCTCGTCGCGCAGCTCGATCAACGTCTGATTCACGTCGCCCCAATCGACGTTGTTGTTGAAGCGCGTCGCCCACGACCACGGCACCACGTCGTGCACCTCGAGCGTGACGTCCGCGTAGGGGAAGCGGCTCGTGAGCTCGGCCCGCATGCGCGCGAGCTGCGCCTCGCTGGTGTCGGGGAGGCGGCCGCTGCCGTCGGTGTCGTAGCGGAAAGGCACGAGCACGAGGTGGAGCGGCGTGGTGGTCTGCGCCCCGAGGGTCGCCGTGGATCCGTCGCTCGGGAAACGCGCGTGCGCGACGTCGGCGCCGCCGCCGCTCGTCTCTTCGAGGCGCACCGAGAAGCGCGCGCTCGGACCGATCGCGCGGCCGGGCACGCGGATCGAGAAGACGCTGTCGGGGCGCGCGTCGTCCGCGGGCAAGCTCGGGGTGCGCGCGTCGACGAATCGTTCGCCGTCGACCGTGACGACCGCCGCGACGGTGCGGGCGGTCCAGCCGGCGCGCGCGACCGCGTGCACGCGGAAGAGCACGTCGCGGCCCGCGACGAGCGCGCGTGGGCCCGCGACCTCGACGCCGTCCTCGACGAGCGGGATCGCGACCGCTTGGAAGGCGTCGACGCGCGCGACCTCGAGCTCCGCCACGAGCGCGCCGGGAGGTCCTCCGTCGCGGCCAGCGTCCGGGGTGTCGGCGTCGTCGTGCGAGCCGGCGTCGGAGGGCGCGGCGTCGAGGGTGGCCGCATCGAGCGCCGCGTCGTCGAGCGGCGGCCCGGCGTCGCGGTTCGAGGCCTTTCCACCGCCACAAGCGAGCATGAGCGCGAACGAGAGGACGAGGGAGCGACGAACGAACGGGAGCGTCACGCGCACGGACACTGCAACCGGTGTGCGCAGGTGAAAAACGTCCGATCTCACCGCAAGCTGCCCACGATCGCCGAGGAATCGAAGCGGAATCGTGCGACGCGCCGCCGGCCGGTGGCTATCCGCGCAGCCGCCCCCCGAGCCGCCACGGGGCCTGTCGACCCGAGCACGTCGAGGTCTCGCCCGTCTGTCCGTCGCCGTCTCCGTCTCGGTCTCTCGGTCTCCGACGCCGTCGCCGTCGCCGTCCCCGTCCCCGTCGCCAGCCGTCGCCGTCGCCGTCGCCGTCTCCGTCTCCGGCTCCGTCTCAGTCTCCGTCGCCAACTCTGTCTCCGTCTCGACTCCGCAAGCGTCGCCGACTCCGTCACCTACGTCCGTCACACCATCCGCTACCTTCCGCGCCCATGACCGAACCGACGCCCCCGCACGCTCCGAAGGTCCTGAACGTCGACGACGCCCCCGAGGAGTCCCACTTCGACGGCGAGCATTGGGGTCACGCGTGGAAGGTGCTGACGCCCGGCATGGGCCACCTCGGGCGCCTCGGCGTGAGCCAGACGCGGCTGCCTCCGGGGCGCGTCGCGGTGCCCTTCCACTCGCACGCGCGCGAGGACGAAGCGTTCTTCGTGCTCTCGGGGCGCGGCGTCCTGCGCTACGGCGACGCGCTGCGCGAGCTGCGCACGGGGGACTGCGTCTCGTGTCCCGCCGGCACCGGGATCGCGCATCAGATCGCGAACCCGTTCGACGAAGACCTCGTCTACCTCGCGATCGGTCTGAACGATCCGCACGAGGTCTGCGAATACCCCGACACCGGCAAGGTGATGGTGCGAAGCCTCAAGCGCGTCGGCGTCTTCACGAAGACCGACTACATGGAGGGCGAGCCGGAGCGGCCGCGGATGCTGGAGCTCCTCGACACGCGGAAGTCAGGCTGACCGCTGGTGACGCGCGGTTCGTGAGCGTGGACGGACGTTCGGCGCCGAAGCGAATCGATCGTCGTGAGCGTTCACGTCGCCGCTCACGACCACGACCACGACCACGCTCGCCGCGCGTTCGTCAGCGTTCGCAGTCGCGCGAGCGCCGCGTGTCGCGTGGGTCGTCGCAGTGCGGGTCGCCCAGCGTGCAGGGGTCGCAGCTCCACGTGCCGTCGATGCAGCTCGCGTCGAACCGAGGGCCCTCGCAGCCTTCGTCGCCCTCGAACAGACAGCTCGGCACCTCGCCCACGCAGTCCGGCACGTGCGCGTCCGGGTGCTCGTCGGTCGGGCCCGCATCGACGTCGGCGAGCGACGCGGGACCGCACGCGAGCGTGAAGAGCAGGAGGGCCACCGAGCGACGCATCGGGCGTGAAGGTAGCAGGAAGGCACCCGAAGGGTCAGATCGAGGTCAACGGCAGAGCACCAAGCCCGCGTCGGACGTTCGTCGCGCGCACTCGCTCGCCGGAATCAGATCGGCCGGGCATCGCACTTCGCCGCTCGCGGCGAGACACCCGAACGCGCCGTGGTCGCCGCAGCACTGCGGACCTCCGATCGCTTCCGGCTTCACGTCGCGGCAGAACACCTGACGTTCCTCGGGCGAACAGACGAGGTTCCCCGCGTCGAAGCCGTTCCCCGCGTCGACGGCCTCGGGCGAAGAGTCGCCACACGCGAGAAGAAAGATCCCCAAGAGAGCGAGCCGAGCCATCGAAACAAAGTAGACTGACGCTCCACGATGCGCTCGCGCGGAGACTCGACGTGACGACGGTGCTCCTCTCCGAAGGCGGTGGCGTGCACGTCGCGTCGCGCGCACGCACGAGCCGACACGCGCACCACGCGGCGAAGCTGCTCGTCCCGCTCGAGGGCGTCGTCGAGGTCGGTCCGAGCGAGGGTGCGCAAGCGCGTTCGAGACGCTCGCCGTCGCCGTCGCGTGACGTCGCGAGGCGGTGATCAGATCAGCGGGTTGATCATCGTGAGGTTCGAGCCGCCCGCGTACCCGTAGCTGCCGACGTTGTGGTAGCCGTAGACCATCACGCCGACGGGGCGCGAGCTCTCGATGCGGTGAACGCCGCCGCTCACCGGGCACGTGACGGCGGTGTAGGCCTGACCCTCGATGGTCCCCGCGTCCTCGTAGGCGCAGATGCGCATGAACTCGTCCGCGTCGAGCTCGCGTCCGTCGAGGAATACCGTGGTCCCCGTCGGCGCGCTGATGACCACGTAGTTCGAGGAGAAGGTCTCCGGCGCGAGCACGAGGTAGTTGTCGCGGTACTGCTGGAAGGGCGGGTAGAGGATCATCGAAGGATCGCCGCCGTGACCGGGTTTCCAATCCACGACCCAGTCCTGAGAGACGAGGATCTGCTGGATCGACACCGCGCTCGACGCGTTGAGCACGAACGAACGATCTGCGTAGAAGGTGCGGAACTCGTTGCTGTTCAGCGTGAAGCTGTCGTTCGGGGGCGGCAGGTTCGTGGTGATGGCCGTCCCGTCGCGGTCCGCGAGCACGCGGTAGATGTCGGGCTCGCGCCAGGTCGGATGAGCGGCACGCTTGGGGCTCGCGGTGACCACGAAGTCGCGGCCCCACGCCACGGTCGGGAAGACCTGCTCTTCGAGGTGCTCGGTGCAGCACCAGTCGTCGGGCGCGCCGTCGGGGTGGGCCGGCGCGTCGCGATCGATCGGCGCGATGCCGCGCTCGCCGCCCGAGAAGACCGCCACCGGCGCGGTGGAGGTGACGAGGGTGCCCGTCATGTCGCCGGGGATTCCGTCGCTCTCGAGGTTGAGCACGTCGAAGGGCCCGATCGTGTACTCGATCGTCTGCCCCGCGGACGCTGCCGCGACGGTGCCGCCGCCCTGCACGGTGCCGCCGACGATCGGACCACCGAGGGTGACGCGCACCGTGGTGCCGGGCTGGGTGCCGACGATCGTCACGTACGAATGATCCGGGATGCCCGGCAGGTTGCCGACCGGCTCGATCGGGTTGGCGGTCGGCCAGCCGATCACGCGGTAGTGCGTGTCGAGCGCGGGCACCGGAATCAGCAGAGAAGCGTCGTTCGAGGCGCTCTCGATGATGGGATTGAACTGGTACGCGACGACCGGGAAGTTCGTCTCGATTCGGTACGCGTGGTTCGACAGGTGCGTGCCCGGACCTTCGGTGTCACCGACCGTTCCGTCGACCTCGCGGGCCGCCAGATCGATGCGCACGAGCCCCTGCGGCGGCACGAGCGTCGAGGTGGTCAGCGTCTGCGCGGGCGAGTTGGGGCGGCCGTTGCTCTGGTAGACGAACGCCTGAACCGTCACGTCGCTCGGGTTCGCGAGCACGACCGCGAACTGCTCGTTGCGCGGCGCGGTGCCGATGAAGCTCGAGAACTCGTTGTCGAGATCGACCGCCATGTAGACGCAGCCGACGTTGCTGCGCTCGGCCGCCGCGAGCGCGCACGCGTCGACGCACACGCCGCCGCGGCAGGCTTCGCTGCTCGGGCACTCGCGCTGCAGCTCGGAGCTCATGCCGTCGGCCGAGCACTGACGGATCTCTTGGCCGTCGCAGAAGAGCAGGTTGGGCACGCACGCGGTGCAGCCGATGCCCGTCGCGCAGGCCTCTTCGCAGAGGCCCTGCGACACCGGGGTGCCGCTCTCGCACACGAAGCGTTCCCGGCCGATGCAGCTGATGGCGCCTTCCGCGCAGGGACCCGAGCCGGTGTCGGCGCCACCACCGTCGACCCGCGGACCGATCGGTCGCGCGTCGTCACCACACGCGAGGAGGAGAAGAAGGCACGACGAAGCGAGCTTGCGAAGCATCCCGAGCTCCCGTCGGAGGCGATCGCCGCGTCCGACCCAATGGAGGCATCGCCTCCAGACGACTGAGAGGAGGCAGACGCCTCCGAAGGACGACGACGCACCGAGCGCGCCGTGAGGGCCGAGCGGCCCGAAACGAGGAAACGTTCGAGGCTCCCGACGCCACGAACGCGGACCATCCTCGCGAGCGAAGGGGGCTCGCGGACATGCGCAGACTCACGGGCGGGTTGCGGGTCGGCTTCGCCGACTTCGGGGGAGTGATCTCCCCAGCCCCTCCCTCCTCGGAGGCCTCCCCGCGCTTCGCTCCGGTCGGTCTCCTTCGGGCCTTCGGCGACGAGAGGGCTTCGCCCCCTTCGATCCCCTCGTTTGCAACCAATTTTGGGGTCGCTTTCGACGACCTCGGGAAGGTAGCCCCAGTTCGTCTGGCGGCGCCCGCGCGGCGCGCCCAGAACGCACCCGGCCATCCGCACGTGGGAGCCTTACGCCTCCTTCGCAGGAGGGGTCGGGAGCTCGCGGACACGCCGCGCCCCGAGATCCGAGGGCGCGTTTGTGGGTGCGCGGTTCGCTGGCGCGGTTCGCTGGTGTAACGTCTCGTTCGTGAGTCGCGCCGTGACGTCGATGGTGGAGGACGTGCTTCGTCCGCTCCTGCGCGCCGACGGCGGCGACATCGAGCTCGTCGAGGTCACGAACAAACGTGTCGTGGTGCGACTGCACGGCGAAGCGGCGTTCGGATCCGGCGCGCCGCACGTGCGGGCGCGAGTGGTCGAGCCCGCGTTGCGCAAGGCCGCCGGCAAGGGTGTCGAGCTCGTGATCGAGAAGGCGGTGCCGAAGGCGATGCGCCGCAGCGATCCGGGCGCGAAGCGTCCCGAGGCTTGAGCATCGCCGCGCGCCGTCGCGGAGCTCGAAGCGGGAGCTCGAAGCGAGCGCGCGCTCGTCCCGCGGCCGTTCGATCGGTCCGGAAGATCCGCGCCCCTCGACGAGGTGGGAGCTCGGCGCGTCTCGAACGCGCTCCGCGTGCTACCCACCGTGCGTGCTCGTCGTTCGTTCGCTCGACGTGAGTCTCCCCGCGCGCCCGCTGCTGCGCGGGGTCTCGTTCGAGCTCGCGCCCGGTGCCGCGCTCACGCTTCGTGGTCGAAGCGGCCTCGGCAAGAGCACGCTGCTGCGCACCCTCGCGGCGCTGCACGCCGATCCGGGCGACGCGGTGACCCTCGACGGCACGACCGCACGCGCGCTCGGCTTCCCCACGTGGCGCCGTCGCGTCGCGTACCTCGCGCAAGCACCCACGATGCTCGAAGGCTCGGTGCAGGAGAACCTCGCGCGGCCCTTCGCGTATCGAAGCGCGCCCGGTGGGTTCGACGCAGAGCTCGCGGAGACGTGGCTGCGCGAGCTCGATCTTCCGGACGTGCTCGACCAGGACGCGACCACGCTCTCCGGCGGTGAGAAACAACGCGTGCACCTCGTGCGCGCTCTGCTCGGGCGTCCGAGGGTGCTTCTCGCGGACGAGCCGACCGCGAGCCTCGATCCACAGACGCGACGTCGGGTGCTCGACTTCCTCGACGCGCGTCGCGACGAAGGGCTCGCGCTGCTCTTCGTGCGACACGACGCGCCCGAGGACGCGGCGACGCTCGATCTCGAGAGGTTCCGCGCGACGGCGACACGAGAAGGCGAGGTGCGCGATGGCTGACGCCACGCTCCTCGACTCGAGCTTCGCGTTCCCGAGCTTCGTGTCGAGCCTGTTCCCGATCGCCGACGCCACCGTCGCCGACGCCACCGTCGCCGACGCCACCGTCGCTACCGCGCCCGACGTGATCGCCCTCTCCACCCTCGATCTCGTGGGCGCGGCCGCGCTCGTCTTGCTCGCGGGCGCGACGAGCCTCGCGCTCCGTCTGAAGCTCGAAGGTCAGCTCGCGATCGGCATGGTGCGCGCGACCGTGCAGCTCCTGCTCGTGGGCCTCGCGCTTCGCTGGATCTTCGCGCACGTGCACTGGGGGCTCACCTTCGGCGCGGCCGCGATCATGATCGTGCTCGCCACGCGCGCCGCGCTCCAGCGCTCGAGCCACACGCTCGTCGGGGCCTTCGTCGGCACCTTCGCGACCCTCGTGCTCACCGCCGGGGTGTTCGCGATCGCGGGCGCCGCGCTCTTCGTCGGCGCCGAGCCTTGGTACCACCCACGCTATCTGCTGCCGCTGCTCGGCATGTTGCTCGGCAACGGCCTCACCGGCATCTCGCTCTGCCTCGACACCTTGCTCGCGACCTTCGCGGAAGATCGCGAACGCGTGGAGCTGGAGCTCGCGCTCGGCGCGACGCGCTGGGAAGCCGCGCGCGATCCGATCCGGCGCGCGGTGCGGCGCGGCATCGTGCCGATCGTCAACGCGATGATGGTCGCGGGCGTGGTCTCGCTGCCCGGCATGATGACGGGCCAGATCTTGTCGGGCACCGAGCCGGTCGAAGCGGTGAAGTACCAGCTCTTGATCCTGTTTCTGATCACCGGGGCGACCACGCTCGGCTGCGTCGGAGTCGCGGCCTTCGCGGCGCATCGCGCGATCGACGAGGACCACCGCTTGCGACGGGACCGCCTGATCAAACGCTGATCTTCACGGCGTCTCGAGCGCGCCGAGCGCGGGCGGCTCCGCGTAGCAGCGCCCACGAAAATCGGGTGGCAACGCGCGACCGATCGACACACCGGCGCCACGCGCGGGGCTGCCCGCGCCGAGCTCGTAGTCGTCGCCGACCAGCGGATCCATCTGCACGAGCTCGTCGATCCCGTTCGGGATCCCGGTGCCGCCGTAGCTCGGTCCCGCCCAGCCCGCGCCTTGGTCCTCCGCGAACCAGAGGTTGCGCTCGAAGCGGAAGGTCTCCGGCGCGGTGCCTCCGCCGACGTTGAAGAACGTCCGCAGATCGGCCGCGCGCATCACGATCACGTTGTTGGCGAAGAGCCCGTCGCGCGAAGGCACGAAGCGCTCGCCCGTCGTCTCTTGGAGGATGCGCGCGATCCACGTCTGCGGGTGGATCACGGTGTTGTGCGCGAAGACGCAGGCGTCGCAGCCGACGAACGCGATCGCCGCGCCGCTCTCCGCGCCGCCGTCGCGGATCACGTTGGCGATCACCACGATGCGCGCGGCCTCGTGCGGCGCGTCGATCGGGCGAAAGAACTCGAGCCCGGTCGAGCCGCCCGCGTTCACGGATCGGCCGGGGATCGCGTCGAAGAGGTTGCCCGTGATCAACACGTCGCTGGAGCCACCCTTGGCCTGCACGCCGTTGCCGACCGGCCGGGCGAAGCGGTTGTTCGCGATCACACCGCGGTGACAGCCGACCATGTCGACGATCTCGCCGCGATCGCACTCCGCCACGTCGCTGTCGAGGATCCAGAAGTCGTCGACGCCCGACATCTTGATGCAGTCGTTGTTGCCGCCCGAGCCCGCGCTCGGGATCGTGACGTCGCGCAGCACCACGTGGTGCGCGGGCGTGTCGAAGGAGCCTCCGTCGTCGAGGTTCATCCCGTGCACGCCCGCGTTCCGGATCGTGAAGCCCTCGATCACCACGTGACGCGCATCGTTCATCGTCCAGCCGGTGTTGCCGTCGCCCGCGTCGATCACGACCTCGCCGTCCGCGAGGAACTTGATGGGCCGCCCCTCTTCGCCTTGCGGGCTGATCGCGCGCACGTGGTCGTAGGTGCCGGCGGCCACGCGGATCAGCGTGTCGGGCGTCGCGGCGGCGGCGGCGTCCTCGATGTCGCCGAAGGGATTGGCCTCCGAGCCGTCACCGCTCGCACCCGCGCGAACGAAGAGCGTGCGCGCGAAGGTGTGCCCTTCGTCGATCGGCGCCGGCCACGCGCACGCTTCGCTGCTGCCGGCGTCGGTTCCACCGCCGTCGCGATCGCCCGCGTCGAGCTCTTCACCGCCGTCGATCCCGCTCGCGTCGATTCCGTTCGCGTCGGGCCGACTCGCGTCGCGGCCCCCGCCGTCGGTGGTGCCGCCATCGTCGTCCCCGCAGCCGAGCAGACCGAACACCACGAGCGCGAGCGCCCGCGACCCCGAACGAAGTGAACGCATGTCGCGGAGCGTACATGACGGCGGCGAGAGATCCGACGAGCGACCTTTCGCGTCGCGCGTCCTCACCCCGCCTTCTTCAGGTCCTCGTAGATCCGCTTGGCGATGTGCTCGGTGAGCAGACGGCGCAGCTCGTCTTCGTTGAGGAACTTCGTGACCAGCGACTGGTTGCGGTCCATGCGGTCGATCATCAGGCCCGTGATCGTCTCTTCGATCGAGAGGCTGAAGTTCTCGAACGTGTTCGCCGCGACACGCGCTTGGACCTGCGCGTCGGCCTTGCCGTCTTCGATGATCTGCTCGACCACCAGCTGATCGGACTTCGTGAAGTCGGTGCCGAATCGCTCGTTGAGGATCTCGATCACCTCGTGGAGCGGCACCTCTTCGTCGGTAGCCTTGCGCGTCCCGACCGCGGTCGGCCCACGGACCTCACCGACCTCCCCCTGGTTCAGCGCGATGTCGGTCTCGCCGAGACGCGCGAGCCGGTACGAGTGCAGGTCGACTTCTCCGTCGAGCTCGACGCGGTCGCGCTCCGCGCGTGGCAGTCGCTTGAGGAGCAGGCGACCGAAGCTGTAGCGGACCTCGAGCTCTCGGTCCGCATACGGCATCACCTGACTCAAGAACGCGTAGAGCCGCACGAAGGCTTGGAGACTCCCCCGCCACTTGTCGCGCGCCTCCTCGTCGTCCCACGCGGCGAAGCGATCCTCCGCCGGACGAAGCTGACGGTGGATCTCCTCGTGCTCTCGATCGGTCAAGCTCGTCTTCGGACGATA
>JALOQC010000514.1 GCA_025453555.1 Myxococcota bacterium | reverse complement strand
CGAGGTGCCGGAGCCGCCGCGTCAGATCGAGTTCGGCAAGCTCAACCTCAGCTACACCGTGCTCTCGAAGCGCCGCTTGCAGCGCCTCGTCTTCGAAGGTCACGTGAGCGGCTGGGACGATCCGCGCATCGCGACGCTCGCGGGCCTGCGTCGGCTCGGTTATCCCGCCGAGGCCATCGTCGCGTTCTGCGAGCGCATCGGCGTCAGCAAGCACGACGGCGTGGTCGACATCGCGCTGCTCGAGCACGAGGTGCGCGCGTGGCTCGACGCGCACGCGCCGCGGCGGATGGGCATCGTGCGGCCACTCAAGGTCGTGCTCGAGAACTTCCCCGAAGGCGAAGTGCACGAGGTCGAGCTCGCGAACCATCCGACCGACGCGTCGATGGGCACGCGCAAGGTGCCGTTCTCGCGCGAGGTCTGGATCGAGCGCGAAGACTGGATGGACGAGCCGCCCAAGCAGTGGTTCCGCCTCGGGCCGGGGCGCGAGGTGCGGCTGCGCGGCGCGGCGCTCGTGACGTGCAAGGACGTGATCCGCGACGAGCGCGGCGAGCCGATCGAGCTGCGCTGCACGTGGGATCCCGAGAGCCGCGGCGGCAACGCGGCCGACGGTCGCAAGGTGAAGGGCACGATCCACTGGGTGAGCGCGGCGCACGCGTTGTCCTGCGAGATGCGCCTCTACGAGCGGCTCTTCGCGCACGAGGATCCGATGTCGGTGGAGCCGGACTTCGTGGCCGCGCTCAACGACAAGAGCCTCGAGGTCACGCGCGGCTTCGTGGAGCCGAGCGTCGCGGAGATGACGCCCGGCACGCGCATGCAGCTCGAGCGCATGGGTTACTTCGTGGTCGACACGAAGGACAGTCGCCCGGACGCGCTCGTCTTGAACCGCACGATCGGGCTCAAGGACAGTTGGGCGAAGATCGCCGCGAAGCTCTGAGGGCACGTCGATGCAGCCGCGCGATCGCCTGGTGTTTCCCCTCGACGTGCCGGACCTCGAGACAGCGCGCGTCTGGATCGATCGACTGGCCGGTGAGGTCGGCGTGCTCAAGGTGGGCCTCGAGCTCTTCACCGCCGCGGGCCCGGACGCGGTGCGCGCGGTGCACGCATCGGGCGCGAAGTGCTTCCTCGATCTCAAGCTGCACGACATCTCCGCGACGATGGCGAGCGCGGTGCGCGCGGCGGCGAGGCTCGGCGTCGAGTACCTCACGGTGCACGCGGTCGCGGCGCCCGCGGCGCTCACGGCGGTGCGCGACGCGGCGGATGGATCGAAGACGCGGCTGCTCGCGGTCACGGTGCTCACGAGCCTCGACGCCGACGAGCTCACGGCGATCGGGCTCGCCGGACCTCCGGCGGCGGCGGTCGAGCGGCTCGCGCGCCTCGCGGTGCGGCACGGCATCGACGGGCTCGTGTGCTCACCGGAGGAGTGCGCGGCGCTTCGGCGTTCGCTCGCGGATGACGTGCTGCTCGTGGTGCCGGGCATTCGGCCCGCGGGCAGCGAACGCGGCGACCAAGCGCGGGTCGCGACGCCGGGGCGTGCGCGACGCGAGGGCGCGGACCTGCTCGTGGTCGGTCGACCGATCCGGCACGCGGACGATCCGGTCGCGGCGGCGCGCGCGATCGTGGCGGAGATCGCGGAGGCGAACGCGTGAAGATCAAGAAGCGACACGAAGCTCCGCGCGGTCGTTCGGACGAGCGCGCGAAGGACGGGCGCGCGAAGGACGGGCGCGGGCCGCGAGGGGAGGGACGGGAGGGACGCCCCACGCGAGACCGAACTGCGCGCGACGGCGCCGATGCGCGCGGACGCAGCGCGCCTCGCGGGGATGCGCGCGGACGCGACGGGGGCGAGCGCGACGCGCGGGGTCGTGGCGAAGGCGGTGGGCGAGGGGCGCGTGGCGACGACGCACGCGCACGGCGCGACGACGACCGACGTGACGACCGACGTGACGACCGACGCGATGCGACACGGCACGACGGCGAGCCGAGCGGACCGCGTGCCGTGATGGGTCGCCGCTTCGTGCTCGAAGGCATCGCGAGCGGGACGGTCACGCGCGTGCACGTCGACCGTACGCAAGTCGGCAAGCTCGAGGACGTCCTCGAGGCCGCGCGCGCGGCGGGCCTCGAGGTGCGCGAGGTCGCGCGCGAGGCGCTCGACGCGCGTGCGGGCGAGCTGCGTCACCAGGGCGTGATCGGCGACGCGGCACCGTTCCGCTACCGCGAGCTCTCGGAGCTGTTGAGCGTCGAGGCGCCGCTCCTGGTCGCGCTCGACGAGATCACGGACCCCCACAACTTCGGCGCGATCCTTCGCAGCGCGGTCGCGTTCGGCGTCGACGGAGTGATCGTGCCCGAGCATCGCTCCGCGAGCGTGACGCCGGTGGTGGTGCGCGCGTCCGCCGGAGCGTCCGAGCACGCGCGCATCGCGATCGTCACGAACCTGCAGCGCACGCTCGCGGAGCTCGCGGAGCGCGACGTGCAGATCGTCGGTCTCGATGCGGAAGGCGACGTGACGCTCGACGCGCTGCCACCCGCGCCCTTCGGTCGCGTGGTGGTCGTGGGCTCGGAAGGGAAGGGCCTGCGGCGGCTCGTGCGCGAGCGCTGCACCCACCTCGCGCGCATCCCGCAGGTCGGTCCGGTCAGCTCGCTCAACGCGAGCGTCGCGACCGGCATCGCGCTCTACGAAGCCTCGCGCGCGCGCTGACTCCGGGGCGCACGTTTTTCGCGCCGCGCGGACGATCGAGCTGGCGATCGAGGTGGCGATCGCACGGCGCGCGCGGCTCGTCGTCCCTGCACGAGCGACTCGGCGTGGTAGAACCGCGCCGCGCAGGAGGCGCTCGGCATGGGGAAGAAGGACAAGTCGGCGAAAACGGAGAAATCCGAGAAGCACGCGAAGGACGAGCGCGCGCTGGACGAGCAGCACTCGGCGCAGGCCGAGAAGCCGGCGAAGGCGGAGAAGTCGGACAAGGCGGAGAAGTCGGCGAAGGCCGAGAAGTCGGCGAAGGCGGAGAAGTCGGCGAAGGCGGAGAAGTCGGCGAAGGCCGAGAAGTCGGACAAGGCGGCGAAGGCGGCGAAGGCGGAGAAGTCGGAGAAGTCGGCGAAGGCCGAGAAGTCGGCGAAGGCCGAGAAGTCGGCGAAGGCCGAGAAGAAGCAGAAGAAGGCCGAGGCGAAGCCGATGGCGGACGCCGCGCCGAAGGACGAGCACGCGAAGAAGGACGAGAGCGCTCCCGAGGGGTCGCGCATCTCCACGCCGCCGAGCGCGCGTCGCGTCCTGATCCTCACCGGCGGCGGCGACGCGCCCGGCCTCAACGCCGTGCTGCGTGCGTTCGTGAAGCGCGCCGTTTCGCACGGCATCCAAGTGCTCGGCTCCGAGGACGGCTTCTCCGGGTTGCTCGAAGATCGCCCGCGCGTGCGCCACCTCGACGAAGCCGCGGTGCGCGGGATCCTGCCGCGCGGTGGCAGCTTGCTCGGCTGCTCGAACCTCGCCAACCCGTTCGAGTTCCCGGTGGGCCCGAAGGACAAACGCACCTACGAGGACCGCTCCGAGCGCGTCGCGGCGCGCCTACGCGAGCTCGGCGTGGAGACCCTCGTGCTCGTCGGCGGCGACGGCACGATGAACATGGGGCTTCGCTTCCAGAAGCTCGGCATGCCGGTGGTCGGCATCCCCAAGACCATCGACAACGATCTCGGCGCGACCGACTTCACGTTCGGGCTCGACACCGCGGTCGACACCGCGACGTGGGCGATCGACGCGCTGCACTCCACTGCGGAGGCGCACGACCGCGTGATGATCCTCGAGCTCATGGGTCGCCACGCGGGCTGGATCGCGCTCTGCGCGGGCATCGCGGGCGGCGCGGACGTGATCCTGATCCCGGAGATCCCCTACGACGTCGATCGCGTCGCCACGAAGATCCGCGAGCGCTCGGCGGCGGGCTCGACCTTCTCGATCGTCGTGGTCGGCGAGGGCGCGTTCCCGGCCGGTGGTGAGATTTCTACGCTGACCAAGGGTCGCTCGGGTCACCTGCCGCGCCTCGGCGGTGCGGGCCAACACCTCGCGCAGCTCCTCGACGGAAAGTGCGATCACGAGATCCGCGTGACCGTGCTCGGCCACGTCCAGCGCGGCGGCTCGCCTTCGTCCTTCGATCGCCTGCTCGGCACGCGCTTCGGCGTGAAGGCCGCCGACCTCTGCGCGGAAGGGCGCACCGGTCGCCTCGTCGCGCTGCGCGGCACCGTCATCCGCAGCGTGCCGCTCGAAGAAGCGGTCGCGAAGCCCAAGCTGGTCCCGCCGGACGGCGAGCTCGTCACCGCGGCGCGCGCGGTGGGCATCGAGATGGGCGCAGCGTAGTTGCTGGTCGGCTGCGCCGACTTCTGGGGAGTGATCTCCCCAGCCCCCTCCCTCCTCGGAGGCCTCCCTGCGCTTCGCTCCGGTCGGTCTCCTTCGGGCCTTCGGCGACGAGGGGGCTTCGCCCCCTTCGAACCCCTCG
>JALOQC010000513.1 GCA_025453555.1 Myxococcota bacterium | reverse complement strand
ATCGCGGGGAGCGGAATCAGCGACGCGTTCACGTCCTGGAGCCCCACCATCGCGCCGATCGTCACGGGCAGCAGGAAGACGCTCACGCAGCCAATCGTCATGCGCGGCGAGGGCGGCATCGCGAAGCGCTCTTCGTTCATCGCCGCGAGAGTACCGCGCCGCGGGGCGTTCGGACGAAGCTGGAGCGTGCTTCGTGCCGGGGCGGTCGACGCTTGCTACACGCCCCTCGTGGACGACGAGCTCGACTGTCTCGCGTGTGGGGTGTGCTGTCGAACCGGTGCGGACGGAACGATTCTGATTCCGCCCGAGGATCTCGTCCGATGGCGCTCGATCGGGCGCGACGATCTCGTGGCGGCGGTGCAGCCCGGTCACTTCGGGATGGTGGCCTTCGCGACGCGCGAGGACGGGAGCTGCGTGCACCTCGGGACCGAGGCGAGCCCGCACGCGTGTCAGATCTACGAAGATCGCGGGACGACGTGTCGCGAGTTCGCCAAAGGCAGCCCGCAATGCCACGAGTTCCGGCGCGACTTCGGGCTCGAATGAATGGGTCGCGCGTGAGCGTGGAGCCGATGAACTGAAGCGGAATCGCGCGGACGCAGTCGGCGAAGCGGAACGATTCCGCGGGACCGTCGGGCCGCGCGTGAGCGCGGAGCCGAGGCATCTTCCGCGTCCGTGAAGCAACCTCGCGGGGTGGAGCGCCCGCGTCCGGGGTCTCCCGTCGCGGTGCGTGAGCGAGTGGTTTACGCTCGGGTGATGCGCTGGTGGATGGTGTGCCTCCTGGGAGCGCTCGCGTGCGGCGCCCAGCAGCCTTCGACGACTGAGCCTTCGACGACGGAAGACACCTCCGGAGGTGACACCGCGGACGCGTCCGGCGCCGAAGGTTCGTCCAATGACGACGCGAGCCTTCCGTTCGCGAGCCTCCACGCGGGCGACACCCTCACGTACCTCGTGCAGGGCGCGGACGGAGACCACCGCGCGTTCTACTACGTGCACGAGGTCGTGCGTCGCGGGCCGAGCGTCGCGGTGCGGCTTCGACCGGTCGGCGCACCGGTGGGCGACTCGCTCGTGATCTTCGGCGGCTGGTTGGTCGCGGGCGTGGAGGGGATGCTCGCGCTCGAGCCGCACGTGACGCTCGGGCAGCCGGGCTTCGTGCCGATCGACGAGGCTGGGCGCTTGGTGACCGAAGCGCGCGGGATGGTCGCGTGGCGCGTACCGCCGCGCTGGCAGGCCGCCGACGCGCGCGCGTTCGAGACCGACCCGGTCGACGGTTGGCGCCTCGCGGGCAGCGAGCCGAGCGTGCCCGGCCCCGTCGCCGGTGAATCGTGCGTGCGCCTCGAGCGTCGTGAGGCCGCCTCGACGCTCACCTTCGTGGTCTGCCGCAACGTCGGCATCTTCGCGATGGAGCGACGCGGCGAGGGCGACGCGAGCGATGGGAGCTGGCGCCTCGTCGATCTCGGCGCCAGCAGCGGCGAGCTCGAAGAGCGTCCCCTCGGCGCGCCCGTCGAGATGCCACCGCAGACCGCCGCGACGCCATGAGAAGCGCTCACGTAGGTGATCGTGGAGTGAACGTGAACGTGAACGTGGAGTGAACGTGAACGTGAACGGGATGGATCGACGCTGATTTCGAGGATTGAGCTGCCTCGATCACACCCTCACGGCTCCCAACGCGCCTCGAAGCGCCCGCCGTCGAGCGTGCGCTGTGCGTCCACCTGAACACGTCGGCGACCAGCGCACAGGAGCACGGCCTCGATCGCGGCGCTGATGCCGTTGAGCTGCATGAGCGACACGCCCGGCCAACCCGTGAGGCGGATCTCGGCCGTGCCGCGGCCGGTCATGCGTGCGGAAAGCTCGCCGCGGCTCAGGCCGCGCGCGAAGAAGAGCGGCGTGCGACGGATGATCGCGTCGTCGCTCGTGAAGCGCAGGAGCAAGCGCCACATGGTCTTGAGCGCGTCTTCCACCGCCGCGCGCACGACCTCGCGGTGGAGCTGAAACGCGTCGCGCCCCGCCTCCTTCGCGATCGCGAAGTAGACCGTCTCGACGTGCTCGGTCGGGATCTTCGTCAGCGCGGTCAGCCCCTCGTAGGACTGGCGCACCTCGGCCGGAACTCGCGTGAGCGCGGCGCGCACGACGTCCACGCCGACCGCTCGCTCCATCAGCTCGCGCTCCTTCGCGATCAGCGCGCCGTTTGCGCACGGAACGTCTTCGTTCACGGAGCGGAGAGTATCGGATCGCCGCCGCATCGTGCGCTCCGATGAACGACGCTCCCGAGCCCGGGACCCCAGCGAGAGGGTTCGCGCTTCGGCTTGCGTCGCGGACGAGGCGCGCGATTAGATGCACCCGTGTCGCATCGGCAACCCATCTGTCTCACGAGCGGCCCACGCAGGTCGTGGCGCCGGTGGGCTGCGCTCTGGCTCGCGCTCTTCACGAGCGCGTGCGGCGGCTCGTCGACGACGCCGACGCGACCGACGGTCGCGGTGTCGATCTTCCCGGTCTTCGACGTCGTGCGACGCATCGCGGGCGATCGCTTCGAGGTCCTCTGCGTGTTGCCTCCCGGACGCACCGAGCACAGCTACGAGCCGACGCCGCGTGAGCTCGCCGCGCTCGCCGAGACCGATCTCGCGTTCGCGGTGGGGCTCGAGCTCGACGGATGGCTCACGCGCGTGGTGCGCAGCGCGGCGGGTGACGACGTGCGGACGGTGGAGCTCGGACCCTCGATCGAGCCACGGCGCTTCACGCCCGCCGAGCTCGGCATCATCGGCGAGAGCCACGACGAGCATGGGCACGACGGGCACCACCACGGTGCGATCGATCCGCATTTCTGGATGGACCCACTTCGCATGGAGCGCGCGATCGATCCGATCGTCGAGGCCCTCGTCGCGCTCGATCCGGAAGACGCGGCGGGGCTGCGCGCGCGCGGCGAAGCCGAGAAGGCCAGCCTGCGCGAGCTCCACGCCGCGATCGAAGGCGCGTCTCAGCGCTGGCGTCGGCGCGACGTGGTGACGTTCCACGGATCCTTCGGCTACTTCGCGGACCGCTACCGCCTGCGCGTCGTGGCGGTGGTGGAGCCGCTCCCGGGGCGCGAGCCGACGCCGCGCTACGTGGAGGAAGTGGTGCGTGCGCTGCGGGCCGCGGAGTCGGCGGCGCTCTTCTACGAGCCTCAGCTCGATCCGCGCCCGGCCCGCATCGTCGCGCGCGAGGCGGGGCGCACGATCCACGAGCTCGATCCGCTGGGCGGCACCGAAGGGCGCGACTCCTACGAGGCGCTGCTGTTGCACGACGTGGCCGTGCTCGACGAGGCGTTGCGGTGACCCGAGCCCGTGGTGCGCGGGAGGCTGCGCGGGACGTGCGACGCACGGGCCGATGCGTACGCGGCGCGCATGCCGAGCGTTCGTCGTCGACGGACGGTGCGGCCCGCACGACGAAGCGACCGAACGATGAACGGTGAGCCGGAGCGGGTCTTCGAGGCCGAGCACGTGACCCACCGCTTCGGGGACGAGGTCGTGCTCGACGACGTGTCGTTCGTGGCGCGTGCGGGCGAGGTGCTCTGCGTGGTGGGGCCGAACGGCGCAGGGAAGAGCACCCTCGTGCGCATCGCGCTCGGTCTGCTCGTGCCGACCGACGGCCGCGTGATCGTGCGCGGGGGGCCCATCGGCTACGTGCCGCAGCGCAAGGTGCTCCCGAAGGGATTTCCGGCGCGCGTCGAGGAGCTGATCGTCGCGAACCTCCGCGGACGTTGGCCGTGGCGAATCCGCGCGGGCGAACGCGAGCGGACGCTGCGCGCGCTCGACGCGGTCGGGGCGTCGGTGCTCTACGGGAAGCCGCTCGCGGCGCTCTCGGGCGGCGAGCTGCAGCGTGTCTTCCTCGCGCGCGCGCTCGTTCTCGAGCCGAAGCTGCTCGTGCTCGACGAGCCCGAGACCGGCGTCGACACCGAAGGTCGGCGTGAGATCGTCGAGCTCCTGCACCGTCTCTCGTGCGATGCCGCGTTCGCGGCGATCCTCGTGAGCCATCACCCCGAGGTCGTCGCGCGCATCGCGCATCGCGTCCTCTACCTCGATCGCCGCGTCGTCGCGTGTGGCCTTCCGTCCGAGCTCTTCGGGCGCGCGGGCCTCGTGTCGATCGGCGACCCGCGTCTGCGCAGCACGCGCCACGACGCCACCGACGAGGGCACGTGGACGCGTTGATCGAGCCGCTCTCGCAGGCGTTCCTCGTCCGTGCGCTCGTCTGTGGCGTTCTCGTCGGCGGGCTCTGCGCCGCGCTCGGCGTGTTCGTCGTGCAGCGTGGGCTCTCGTTCATCGGCGACGGGCTCGCGCACGCGGCGTTCGGCGGCATCGCGATCGGGCTGCTCTTCGACATCGAGACCGAGCACGCCACGTGGGTCGCGCTGCCCTTCACGGTCGCGGTCGCGCTCGGCATCGCGTTCCTGCTGCGCACCGGCAAGCTGCACGGCGACGTCGCGACGGGCGTGTTCTTCAGCGTCTCGT
>JALOQC010000512.1 GCA_025453555.1 Myxococcota bacterium | reverse complement strand
TCGTCGTCGTCTCGGTGGTCGAGCGCAGTCGAGGCGGTCCCATCGAGCGCGTCGGTGACGCACGGCTCGACCGCGAAACCGACGTGCGGCGCGTGGGTGTCCCGCGCGCCGAAGGCGGAGAGCACGAGGCTCGGATCGAGCTCCGCGCGCGGGCGAGGCGGCTTGGGGACCTTGGGCGTGGGGCCGTAGACCGGAGGCGAGATCTTCGCGCGGATGCGCGACACCAGCGCGCGTGCGTGGGGCTCGACGAAGGCTCGAACGGAGGTGAGCGCGCGTCGGAGAAGGGGCGTGGCGCGGTGCGCGAGATGCGCAGCCCAGGCGCGCGCGCGGGTCGAGACGGAGGGGGGCGTGACGGAGACGGAGACGGAGTCCGAGACGGAGACGGAGTCCGCGACGGAGACGGAGTTTGAGACGGAGACGGAGTCCGCGACGGAGACGGAGTCCGAGACGGAGACGGAGCTCGTGACGGAGTCCGAGACCGAGTCCGAGAACGAATCCGAGAACGAATCCGAGACGGCTGCGCGGGTCTGCGCCGAGCGGCGGGGGCGAAGTCGCTGGGTGAGCGACGCGAGCGCCGCGAGGGCAAGCGCCAGGAGCGCGAACGTGGACCACGGGGTCGACGACGGCGCTTCGTCCATCGTGGTCAGCTGATCTGCGTCGTCTGCTTCCAGCACCGCCGCGACGCGTGCGCGCTCTTCGGGGCTCAGCGGGACGGCGGACGCGGCCTCGTACGCGTCGAGATCGAGCAGGCCGCGCGCGCGATCGAGCTCGGCCTCCACGAGTCGGAGACGGGCCTGCCAGGTCGGCGCCTGCGCATGAGAGGGCGCGAGCCAGAGCGCGCGTCGCAGCAACCGCACCGCCTCGTCGTCTTCGAGGCTCGACGCGATCGTGGCCAGCAGCGACGCGATCTCGTCGGCCCGCGGCGGGGTCGGCGTCTCGCGGAGCACCAGCTCGAGCTCGCGCAGCGCGTCCTCGGCGCGGCCTTCCGCCAACGCAGCGCTCGCGGCGTCGATGCGTTCGGATTGCGGCGCGAGGCGGACCTCGTCGAGCCGCGTCCACAGCTCGGTCATCGTGCGCCGCCAACCCCACGCGACGTCGGCTTCGGTCTGCAGCTTGTTGCGAAACGCGATGCGGAGCTGCCAGATGCCGTTCTGTCCGTAGCGCTCCATCGCGAGGCGAGAGGCTTCGCGGAGCGGTGGATCGGGATGATCGACCAGGCCCGCGATCACCGGCATCGCGTCGAGGTCGCGGACCTCGGAGTACGCGGTCACGAGCTGCGCGAGCTGCGCGAGGTCCTCGTTCTGCAGCGCGTCCGCCGGGTTCGTGAGGCCGAGCGCCTGCGCGCCGTCGCGTGCCCAACGGCGCAGCGAGGCGTCGCGGTGTCCACGCGCGAGCAGCAGCGCGGGGAGGAGCCGTGGTCCGACGCGAGCGACCGCGCGACGAAGCTCCCAGCGCCACATCTCCGGCGAGAGCGCGTACACGTCGGCGAGGGTGCGCCACGCGTCGAGGGTGCCGATGCGCTCGAGCGATCGGATCAGCAGCACGCGCTCGGCCACGCGACCCACCACCGGGCCGCGATCGTCGGCGAGCACGCTCGGGATGCCGGGCGCGAGATCGATCATGTCGTCCGCGCGGCGGCTGCCGGTCGCGTGACGGAAACGATCGAGCGTCTCTTCGCCGTCCTCGGGCGGGATCACGAGCCGCGCGAGGTAACGAACGCGCTCGGTGATCGCGGGCAGCGCGGACGCGGGGAGGGTGCTCAGCCGATCGATCGCGTGGGCGCGGGTCGCGGCCTCGTCGCTGCGCAGCTCGGCGGCGAGGCGCTCCAGCTCGGTCATGCTCACGGGCGGGGCGCCCGGAGCGTCGAGGGAGACGAGCGCGGACGCCTCGATCGCGCGGGTCGCCGGGGCGTCGGGCTGCGCGTGCCCCACCGCGGTCGCGAGCAAGAGCACCACGAGCGCGAGACCGACGCTCGCGCGCAGCTCGCGCCGCACGACACCGTCCGGGCGGACGTCGCCTCGGTGTACGACGACGTCCGGCGCGACACCCTCGGCGCGCACGAGAGCGTTCCGCCGCACGACGACGCTCCGCCGCACGACACCGTGCACGCGACGCTCCGCGCGAGGCGCTACCGCTTCGCGATTCGGAAGTCCGAGAACTCGCCCGTGTAGCTCCGCCATTTGGTCTCGACCTTGTCGACGCGCGCGGTGGCGGGTCCTTGTTGAGCCCAGGCGAGGAAGTCCTTCACGGCGTCCTCTTCGCCTTCCACGACCATCTCGACGCAGCCGTCCGGACGGTTCTTGACCCAACCGGTCAGGCCGAGGGTGCGGGCCTCCCGTTGTGCGGTGGCTCGGTAGAACACGCCTTGGACGCGACCGCGCACGACGAGTTGGATGCGCTTTTGTCCCATGGGACCGACCTGAAGAAATCGCCTGACGAGGGCCGACAGCCCCCGAATGGAGCTGATGCCAGAGTGAAGAGGAGCGGGGCAAGTTTGTGGCAGGTGGGGGCTTCGGGCGCCAGGACGGGTTTGCCGAGCTTCGCGAGCTTCGGGGGCGCGCGCGTGCCTCGTCGCCGTGGTTGCGGAGGCTCGCTTCGCCCTCGACGAGGTCCATTCTCTCTCCCGGCTCGCCAGCCCCACGCAGATCGCTACACTGCCCCGCCATGTCCGAGGTCAAGAAGCCCTACATCGGCGGCCAAGCCGTGATCGAAGGCGTGATGATGCGCTCCCCCAGCGGCATCTCCGTCGCCGTCCGCCGCCCCGATGGATCGCTCGCGCTCCAAGAGATGCCGCTCCGTACCCGCTTCGACTCGGGGATGTGGAAGCTGCCCGGCTTCCGCGGGGTCGCGACGCTCGTGGAGTCGCTCTCGCTCGGCTACCGCGCGCTGCACTTCTCGGCCGAGCAACAGATGACGGAAGAAGAACGCGCGAAGGAGCAGCAGAGCAGCGGCGGCAAGCTCGCGATGCTCTTCTCGACGCTCTTCGCGATCGGCCTCTTCGTCGCGCTGCCGCAGCTCCTCGCGGCCGGCTCCGGCAAGCTCTTCGGCCACGACTTCGGGCTCGCCGACTCCGAGTTCCACCTCGTGATCGGCGGCTTCAAGCTGCTCGTGGTGTTCGGGTACCTCGCGCTGCTCTCGCGCATCCCCGAGGTGCGTCGCGTGTTCCAGTACCACGGGGCCGAGCACAAGACGATTCACGCCTGGGAGGCCGAGCTGCCGCTCACGGTGGAGAACGTGAAGGCGCAGACCACGCTGCACCCGCGCTGCGGCACCACGTTCCTGGTCGTCGTGGTGATCGTGTCGATCGTGCTCGGCTCGGTGGCGGCGCCGCTGCTCCTGCCGAACGCCGAGGGGCTCGTCGGTCAGGTGTCGCTGCTCGCCCTCCGCATCGGGCTGCTGCCGATCATCGCGGCGGTCTCGTACGAGCTGCAGCGACTGACCGCGCGGTATTGCACGACCGGTCCGCTCCGCGTCTTCCTGTGGCCGGGCTTCCTCTTCCAGAAGCTCAGCACGCGCGAGCCGAGCGACGATCAGATCGAGGTCGCGATCGCGGCGATGGAGGCGGCGGCCTGGCGCGAGCGCGTCGGCGATCGCGCGGAAGCGGCGCCCGATCCGCTGGTCTTCCCGAGCTTCGACGGCTTCGTGGAGGCGCTCCCGCAGCTCCGCCCGCTGCGCGCGGCGCACTGACGCGCATGTCCACGTCGATCTCCTCGAGCCGCGCGGACGCACGGCGCGCAGCTCGCATCGGCGAACGGATCGCCGGAGGAAGCTGACGTGCTGCCGATCGCGAAGCTCCAGAGCCTCGCCGCGCGCTTTCGCGAGCTGGACGAGATGCTCTACCGCCCGGACGTCGCGTCCGACGCGGATCGTTCTCGAAAGCTGAGCCGCGAGCGCGCGGAGCTCGAAGATCTGGCGCGCGCGTTCTCGCGCTACCTCGAGGTCGAAAAGCAGATCGCGGACGACGAGCTCGCGCTCAAGGATCCCGAGCTGCGCGAGCTCGCGGAGGCGGAGCTGCCGGAGCTGCGCGACGAGAAGCAGATGCTCGAAGCGGAGTTGCACGTGCTGCTCCTGCCCAAGGATCCGAACGACGGGCGCGACACTCTGCTCGAGATTCGCGCGGGCACGGGCGGGGAAGAAGCCGCGCTCTTCGCGGGCGAGCTCTTCCGCATGTATTGCCGCTACGCGGAGACGAAGGGCTGGAAGGTCGAGGTCACGTCGCTCTCGGAGGCGAGCGCGGGTGGCATCAAAGAGGTGATCGCGATGATCACCGGCCAGCGCGTGTACTCGCAGCTTCGCTTCGAGGCGGGCGTGCACCGCGTGCAGCGCATCCCGGAGACGGAGTCGCAGGGACGCATCCACACCTCGACCGCGACGGTGGCGGTGCTGCCGGAGGCGGACGACGTGGAGGTGCAGATCGACGAAGCGGATCTGCAGATCACGAAGACGGCTGCGGGCGGCAAGGGCGGGCAGGGCGTCAACACGAC
>JALOQC010000004.1 GCA_025453555.1 Myxococcota bacterium | reverse complement strand
GCGAGGTGCTGCAAGAGCGGGTGGCGCGAGAAGCTCGCCTCGAAGTGCTCGACCGAGAAGCGGCGCCCCTGTGCGAGCGCTTGTTCGAGGCGCGGGGCCTGCTCGCGGAGCACATGCTTGACGTCCTTCTTGAGCACCTTCCAGCGCGCGAGGGCTTCCTGGCCGAGCTCCTCTTCGTCTGCGCGTGGCTTCGGCAGATCCGCGAGGCGCTTGCCCTGCGCGTCCACGATCACCGGCGCGAGATCGTCGTCCACGATCATCGCGAACGAACGCGACCCGTAGTCGAAGCTCGCGCTGCCGTCCGCGTCGAGGCCGAGATCCGGCACCAGACGATCGACGAGGTCGTCCTTGGTCAGACCGAGCTCTTTCGCGCGCGCGGTGAGCACCTTCTGCGCGTGCTTGGCGAGCGCGCGCGAGCGAGCTTGCGTGAGACGATGGATCGCCGCCAATCCCGCCATTCCCGAGGCGAGCGCGAGGACGTCGACGGCGGCTTGGGCGCGCTGCGGGAGCCCTCCCGGCGCCCACTCGCGCGCGCGCTCGCCGAGGATGCGCAGCGTCGCGGGCGCACCGAAGAGGCCGAGCACGTCGAGCCCGAAGCCGTGCTTCGGCGGTCCACCGGCGGCGAGCCAGAGCACGAAGAGGCTCCACGCGAAACGATCGAGCGACGTGGGATCGCAAGCCTCCGCGATCCGCGCGAGCGCGGGATGGGGCGCCTTGCGATCGGAGAGCGCGAGGAGCTCCACGAGGGTGCGCGTCGCGTCCGCCGGCAACACGCGTCCGTCGCGCAGGCGCGGTCGCGAGAGCACCTCGACGTTCACGAAGCTCGGCAGCTTCGGGGCCTTCTTCGGCGCGGCCTTCGTGCTCGCGCTCGCTTCGGCGGCGAGCGTCTCCGCGCCCGCCGCCGCGAGCACCTCCTCCACCACCTTCGGAGCTTTCGCACGCACGTGCTCCAGCGCGCGCGCGTAGCTCGTCGCGTCTTTGCCCTTCGCCGTCGCGAGCGCGGCGACGAGGCCGATCGCAGCCGCGCGGGGGTGCTTCGTGAGCCAATCAGCGGCGTCGTCGCCGATCTTCTTCGAGGTCGCGAAGAGGTGTCCGGCGAGGGTCGCGACGCGTGGCGAGTCGACGGGCAGCAGCGCCGAGAATCGATCGGGCTGGCGCTTCACGTAGGGCAAGAGCTGCTCGAGCGCGGGGAGACCGAAGCGCGCGAGGATCGCTTCGACGTCGTCGGTTTGTCCGTACCAACGGGTCTGCGGGATCTCGCGGAGCAGACGAAGGGCGGTCTCGTCGCGGAGCCAGCTCGTCTGAAAGAGGAAGAGCCACTGAGAATCGTCGGAGATGCGCTTCAGGATCTCGGTTTCGTCGTGGTTCGTGTCGACGTGGAAGAGCGTCGCGGGATCGCGCTTGCCCCAGTCGAGTCGTTCTTCGTGCGGCACCTCGCGCAGCTCGGTCGGCGCGACCTTCTTGCTCTTCTTCGCCGCCGCCTTCGTCGGCTTCTTCGCCGCGCTCCAGGGCGGGCTCGTGAGATCGTCCGGCAGCGTGTCGGACTCTGGCGCGTCGTCGGTCGTGAGCATCGAGCGCAGCGCGAGCAGGAGCGGTCGCCGAATCACCGACTCGCGGTAACGATCGAGCTTCGGCAGACGCGCCGCGAGGAGCCCGTCGATCGCGGCGCGCGCCGCGTCAGGGTCGCGCTCCATCGCCCGCAGCATCACCGGGAGCACTTCCTTCTCGCGGTGCGCGGCCTCCGCGAGCACGCGCAGCGCATCGACTCCGCCGAGGCGCGCGACGTGGTCGGTCGCGCTCGTGACCTCCAGCGGCGCGTTCGGCGTACCGTCGGCGCCGTAAGGCTCGTAGTCGTGCGCGGCGGGATCGTGGGCGAAGCCACGCACGTGACTGCGGAGCGCGGCGAGCACGCGAAGACCTTTGAGCGCCGCGAGCTCGGCCACGGTCGGGAGCCCCTCGATGCCCCATCCTTCCGCGGGCGGCGCGACGCGACGCGTCAGATCGCGCAGCACCGCGACCGAGAAGAGGGTGCCGGGATCGTCGTCGCAGTGGAGCGCGTGGTGGAGGTCGTCGTCGGTCAGTAGGTCGTCGGCGAAGGGCAGCGCGGCTGCGAGGGCCCAATGCACGCGCGTATGGCGGCCGTGCTCACGCACGTACGCCCGCGCAGCAGTCGCCGCAGCGTCACGGAGCTCGGGCTGCTCGCGGAGCACCTCGCGCAGCGCGAGCCAAGGGTGGTTGTCGTGAGCGTTCGTGGTGGGCTCGATCCACGACAGCTCCTGGGTGTAGATGCCCACGCTGGCCGCGGACGACTGCGACCACGCGCGCGACGCCATCACGACGTCGACGAGAAAGCCTCCTCCGCCGACCGACGCGGTGAAGCGCGCGACCTCGATCACGCGGCTCGGGTGGCGGTAGGTCGGGCGGGGGCCGAAGAGCGCGAGCATCGCGCCGTAGAGCGCGACGTCGGCGGTGGGAGGCGTCGGTCGCGCGAGGAGGTCGAGCAAGGTGCGTTGCAGCTCGCGCGTCGCTTCGGGCGCGTGTGCGATCCCATCCTCGATCGGCTTCTTCGCGGGTTCGAGCGCGCGCTGCAGGTCCGTCCAGGTCGTCATGGGCCCTCCGGCGCGGACGGTATCGCAGGGCGCCGGGGCGGTGCATTCGCGTTTCTCGGCCGGACGCGCCGAGGGTGCGCGGCTCGTCACGCGCGGGGCTTTCCCTTCCGCGTCCGCCTCGCTATCACGCGCGCATGAGCTCCCCGCACGCGGCGACGCCGTACAAGCCGAAGCACCACGTCCGCATCGTGACCGCCGCCAGCCTCTTCGACGGGCACGACGCGGCGATCAACATCATGCGGCGGCTGCTGCAAGCGAGCGGCGCGGAGGTGATCCACCTCGGTCACAACCGCTCCGTCAAGGAGATCGTGGACTGCGCGATCCAAGAGGACGCGCAGGGCATCGCGCTCACGAGCTACCAAGGCGGCCACGTCGAGTACCTGAAGTACATGGTCGACCTGCTCCGCGAGGCGGGCGCGGCGACGAAGATCTTCGGCGGCGGCGGCGGCACGATCCTCCCGAGCGAGATCGAGGAGCTGCACGCGTACGGCGTAGCGCGGCTCTTCTCGCCCGACGACGGCCGCGCGATGGGCCTGCAGGGGATGATCGATCTCGTGGTGATGGGCTGCGACTTCGAGACCGTGAAGCCGAGTGCGAAAGACGCGCTCTTCGGGAAGCTCGAGACGCGTGACCCGGGCGTGATCGGCAAGCTCATCTCGCTCGCGGAGAACGACGTCGAAGCGGGCGACGCGATCCGCGCCGCGGCGCGCGAGAAGCTCGGCGAGCGCAAGGTGCCGGTGCTCGGCATCACGGGGACGGGCGGCGCGGGCAAGAGCTCGCTCGTGGACGAGTTGGTGCGGCGTTACCTGCACGACTTCCCGGACAAGACGATGGCGATCCTCTCGGTGGATCCCTCGAAGCGAAAGACGGGCGGCGCGCTCCTCGGCGACCGCATCCGCATGAACGCGATCGACGATCCGCGCGTGTACATGCGCTCGCTCGCGACGCGGCAGTCGAACCTCGCGGTCTCGCGCCACGTCCAGCACGCGATCGATCTCTGCAAGGCGGCGGGCTTCGACCTCGTGGTGGTGGAGACGAGCGGCATCGGCCAGAGCGACACCGCGATCACCGAGCACAGCGACGTCTCGCTCTACGTGATGACGAGCGAGTACGGCGCGGCCACGCAGCTCGAGAAGATCGACATGCTCGACTTCGCGGACGTGGTCGCGATCAACAAGTTCGACAAGCGCGGCTCGCTCGACGCGCTGCGCGACGTGCGCAAGCAGTGGAAGCGGAACCACCAGCGCTTCGACGCGAGCGACGAGCAGATCCCGGTGCTCGGGACGATCGCGTCGAACTTCGACGACCCGGGGACGACGCGCCTCTACCGGCGGGTGATCGACACGATCGTGGAGCGCACGGGGGCGCCGCTGCGCTCGACGATCGACGTGCCGACGGGCGCGAGCGGGAAGGTCGCGATCGTTCCGCCCGAGCGGGTGCGCTACTTGGCGGAGATCGCGGAGAGCGCAGATCGCTACGACGCGTTCGTGAAGGAGCAGAGCGGGATCGCGACGCGGCTCTACCAGCTCCGTGGCGCCATCGCGGAGCTTCGTGGCGACGATGACGTCGAGGAAGGTCTGGTTGATCCGGCGCTGCGCGAGGACGACGCGCCCGAGGTGGTCGCGCTCTGGAAGCGCTACGCGGCGCTCGTGGAGCGACTGCACGCGGACTGCCGCAAGACGCTGCGGGCGTGGCCGGAGACGAAGAAGGCGTACTCGGGCGACACCTTCGCGTATCAAGTTCGCGGAAAGACGATCGAGGTTCCGCTGGTGAGCGAGAGCCTCTCGCGCCTGAAGATCCGAAAGGTCGTGCTGCCGCGCTTCTCGGATTGGGGGGAGATTCTGCGCTGGACCCTGACCGAGAACGTACCGGGCGCGTTCCCGTACGCGGCGGGGGTGTTCCCGCTCAAGCGCACCAACGAGGACCCCGCGCGCATGTTCGCGGGCGAGGGCGGCGCGGAGCGGACCAACAAGCGGTTCCACTACGTCTCGCGTGGGTTGCCCGCCAAGCGCCTCTCGACCGCCTTCGACTCGGTGACGCTCTACGGCGAAGACCCCGATCACCGCCCGGACATCTACGGCAAGATCGGCAACAGCGGTGTCTCGATCGCGACCCTCGACGACGCGAAGAAGCTCTACAGCGGCTTCGATCTCGCGGACCCCGCGACCAGCGTGTCGATGACCATCAACGGGCCGGCCCCGATGCTGCTCGGCTTCTTCTTCAACGCCGCGGTGGACCAGGGCTGCGAGAAGCACATCCGCGCGGCGGGCCTCGTGGACGAGGTCGAGCGGAAGATCGACGCGATCTATTCGCAGAAGGGGCTGCCGCGGCCGCGCTACGAGAGCGACGGCGGTCACGACTTGCCGGAGGGCAACGACGGGCTCGGGTTGCTCCTGCTCGGGGTGACGGGTGATCAGGTCCTGCCGCGCGAGACCTACGAGAAGATCCGCGCGGACGTCCTGAAGGAGGTCCGCGGCACCGTTCAAGCGGACATCCTCAAGGAGGATCAAGCCCAGAACACGTGCATCTTCTCCACCGAGTTCGCGCTCCGGATGATGGGGGACATCCAGCAGTTCTTCATCACGAACGACGTGACTCGCTTCTACTCGGTGAGCATCAGCGGCTACCACATCGCCGAGGCGGGCGCGAACCCGATCACGCAGCTCGCGTTCACCCTCGCGAACGGCTTCACCTTCGTCGAGTACTACCTCGCGCGGGGGATGAAGATCGACGACTTCGCGCCGAACTTCAGCTTCTTCTTCAGCAACGGCACCGATCCGGAGTACTCGGTGATCGGGCGGGTCGCGCGGCGGATCTGGGCGAAGGCCATCAAGAACCTCTACGGCGGCGCGGCGCGCTCGCAGATGTTGAAGTACCACATCCAGACGAGCGGTCGTTCGCTTCACGCGCAGGAGATCGCGTTCAACGACATCCGCACGACCCTGCAGGCGCTCTACGCGATCTACGACAACTGCAACTCGCTCCACACGAACGCGTACGACGAGGCGATCACGACCCCGACCGAAGAGTCGGTGCGTCGCGCGCTCGCGATCCAGCTCGTCATCAACAAGGAGCTCGGGCTCGCGAAGAACGAGAACCCGCTGCAGGGCGCGTTCGTGATCGACGAGCTCACCGAGCTGGTGGAGCAGGCGGTCTACGCGGAGTTCCGGCGCATCAGCGAGCGCGGTGGTGTGCTCGGCGCGATGGAGCGCATGTACCAGCGCACGCAGATCCAAGAGGAGTCGCTCTACTACGAGGGCCTCAAGCACTCCGGCGCGCTGCCGATCATCGGCGTCAACACCTTCCTCGACGCGAAGGGCTCGCCGACCATCGTGCCGGCCGAGGTCATTCGATCGACGGTGGAGGAGCGGGAGCGCGCGATCGCGACCCTGCGCGCGTTCCAGGCGCGCAACGTGGAGTCGGCGCCGGTCGCGCTGGCGACGTTGCAGAAGACCGCGGTCGAGCACGGCAATCTCTTCGACGCGCTGATGGAGGCCACCAAGGTCTGCTCGCTCGGGCAGATCTCGCGCGCGCTCTACCAGGTCGGCGGGCAGTACCGACGGAACATGTGAGGCCGGGTCGCGGGAGCCTGGCCGTGGGAGTCGAGGACGGATCGCGTGCGCTACGGGGACGTGCTCCTGTCGGGGCGCTCCGTCAGTCCTCCGTCGGTCGAGCCTCACGGATTCCACGGAGATCGTGTCGATCCGGAAGCCGCGCCGCGCCCGACGTGACATCCTTTGCGCCGCATGCCGGACGAGCCGAAGCGACCGCCCACGGCCGCGCCGCCTCGCCGTCTGGCGCGGCTCTGGCGGTGGACGTGGCGCGGCGCGCTCGTGCTGGTTGCGCTCGTGGTCTTCGCGGTCGCGGGTGCGCTCGTCTTCGTGGAGTCGGACGCCGGCCGTGACCTCGCGCGGGAGAGCGCGGCCGAGCAGGGGCTCGCGCTCGACTACGGCAGCCTGGAGCTCTCGCCCTTCTCCGGTGAGGCGAGGCTGGGGGCGCTGCGGCTGCCGATGCCGGAGCGTTGTCGAACGCATGGCGAGGACTGGTTGACGGTCGAGCGGGTCGACGTGCGGTGGGACGCGGGTGAGGCGCTCGCGGGGCGCTTGCGCGACGTCCGCGTGCTCGTCGAAGGCGTGGGCTTCCTCTACGCGATCGACGCGGAGGGCACCGACTGTCTGCAGCTCGCGTTGCAGTCGCTGCTCGGAGAGGACGCGCCGACGGAGCCCGCGCCGCTCTCGCAGTCGCTCGCCGCGCTGACGCTGCCGCCCGAGCTCGCGGGGATCGAGGTCGCGTCGCTCGAGGTCCGGAACGTGCGCGCTCGCTTCGTCGACGCGCGCGAAGGGCTCGACGTACAGATCGAGGGCCCGACGCTGCAGGGTCACGCGCGAGAAGAGGGCGGCGTGCTGCGCGGCGAGCTCGTGCTCGGGAGCGCGGACGAAGGGCTTCGCGTGCGCGCGAACGAGAACGAAGCGCGCCTCGCGATGGAGCAGCGCATCGTGCTCGGTGGTGGAGTGTCGGGTGACGAGATCACCCTCACGAGCGCGACGACGTTGCACACGCTGGAGCTCGAGGCGCCGCTGATCGACGTCGACGCGCTGCGACTCCCGCGTGAGCTACTCACGCTGGAGGCCGCTGCGCGCTTCGAGCCGGACGCGGCACGCACGAGCGTGCAGGTCACCCGGCTCGCGGTGCTCGGCGACGTCGCGACGGGGCAGGGTGGCGTGACGCTGCCCGACGAAGGGCGGCTCACGATCGCGCCGAGCTCGATCGACGTCGACCTCGACTCGCTTGCGGCGGCGATCCCCGAGCTGGTGGATCTCGCGCTCGACGACGTGCGCGCGACCGCGCGGGCCACGCCGGTCGACGGAACCAACGTGTCGGCGGGGTCAACCGCCGACGCCGACGAGGTGCGCTTCGAGCTCGACGCGCGTGCCGGGAGGGTCGCGTTGCCGGAGGAGCGCGCTGTGGTGCAGAGCGCGACCGCGAACGCGCGGGGAACCTGGCGCGGTGAGCACGTCTCGTTCGACGTGGAGGTGCGTGCGGACGCGATCGCCGGCAAAGACGCCGACACGACGCTCGCGGGTCGCGCGATGGTGCTCGACGCCCACGCGACGGAGGTCGCGCTCGATGGCACGAGCGGCGCCGCGAGCGTTACCCTCGGGATCTCGGATCTGTCGGTAGACGCGGGGGATCTGCGTGCATCGCTCGCGAGCCTCGCGCTCACGCTGGAGGCCCCGAGCGTGCGCGAGCCGACGGTGACGCTGACCACGGGCGCGCTCGACGTGCGCTCGGGCTCGACGCGCGCGCAGCTCCCGTCGCTCGCGCTCTCCGCCGCCGCGCACGAGCTCCATCCGAGCTTCGCGGTGCCGGTCGGGTTCGAAGGTACGCTTCGGACTCCGCGCATCGGGCTCGACGCCGACGGTCTGCAGGTCACGCCGCGCGACATCGCGGTCGCCTTCGACGGAACCGCGCGCAGCCCAGCCGAGCTCGACGTCCGTACCCACACCCGCGTCGCGGCGATCGAAGCTCGCCAGGACGCGCTCACCGCGCGGGTCGACGGGCTCGATCTGCGGCTCGCCCTGAACGAGCTCGCGCTCCCTGCCGTCGGCGAGCCGGAGGGCCCGCGCGCGACCTTGGTCGTCGACGGACGCACGCGGCGTGTCGATCTGCGCGACGCGCTCCAACACGTGGCGATCGACGGGCTCGGGCTCTCGTCGCGCGCGCCGATCGCGGGGGGAATTCCCGCGCGGCTCACGGGTCGCATCCCGCTCGGCAACGTCCGCTACGCCACCGCGGACCGCGAGCCGACCCCGATCGTCGAGCATGGCGAGCTCGCGTGGACGCTCTCGGAGCTGCGGCTCGACCCGGTGCTCGCGCGATCGAGCGCGCGCTTGAGCGCGGAGCTGCAGCTCTGGCCGATGGCGGGCGCGGAGCCGGTCGAGACGCCGGAGGAGATCGCGGCGCGCGACCGGCGACGCGCGCGGCTGATCGCAGAGGCCGATGCGCGCGGTGAGGAGCCGCCGACCTTCGAGGACGGCCCGCGCGAGCGAACCCTGCGCGCCGGAGTGCGAGCACGTTTCGATCGCGGCGCGGGGGAGCTCGACGTGGAGCTCCGCGGGCGCACCGTCGCGATGATCGCTCCGCTGCTCGGCCTGGACGAGCTCGCGCTCGAGCGCGCTCGCGCGAACCTCACGCTGCACGGCACCTACGCGGGGCTCGATCGTGCGGATCCCACCATCGCGCATCGCGGCGAGCTGCGCCTTCGTCGCATCGGGCTGCGCGGCGAGGGCGGCGCGCCGTTGGTGTTCCCACGCATCGTCGCGACCCTCGATCACACGGCGCGGGCGGCGATCCACGACGCGACGCTCCGGCTCGAGATCGAGCCGCCCACGCTCGGCGAGGAGACGCTGCCCCACGGCGTCACGTTGGTGACGACCGCGCGCGCGGATCTGCAGGCGCTCTCGATCCACACCGAGACGCGCAGCGAGAACGCGGGCGACATGAGCTTCGCGCTCGACGTCGACGCGAACCTCGAGGCGGACGGAACCCTCGTGCATCGCGAGCGCCTCGTGGCGGAGGGGCTGCGTGGGCTCTCGCAATGGCTCCCGCCCGAGGTGCCGGTCCGCGTCGACTCCGCGCAGATCGACGGGGAAGGGCGGGTGCTGCACGCGATCGACGCGGCCGCGCCGAGCTTCGAGCAGACGGTCGCGGCGCGACTCGCGACGGTGTCGTATGCGGAAGGGGAGGTGCGCGCGACGCTGCCGGAGGTGCGCTTCGAGGCGCAGCTGCGCGGCGATCCCTCGGGGCATTCGGGCGAGTCCGCGGTGCACCTCCCGCTCGTGGACGTGCTCGACGGACTCCACCACGTGACCTTTCACGGCGCGGAGCAGCGCGTGCGCTGGGCCTCGCGCGGTCCGATCGAAGACGATTCGACTGGGTCGGCGGGGTCAGCCGCCGACTTCGCGCTCGACGTCCACATCGACTCCGAGCTCGCGCGCGTGGAGCAGGACTTCGTCGCCGCGTATCCGATGGAGGGCGTCACGCTCGACGTGGACTTGGCGATCGACGGTGCGCGCTCGGTTCGCATGGATCACTTCGCGCTCGTCAACGAACGTGGCGGGACGCGCCTGGAGATGAACAAGACGCTCGACCGCGGGAGCAGCTTCGCGCTCGACGCGAGCGAGGACGCGATGGCGACCGACGAAGCCGTGGAGGGCGACCTCGCGCACGAAGGCGTGGCGGTCCGACGCACCGCGCGGCGCGGCGAGAGCCTCGTCTTGCGGGGCCGGCTCGAGCAGGATCTCTCGCGACTCGACGGGGCGCCCGAGGATCTCGTCGCGCGCGGGCGGGTCGTCGTTCCCTTCTCGCTCGAGTCCGGCGACGGCTCGCTCTTCCGTGCCCACGCGCGCGCGGAGCTCGACGACGTGCACGTCGCGCTGCCGGCCCTGGGGATCGTGCTCGAGGGCGTGCGCGCGAACGTGCCGGTGGAAGAGGCCTTCGCGTTGAGAAGGTCGGGGCCGGAGGGGTCAGCCGGCGGGGTCGGCCTCGAGCTCGTCGCGAACACCGAGCGGAGCGCCTTCGCGCGGGTTCGCCACCAAGATCTGCAAGCGCTGCTCGACGGCGAGACGTTCGTGGAGGTTCGGCGCCTTCGGGTGGGCGAGGTCGAGCTCGGGCCGCTGGTCGGGAGCCTCTTCGTCGACCGAAACGTCTTCGCGCTCGAGGGCGTGCGCGTCCAACGCGACGACGCGCTGATCACGGGGCAGGTCCTCGTCGACTACCTCCCCGGCCGCGAGCGCGTGACGTTTCGCGGCAACATCACCGGGCTCCGCACTCGGACCTCTCGCCAGCCGCTCGACGCGAACTGCGCGGTCGTCTTCACCCCTTCGCGGCTCGAGCTCGACGGTCGAGTCCAGATCGTCCGCGTCGCGACGGCGCACCTGCGTGGACTCTTGGATTTGCTCGATCCCTACCGGGAGGATCCCTCGTTCAACTCGTTGCGGAGCGTGCTGCGTTTCGCGCATCCGAACCGCGTGACCCTCGACCTCTCGCAGGGCTTGATGTCGCTCGAGGTCGAGCTCGGGGGGGTCGTCGGCCGGTTCCTCGACGTCAGCGCGATCCGCGGGATTCCGCTCGGGCCCTTCATGAACCGCCACGTCGCGCCGCTGCTCGGAAGAGAGGATTGATGCGGAAGACTTCGAAGATTGAGAGCGCAGGTCTTCTCGGAATGTTCTTCGCTGGTTGCATCTCCGCGCCGGACGTCGTCCTGCTCGACCGAAAGACGGTGCTGGAGGAGCTGGCGAGCGGCGAGCTCCACCCGCTCGAGAACGATCTTCGGGAGGAGGCGCTCGTTCCGCGCGGCGTCGACTACACGCGCGCGGAGCTGCGTGAATCGGGAGCGGACGTGTCGGAGGGCACCCTCAGCAGCATCGTGGAGATCTACGCGATGCTCCGGACGGACGCCGAGCTCGTCGACGAGTTGCTCGTCTTGCGGTGCGTGGGGGAATCGCTCGACGGGCAGCTGGTGGAGACGCCGACGACCTGCTCACGCCGCGTGAACGCGACGCGCACCAGCGCGATGGTCCAGCGGGCGAACCGCGCGCGTCGTCAGCTCTGGCGCTACCTCGAGGAGACGCGCCCCGACGCGGACCCCGCGGCGCTGCGGGCGAGCTGGCGCACGCAGCACCTCGAGACGGTCGTCTGTGGGGCGCAGCTCGAGACCGAGCGCGGGTGGGAGGTGAAGCGGTGCTGAGCCCGACGCCCTCGAGGCGCGGCCCGCACCGACGACACGCGCTCGCGGTCGCCGTGTGGGCGCTCGTCTCGCTCGTGCACGTCGCGCACGCGGACGCCGTGCCGGTGCCGACCGCGCTCCTCGCGCGTCGCGCCATCACCGCCGGGGGATTCGACCATTTTCAAGGTCAGCTCTCGCGCGACGGTCGCGACGTCTACTTCGTCGCCAACGAGAACCGCACGGCCGAGATCTTCGTGCAGAACCTCGAGCGTGGGTTCCCGCGGCTGTTGTTCGACGACGCGGCCGAGGTCGCGCAGCCGCGCCTGTCGCCGGATGGGACTCGGCTGCTCTACGTGTCCTATCAGCGCAACGCCGGCGGCGACGCGTGCGTGTTCGAGCTCCGACGCCAGCGTCGGAGGTGCCTGACGCGCGAGGGAGTCGCCGCGCTGCACGTCTTCTGGTTCCCCGACGGCGAGTCCGTCGGCGTGCTCACGCGACGGAACCTGCGGGACGCGCACGAGCTGCGGCGCTTCGCGATCGACGACGGGGAGCAGGAGGGAGCGCTCGTGCTGCGTCGCTTCGCCGCCGCACCGACGGTCGCGCCGGACGGGCGCTGGCTCGCCTACGTCCCCCTCACACCACGCGAAGGAGGCGCTCGCGGCAGCTTGCGGCGCGTCACGCGCGGGTTCGTCCTGCGCGACCTCCACGACGAGACGGAGGTCGTGATCGAGCCGGAGCTCCCGGGGACCTCCACCCAACCGGTCTTCTCCCGGGACGGCCGCTTCGTCTACTTCGTGCAGCACCTCGACGACACGAACTTCGACGGCGTGCTCGACGGGAACGACCGCGGGGTGATCTTTCGCGCGCCCTTCGATCCACGCGCGTCGCGCCCCGTTCGACCTGGCTCCTACGAACAGATCACCTCGGGGCGCACCGACTGCCAGTATCCCGCGCCAGCGGACGACCGACTCGTCGCGACCTGCGTACGAGGCGAGCACTTGCAGATCTATTCGATGCCGCTCGCCGGGCTCGTCCCCGAAGGATGGGACCGCGAGCACCTGCGCGCGGAGCGCGAGGCGAGCCGGGATCCCTGGGAGCAGATCGTGCTGCTCCAGCGCGAGCTCGTGCTCACGTCGGACGTGCGTGAGCACGTGGAGCTCACGCGGTCGCTGGTCATGCTCCACCTCGCGCTCCGCGAGCACGAGTCGGCCGATCATCAGCTCGCGGCGCTCGAGCGCCGCGCCGCCGGAGATGCCCACGTGACCGCGTGGACCGCGGTGTTGCGCGAGCTGGTCGCCCATCGCCGGGCCGAGCAGCGGCTCGCCCACGGAAACCTCGACGGTGCTTTCGTCGCCGCCGAGCAGGAGCGCGCGCATCGGCTCGACGCCCACTTCGGTTCGCCCGATCCGTCGATCGCGCGCCTCGCTCGTCTGGTCGAAGCGGAGATCTTCCTCGTGCTCGGCGACAAGGCGGCCGCGCTCTCCATGTTCGACGCCGTCTCCGTCGACGACGAGCGAGACTTCTCGGTGATCCAGCTCTGGACGCGCCTCGCGGACGCGTTGCTGCGGGATCTCGGAGACCGCGAGCGATGGATGGCCGTGCATCGCCAACTCGCGGAGCACTCGGCGCTCTCCATGCGCGATCGCCTGCATCATGCGCAGGTCTTCGTCGACGTGCTCGGTCGCGGCCGGACGCCGGAGCAGGAGCAGCCGCTCCTCCACGCCGCGCGCGCGGGGCTCTCCGAGGGTTCGCCGCTCGCGCTCCTGATCGACGTCGAGCTCGCTCTCGCGCGCGGATACGAGGCCGAGCACCACGTGGGCGAGGTCGGGGTCGACATGGAGCAGGTCGAGCTCGCGATCGAAGCCGCGATCGACGAGGTGTGGGCGCGCGCGCGAGGCTTCGAACAGCACCGCGCGGTGGTGATGACCGTGATCGAGCGCGCGTCGCGTCACGATTGGGGGCACCTCGTGCATCACTTCGCGGAGGAGTGGCTGCGCGACGTCCGGGAGGATCCGTCGAGTCGGCGGGGTCAGCCGCCGACGGATCCGTCGAGTCGGCGGGGTCAGCCGCCGACGGATCCGTCGAGTCGGCGGGGTCAGCCGCCGACGGGTCCGTCGAGTCGGCGGGGTCAGCCGCCGACGGATCACCCGGAGCGCAAGTACGCCGAGGCGCTCTACGAAGAGGTGATGCTCGAGCGCGCCTACGTGGAGCTCGCTCATGGACGCTCGCCTCGCACGCTCTTTCGCCGCATCGCCGACGACACCGACTCGCTCGAAGCCCACGTGGGGTACCTCGAGGCGTGTCTGCGCGAGGGCGTCGGTTTCGACGAGCTGCGGCGCGACTACCGCGCGCGCTACCCGGCGGGGAGCCCGGTCGAGTCCTTCGTCGAGGCCTACCTGGTCGCGCGTCACCTGGAGGAGGTGACGGACGTGGAGGAGCACGGTCGCGAGGTCGAGCGCGCGCGCGCGCTGCTTCGGCCGATCGCGGAGGCGATGCCGCGCGCGGTCGAGGTGCATCACCTCTACGCCTACCTCGCGCACCGTCAGTACCATCGCACGGGCGATCACGACTCGCGCCGCGCGGCGCACGCGCGCTACTACCTCGCGCTCGACCTCGCGCCGCACGATCCGAGGCGGCGAGCGAGCTTGCTCGACGAGGTCGGGCTCCTCCAGTCCGAGATCGGGAATCACCGCATCGCGCTCGCGCACTTCGAGGAGCGCGAGCGACTTCCGTTCCGCGAGCCGCTGTCCGAGCTCTCGTTTCGTCTCGCGAAGGGGAGGAGTCTCTTCCACGTGGCGTCGTACGCAGCGGCCGAGACCGAGCTCGAGCGCGCGCTCGCGCTCGTGTCGGATCACGCCGAGCTCGCCCGCTTCCGACCGCTCGTGGTCGACCGCGCCGCCCTCTACCACCTCGCGGCGGGCGCGAACGAGCGCGCGGTGGAGCTGTACCGAGAGCTCGTCGAGCTCACGAGCGCCGAGACCTTCGCCCCAGCGGTGCGCATGAAGGCTCGACTCGGGCTCGCGGCCTCGGCGGTCGCGGCGGGCGAGCTCCACCTCGCGCACGAAGAGCTCGAGCGCGTTCGCGTCATGCTCGACGACCCGACGCCCTTCCGTTCGGGCGAGCGCATGCAGCATCGCCGCGCGGAGTCGCACTTCGAGCGCGACGACTACCGACCGATCGTGACGGGCCTGCTCGCGGTCGCGCGGCGTGGCGACGGCGACGTGAGCGGGGCGTACGAGGCGCTGTCGGAACGCCACGCGATCTACGAGGCGCGTCACGAGCGCTACGAGCGGGACGCGTACCTGCTCGAGCTCGCGCGCATCTCGCACCAGCTCGCGGAGAACGCCTACCGCCGCGGCGAGCTCGTGCTCGCGCGTCGCCACGTCGAGGCCGGGCTCCGCGCGGCCGACGAGTACACCGAGCGCACGGAGAGCGAGCTCGACGAGACGACGGTCGCTCTCGTGCGCGCGGCGGCGGAGCTCCGCCTCTACGGACGCGTCCCCGCGGGCGCCTTCGAGATCGACGTGCTCGCCCGCGTGCGCGACACCTTTCGAGCGATCGCGCGCGTCACCGACGAGCGCTTCGCCGAAGAGCGTTTCTTGTTTCCGATCTACCTCGCCGCGCTCGAGACCCCCGCCCGCGGCGCGCCTCGCGACCGCGAGCAATGACGGCACGACACTCGACGCGTGGGAGGCACACCACTCGACGCGTGTGAGGCCCGACGTGCGTGAGGGACGGTGAGCACGAGCGGTGATCAGAGCATCGGCGAGAACAGCCGCGCACCCGCGGACGCGATCCGTCGCCCGAGCGACCACTCGGCGATCGCCTTCTCTGTGATCTCGGTGGAGCTCGCCAAGTCGGCCTCGAACGCGGCCGCGAGCGCGTCGCAGGTTCCGGGATCCCACGCCGCGAGGGCGACCTCGAAGTTCAGGCGGAAGCTCCGCGGATCGGCGTTCGCGGTGCCCACCACCGCCACGAGATCGTCCACCACCAGCGTCTTGGCGTGCAGCACCGGCGGCCCGTACTCGTACACACGCACCCCGGAGGCGACGAGCTCCGGGTAGTACGAGCGCGCCGCCGCAGCGACGAGCGGGACGTCTCCGTCCTTCGGCACCAACACCGAGACCTTCGCGCCCCCGAGCGCGGCCGTCTCGAGCGCCACGCGCAACGCCTCGTCCGGCACGAAGTACGGCGACGTGAGCATCACGCGCCGGCGCGCTGATGACACCGCGCCCACGTAGAGCTTGTGGATCGCGTCGAACGTCTCGTCCGGACCGCTCGCGAACACCTGCGCCGAGATCGCAGCTCCCAGGTCGGCCTCGGGCGGAAAGTACGATTGTCCGGACACCGCTTCGCCCGAAGCGAACTCCCAATCGCCCAGAAATACCATTTGAAAGCCGCGCGCGACCGGACCGATCGCGCGGACGTGGGTGTCGCGCCACGCGGCGTCGCCGACGACCTCGCTGGTGTGGCAGTCGGCGACGTTCATCCCACCCGTGAACGCGACCTTGCCGTCGATCACCGCGATCTTCCGGTGAGTCCGGAAGTTCACGAGCCGCGGACGAAAGCGCGTGATGCGCAACGGGTTGAACGACTCCACGCGGCCGCCGGCGGCGCGCAGCGGCTCCCAGAACGCGTCCGCCGTCTTCGAGGTCCCGAAGGCGTCGAGCAACACACGAACCTCGATCCCTTCGCGGGCGCGACGCGCGAGCAGATCCCGGAAGCGCGCGCCGGTTCGGTCGGCATCCCAGATGTAGTACTCGAGGTGCACGTGGTGCTTCGCGCCTTCGATCGCCTCCGCGAGCGACGCGTAGGCCGCGGCGCCTTCGACGAAGAGCTCGAGCTCGGCCGCGCGTGGGCGACCGACGAGGCCCGTCACGTTCTCACCGAGCGCGACGAGCGACGCGGCGCGTGCGTCGTGCAGATCGCGCCGAATGTCCTCCGCGGTGCGCTGCCGAACCGAGGTGCGCGCAGCGAGGAAGCGCCGCTTCTTTCGTTCGAAGCGGCGCGGGCCGACGAAGAAGTAGAAGACGAGCCCGAAGATCGGCAGGAACGCGAGGATGAGGATCCACGCGAGCGTCGCGCCCGGCGATCGACGCTCGAGCAGGATGTACACGACGACCCACGAGACCCAGAGGACCTCGAGGGCGGGCACGGCGATCCAGAGGATGTCGCTCGGCGTCATCGCGTCGCGAGCCTCGCACGGCATCGACGACGAAGACACCCCGACGAATACGTCCGAAGACGCCCCGACCCGGCGAGAGACGTTCACCGTCGCGATCAGCGGAGGAATCGCTCGGCGTCTTCGACGCTCGCGAACACCTCGTGCGGGAAGGGCAGCGGCTGGATCCACAAGATCGCCGTGAGCGCTCCACGAATGAGCGGGCTCTCGATCACGAACGCGCCGCGTCGGCAGTACCGACGAAGCTGCGTCTCGTGGTCACGCATGTAACGCGCCATGCGTTGGCGCTGCTTGGCGGTCGGCATCCCGGAACGCCGGGCGTCGAACAGGACGACGTAGGGCTCCTTCCGTTCCAGGAGCGCCGCCTGTTCCTGCACGTATCGCTCGAACGCGGCGTCGTCGACCGAGTCGACGTACGTGACGCGAACGAAAGGCCACTCGCTCGAATCGACCGTGAACCGTCCCATGCGCGCCGTCTCGTGGCGAGTCAGACGAGCCCGACGCGCCGCAAGATGCCGCCGAGGTCCTCGCTCGCGTCCGCGTTTGCGAGCTGCGCGATCGCGCGCCGCTCGAACGCTTCGGTCTTCTCCTTGAGCACGAGCTGCACGTGCGCGCCGAGGTGCGCGGGGAGCGCGAGGTCGAGCTCGAAGATGTCGCCCGCCACGAGCGTGCGCTCCGGCGAGAGCCCGGTCTTTTCCCAGATGCCGCGCAGCACCTCGTAGTAGCAGCCGCGCCGCACGTAGATCGGACGCTCGAGCCCCTCGACCTGCATCGTCGGCGGCAGCGCCTCGAAGCGCGCGTCGTTCGGCTGCGGATCCACCACGAAGAACTTCTTCGCGTTGCCGTGCACGGTGAGCCGGTCGCGACCCGCGGGCGCGAGCTTGTCGATCTTCCGCTGCACGTCGTCGGTCGCGGAGTTCGTCACCACGAAGGTCGGGATGCCGCTCGCGAGCAGGGCCTCGACGACGCGCTTGGCGTCCGAGCGGAACACCGTGTCCGCCTTCGGGTAGTTGGCGTGGTAGAGCTTCTGCAGGAGGTCGGTCCGCGCGTTGCCGTCGAGGTAGAGCCCGCGCCGATCGAGCACCATGTTGATGACCACCGTCGCGCGCAGGTACGGGTCCGCGTTGCCCGGCGCGACGATGCGGCCCTCGTGGAGCCACCCGTGGTTCGCCGGATCCTCCGACATGATCGCGGTCGCTTCGTCCCAGTCGGACTCGAAGCCCGGGCCGAGGATCTCGCGGACGTCCGAGAGGTAGGCCTCGAAGAAGGGACCGGCTTCTTTTTCGACGTCCGTGAACGTGCCGTCGAAGTCGAGGAGGACGAGGTCGTAGCGCATGGGTTCGACGTCCGGACGCGACGAAGCCACCCGCGGCCCCGACGCTCGGGAAAGCTGCCCTGGTAGCCCGATTCATCCGGTCGGACAAGCGCGGCATTCCGCGATGCGCCCCCAACCCTTTGCGCACGCCCGCGCATGGTCCCATATCCGCCCGTCGTGACCACCTCGGGCCCCACCCTCGACGCGCAGATCCGCCAGGATCGCGGCTTCTTCCTCTTCAACGCCGTGGTGTCGGCCGCCGCGCTCGCGATCCTCGCGTGGCTCCTGATCTTTCGCGACGCAGGCGACGCGGGCGGTCTCGATCTCCGCTTCATGCCGGCCGTGAACGCGGGCCTGAACGCCACCGCCGCCGTGCTGCTCACGGCAGGATGGCTCGCCATCCGGGCACAGAAGGTCGCGCTCCACAAGCGCCTCATGGTCGGCAGCTTCGCCGCCTCGACCTTCTTCCTCGTCGGCTACCTCGCCTACCACTACGTCCACGGCGACACGCGTTACCAAGGCGATCACCGAGGCCTCTACCTCGGCATCCTCTTCAGCCACGTCGTGCTCTCCATCCCGATCGTCCCCATGGCGCTCTCCGCCTTCTACTTCGCGTGGAAGCGCCGCTTCGCCGCCCACAAGAAGGTCACGCGGATCCTCGCGCCCATCTGGCTCTACGTCTCGGTCACGGGCGTCGTGGTCTACTTCTTCCTCCGCGGCGCGAGCTGAATCACCGCCCGAAGAATCGCGCGACCATCCCTTCCACCCGCGGGCCTTCGCTCGCCGGCCGCAGCGCGCCGCGTTCGATCCCGCCCGCTTCGCGGTAGACGAAGTGAGGTAGCGCGCTCGGGTCCACCTCGAAGCGGCCGTTCGCGTCCTCGGCGACGGGGAACGATCGATTCTCCGCGCGGTACGTCCGGAGCACGAGCACGTCGCCGATCTCGGGCGCGGGACTCGACCCCGCGGACTCGACGGGACCGTCGAGCCGATGCACCCGCACCACCGCGTCCTCCCGCTGCGCGAGGCGCGTTCCGTCCGGCGAGAACACGAGCTCGTCGGTCATCCGACACGGCCCGCGATCGTCCTGCCGCGCGACCACGAGTCGCTCGACGATCAATCGCCCTTCCACGCAGCGCGCGAGGCGATCCGCGTCCTCGGAGACCCCCGCGGTGGGCGCGAGCTCCTCCACGCGTCGACGCACGTCGCGGCCCTCCACGTCGACGATCACGAGCTCCTCCAGCCCTCGCACGACCAGCAGCTTCCCGTCCGGCGTGAAGCGCAGATCGCGAAACGAACGCACGGTCGGCGCGCTCGTCAGCAAGGCGCCATCGCGCGCGTCGCGCACCTCCACCGCGGTCGTCGACCCGATCGCGACCCTCGCGCCATCGGCCGAGAACACGACCTGCGCCTGCGCGTCCGGCAGCGGCAGCACGAAGCGCTCGCGCCGCGTGGCCACGTCGACCACGCGCACCGCGTCGGGCTCACGCCGCACCTCCGCGAGCGCGCTCCCATCCGGTGCGAGCTTCAGCGAGCCCAGGGTGCCCGCACGGCGTGGAGCGGCGATCGTCGTGCGTCGACCGCTCGACAGCTCGACCACGACCACGCCGCGCTCGCTTGCCACCGCCACGCGCGAGAGCGTCCGATCCGCGGAGAGCCGCTCGGGACAGAAGCCACCGTCGCAGCTCGGCGCCGGCACCGGCACGTCGCGCAGCGCGCCGTTCTCGAAGAGCGCGAGACCCGCTTCGCGTTGCACGAGCACCCGCGTTCCGTCGCGCGCGTGCGCGAGCGGCTGCGCGTACTCGCCCAACGGTCCGAGCGAGAGCTCGCAGAGGGTTCCGTCGAAGGTCAGCCCTCCGCCGCGGCGCACGATCGGAGGTCGCGCGCTCCCGCACGACGTCGTCACCGCGCCGTTCACGCCCCAACGCTCCACGCCCGCGCGCCCGTGCGTGACCAGCTCGTCGCCGTCCGGGCTCCACACGACGCCCCACACGCTCGTCTCGCCGGCATCGCTCTCGATGCGCGCGCGCTCCGACCACGACGCCACGTCCCAGACGAGCACGTCCGCGCCGAGCACCACGAGCGTCGCGCCGTCCGGCGACACCAAGAGGTCGTGGACGTAGTCGTCGATCACCCTCGCGGAGTCGTCCGTCGCGGAAGGCCGCGAGACGCGATGCGGCTGCGCCTCGCCCACGATCCAACGTTCCAGCGCCCCTTCGCGCGCGACGAAGACCGAGCGACCGTCCGGCGACGCCGCGATCGCGCGCACGTTCTGCCACTCGCCTCGGGGCGTCAGCGTCGAGGCCTCGAGCGCACGCCACCGCTCGCCCTCGAGATCGACCAGCACCAGCTCGCCCGCCGCGCGCAGCCCGAGGACCGGCGCGTCGATCGCGGCGCTCGCGCGCACGCTTCCGTCGACACGGCTCCGCGCGACGAGCTCCCGCGTCCTCCCCGTGATCCAGAGATCCATGCCTGCGAACGCGTCGAACATGCCCGGCACCTCCGCGAGCCTCGCCCCGGTCCGCGCGTCGAAGAGCGAGATCACGCTCGGCTCGCTCTGCACCACGGAGACCACGCGGCTGCAGCGCGGGCGATCGCCGCACGGCGTCACCTCGTCGTACGACACACCCATCACCCCATTCGCGTTCACCGCGAGCACCGCTGGCTCTTCGCCCTCGCGCACGAGCTCGAGCTCCGAGCTCGCCTCGTCGTAGCGAAAGCGCACGTGCCCGCTTCCATCGCGCGCGGCGTCGAAGCGCTCGAGCACGAAGCGCGGGGCATCGGGTCGGTAGAGCGGCGTCCACGTGTCGGCGTGCAGATCCCAGCGGTACACGCCGCCCGTTCCGTCGAAGAAGCCGCCCGTGCTCGCGACGAGCACCTCGTGGGGCGACGTCGCGTGCACCCAACGCTCCGCGGTGCGCACGAACGCACGGCGGCTCGCGCGCAGTCGACCCGTCGCGACGTCGATCACCGCGATCGCGCCGTCGCCGCTCGCGGTGATCAGCACGCGCCCCGTCGGATCGAACGACGCCGCATGCACGCCGCGTCGGTGCGCGCGCCCGAACACGAGCCCGCCCGGCGCGGGCGGCGACGTCGGCTCCGCGTACGTCGGTTCGACGGGCGTCGGATCGACGGGCGTCGGCGGAGACGGCTCGGGTGGGACCACGACGGGGCTCGGCCCGGCGTGGGTACACGCGAGGCAGAGCACGAACGCGAGGGAAGGGCGCATCGGCACGAGAGTATCCGACGCTCGACCCGCGCCGAGGTTCCCTCGCACGTTCAGGCTCACGAACGAAGGCTCACGCACGCGGCCTCACGAACGAAGGCTCACCCTCCCTTGCTCGCCCGCACGGCCATCACGATGCCGACGATGATCGCGATCACGAGCGCGATCACCATCACGACCTTCACCCAGCTCGTCGGGGCCTCGCCCTGCACCTCGCCGGTCTGCCCGTTCACGAGGAAACGAAACGTCTTGTCCTGGTACCGATACGCGGCGATCCAGAGCGGAAGGAGGACGTGTTTGTACGTTTGTTCGTAGAGCTGATGCTGCGACTCGTAGCTCCGGTGCGTGTCGCCCGGGATGTCGCGCCGGCAGCGGTTGTCTTGCTCGCTGCGCACGCGCTGGTCGGCCTTCTGCCAGCCCTCTTCGAGCCCTACCGCGTACTCTTCCGCGTGAAATCCAGCGAGATAGCGCGGGTCGTAGGGCACGAGCGCGCGGGTGTCGAAGGTCGCGAGCCGGTTCGCGATCGGCTCCGGCAGACCACGCGAGGCGACCACGAGCACGTCGTCGTAACGATCGCGCCGCTGGCCCTGCGCGGGCTCCCAACGCGTCTTCTGCACCTGCTTCTTCACTTGCTGTTTCTGCCCGTTCACCACCTCGACCTCGGTGACGGTCTCGTAGTAGTGGTGCCCCGCCTCCGCGCGCCATCGCGAGTCGACCACGCAGTCGAACGTCCAGTACGGCACGTACACGCCCGCGATCTCGCCGAGGCTCGCCGCGCGCGACAGATCACCCGGGCGGAAGAAGCCGCTCCCGAGCCAGGTCTTGAACTTCTCCTTCGCGGCGGCGTTGTCGATCGCGAAGGGCACGAGGCTCTCCGGTCGGATGACGTTGCGCTGCGCGGTCTGCTCCAGCACGTGCTGCGAACCGCAGAAGTCGCACTTGGTCGCGATCGCGGTCCCGGCGAACGCGACCGTCGCCCCGCAGGTCTGGCACTTCATCGAGCGCGTCGCGGTGCCGTAGCCTTCCCCGCCGGCACCCGAGCGTTCGCGCGCGACGCCTTCGTCGAGCCGACGCTCCACCGCTCCGCCCGGAGCGTGACTCGCGGGAGCCTGGCCCTGCGCGGGCGCCGAACCCTGTGCAGGTGCCTGAGCCGCCGGCGCGCCTTGCGCGGCCACCGCCTGCACGTTTCCGCAGAACGGGCAGCGCATCGCGCCCACCGCCGCGTCGTACGCCATCGCCGGGGCACCGCACGCCCCACAAGGAAAGTGTTGCCCCGCGCTCGCTTGCGTCATCGTGCGCGAGGATACCGAGTCGCCCGCGACGTTTGGAGCACGAAGCACGTGCCCGCTGTCCGGTGATCACCGAATCCGCAGCGCCAGCGCCACTGCTCCGCGATCACCGAGCTCGCAGCGCCAGCGCCACCGCTCCGCGATCACCGAATCCGCAGCGCCAGCGCCACCGCACCCACGCCGGCCTTGCTCGCCGGCTCCGTGAGCAGCGCCGCCAGCACCGCGGGCGGCACGTTCGGATCGTTCTGAAGCGCGGAGGCCACGCGACCGACCGCGGACGCCGAGAACGCCGAGGCCGATCCCGCGAGCACGAGATCACCCGGCTCGGCCGCGATCGTCACGTGGGTCGGATCGCCGTCGAGCATTCCGAGCGGGTCGCCTTCACGCGGGGTCATCCGCTGCGGCGTCTTGTTGCCGCGGTGTAGGTAGGCGCGCGAGTCGCCGACCGACATCACGTGCAGCCCGTGGTGATCGAGGTGCACCGCGAGGAACGAGACGTCCGGGATCACACGCTCCACGAGCACGTTCAGCGCGTCGACGAGCGCGTTGCGCGCTTGGAGGAACGCGTGCTCCACGAGGGTCGTGCCCTCCAGCCCGCGCCCGGTCTCCACGCCGCGCGCGAAGCCCTTGAGCGCCGCGCGGTTCGCGTAGCTCCACAGCCGCGGCCGCCCGTTCGCGCTCGCGAGCGCGTAGGTCCCGGGCGCGAGGCGCTCCGCCGCGTGCTTGGCGAGCGGGGTGTCCCGCACCTCGGCCGGCGCGACGCTCACGTGGGCTTCCGGACGCACGCGCGGAGCGTATCAGACGTTCCACGGTGAACGTGGTCGTGAACGTGAACGTGGTCGTGGTCGTGGTCGTGGTCGTGATCGTAGTCGTGATGGTCGTGGTCGTAGTCGTGATGGCGTGGTCGTGAGTTGGACGCTTACCCGAGCCTCATTCTACGAAGTCACGTCGCCGATCACGTCGCCGTTCACGTCCACGTCAACGCTCACGTCAACGCTCACGTCGCCGCTCGCCCCGCGCGAGCGCCCGCCTCAGGCGTTCCCCATCCGCAGCTCGCTCGTCGACACCACGAGCACGCCGAAGAACAAGAAGAGCACCGTCATCCCGCCGATGATCCCGCCCGCGACCCACGCGTCGACCACGGGCGCCATTTCGGGCAAGAGCCCTCCCGGCTCCTGACCCGCGAGCTGACGGCCGAGGAAGTTCATCGACACCCAGCGCATCGCGCCCGGCGCGAAGCCGAAGATCCACTCGACTACGCCGAGGTAGAGCCCGGACACCACGCCCGCCGCCTCCGGGACCAAGGCGCCCCAGAAGAGACAGATCGCCGAGTAACAGACCCCGAGCAGACTGAGCGCCAACACCGCCTTCAGCGTGGCCGGGAAGCTCTCGACCAGCGCGGCCGGATCGGTCGCGAGCGCGACGAGGTGCAGCACGATCGCGCTCCCCGCGAGCAGGCCGACCGAGAGCACCGCTCCCGCCGCCCACTTGCCGAGCGCGATCGCCGCGCGGCTCACCGGTCGGGAGGACACGTACGCGAACGTGCGGCTCTCGATCTCTTCCGCGATCGCGCCGCTCGTGAAGAGGAACGGCAACAGGAACGCGAGCAGCTTGAAGAAGCCCCAGCCGAGGCCGTTCTTCATCGCCTCTTCCGCGAGCTCCTGCGCGCGCTCCGCGCCGATCTCCGAGCGTTGGCTAGCGTAGCGCGCCGCGACCACGCTGAAGACCACGAGCGAGGTCGCGATCACCCCGAGGCGCAGCTTTCGTCCGCGCACGAGCCGCCGGATCTGCATCCGAAAGATCACGCCGACCGCCTGCCCGAAGCCCGGCGCGCTGGGTGCCGTGCTCGCCGCCGTGCTGGGCGCCACGCGCACCGCCTCCGCCTTCGACCCCTTCACGCGCGACCTCCGCTGCCTGCGCCGGTGGCTCCACCCGGTCCGGCGATCTGTCCTTGATACGCGCCCTGCGCGGACGGTGGCGCACCTTGCGGACCCTGCGCCTGCTGCGCGCCCCCACGTCCCATCATCAGCGAACGCGCGCGACCCACACCGCCGTCCGCGCCCGTGCCCGCGCCGTGGCTGCTTCGCTCGACGAGGTAGTGGAAGAGCGCTTCGAGCGACGCGTCCGGGCTCGTGATCGAGTCCACCGGCAAGTCCGCCTCCACGATCTTCTCGGCCACCACGCGATACGTCGCGTCGGGGTCGTAGGTCATCAGCTCGAGCCCGTGCGGCGCGAACTGGATGCCCACGATGCCTTCGACGCCGACGATGAGCGACGCGAGCTTGCGCGGCTCCGAGGTGTACACGCGCACGTGGTGCGGGTGCTCTTCGAGCAAGCTGCGGATCTCGTGCACGCGCCCCTGCGCGACGAGCTGCCCGCGCGCGATCAGCAGCACGCGATCGGTGGTCGCCTCGATCTCCGGGAGCACGTGGGTCGAGAAGAGCACCACCGCGCCCGCGTCCGCGCGCGCCTTGATGGCGTCGAGGATCACGTGGCGCGAGCTCGGATCGGTGCCGGTGAGCGGCTCGTCCAGCAGCAGCACGTCCGGGTCGTGCACGACGGCCTGTGCGAGCTTCGCGCGTTGACGCATGCCGCGACTGTAACCGCCGACCTTGCGGTCCATGGAGTCCTTCAGACCGAATTGTTCGAGCGCGACCGCGGCCTTGTCTCGCGCATCCTTCTTCGAGAACCCGCTCAGCTCCGCCATCGTGGTGACGAACTCGAGCGCGGTCAGCTCATCGTACATCGCGTCCGCTTCCGGACACAGGCCGATGCGTCGCAGCGCGTCCGGGTTCGCGAAGGGGCGCTGCCCGCAGACCGTCACCTCGCCGAGCGCGGGCTTGAGCTGCCCCGCGACGAGCCGCATGAAGGTCGTCTTCCCGGAGCCGTTCGGCCCGAGCAGACCCCAGATGCCGGGCCCGAGGTGCAGCGAGACGTCTTGGAGCGCGGTCACGCGCCCGTACCACTTGGTCAGCCGCACCGCGCGCACATTCGCTTCGGTGCCGCTCTCGTTCGGACGGCTCACGTCACCACCTCCGCGCCGCGCAGGCGCCGAATCGAGAGCGAAATCCCGCCGAACGTCATCGCGGCGAGCACCGGCAGCGCGTGGTACCAGGACAGATCGTCCTCGCGCGCGACCTTGAAGAGCGTGTCGCCGACCACCCCGAGCAGCGCCGGGAGCGACGCGAGCTTGAGCCACGGCCAGTCGCCGACCTCGTCCACGATGGTGCCGAGCACCCACGGCACCACGAAGATCAGGATCCACGCGCTCATCGTCAGCGCGCGGCTGCTGGAGAACGCGGAGACGCCGACCGAAGCAGCCGCGCAGACGCCCGAGATGAGCACCGCGTCGAGGAAGGCCGGCAGGATGAGACCGAGGCTCTCGAGCCGCGCGTCGGCGGGGGCGGTGCCGACCAGGATCATCACGAGCAAGAAACCCGGAATGAAGAGCAGGCAGAAGAGCCAGATCGCGACCGCGAGCACGCGGCCGAGCAAGTATTGAGGCGGCGTGACGGGCTTGGCGAAGTAGAAGGGAAACGCTTTGAAAGCGAGGTCTTCGCTGATCGCGGAGGCGCCGGCGCCGAGCGTGATCATCAACCCGAAGAGCCAGAGCTGCCAGAGGTAGAGCGAGTGGATGGTGTCGCCGCCTTCCACGGGCGGGATCTCGTCGAGCGGTACGCCCGCTTGGGTGGCCTGCTGCGTGAGCCACCACTGGATCGCGACGCCGGCGATCGCGATGGCGGGCGGGACCCACCCGAGGAAGGCCGAGAGCTTCACCATCCACGAGCCCCACGCACGGCTGAGCGCGTGGCGGAGCATCACCCAGGTGTTGTGCGAAGCGGGCAGCCGCACCCCCTCGTAAGGGCGGTAGCCGAGGTCGCGGATCGTCATGCGGACCGGTCCCGGTAGGTCATCGGGCGGGACCGTAGTCGGAGCGGCGAGCGAGGCCAAGTCGCGTGCGAGCCGTCGGCAGCAGCCAGCCCGCGCCGGCGAACCTGCCCACCGCACGGTGCTCCCCCTGTTGGAGCACGGTCAGTTGAATCGATACGGATCGTCGTTCGGCTCGGAGGGCGTCGGGGTCGGGGTCGGCGCGCCCGCCGCGAGCGGGCCCGCTTGGTGATGCACCATCCGCCAGCGGCCCTGCTCCAACACGAAGACGTTCGTCGCGACCAGCCGAGGCGGCTGCGACTCGGTCCCCTCGAGGCAGGTCACGTAGGCCGAGGTGCCGAGCACGTGCACGCGCACCTGACTGCACACCAGGGTGGGTGCGCGCGGATGCGCGAGCAGTCCGCGCCAGTTGCGCATCACCTCCTCGCGTCCGAGCTGCGGCGCGAGGCCCGGGTGGATGCACGCGACCGGCGCTTCCTCCGCCCAGATGCGCTCCATGGCCGCGGCGTCGCGCTCGCGGAATGCGCGATAGAAGGCCTCGTTGACGGCCCGGACCTCGTCCTCGAGCGGAACCACGGCGCGTTGAGGATACTTCGGGAGGCCGAGCGTCGAGGAAGATTCTATCGCGGCCGCTCGCGCTGCACGGGACCGTCTCGCCACAGGTCGACGAGACGTGTCCGACACGAATCATTGCTGCATGAAGATTGCGGCCGTGAGCGCGATCGTCGATGGCGTCGTCAACAGGCTCGAGATGCGTGTCAACACCTCTCCGAGGTGCGACGTCCACTCTTCGGTGACGTACACGATGTCGCCTGCGGCGAGCACCACGTCGTGCGCGTTTCCGTTCGCGATCGCGCGCAAGCTGGCACGGTAGACGAGCGGCTCCTGCAGCGGACCTCGAACGATGTGGACGTCGGTCCGGTCCGCACGCTCGTTCAGCCCACCCGATCGCGCGAGCACCTCGGTCAAACGGAGCCCTTCACGATGGGCCAGAACGGTGGGTTCCCCGACCTCGCCGAGCACGACGACCAGGTTTCCTCTCGCGGAAGGCACGTGCAGGTGGTCCCCTGGACGAACCCGAACGTTGTGCAGCGGGTCGCCTTCCACCGCGCGCGCCAACGAGATCGGCACCGCGCGACCCGCCCGAACCAAACGGGCGGATGCCAAGTCCGCCACGACCGCTCCTGGCTCGGCCTCGACGGTGTCTGCCGGACCGCCCGCGGCTGCGACGAGATCTGCGACCCGCATACCCGGCACGACCAACACTCGGCCTGGCGATCCGACGGCTCCGAGAACAGTCGCCATGTGTCCGGCCGGATCCGAGATGCGAAGCGCGACGCGTGCGACGCGATCGACTTCCCGAACGGCCACCTCGATGCGTCGCTCTGCTTCCGCGAGGGGAAGCCCCCCCACCTCGACCGTGCCTGCGAGCGGCAGGTGAACGCGCCCCAGCTCGTCGACCACCAGCCCGTCGTAGGTGGCGGTCTCGCTGGAGATGGCGGACACCATGAGCACGTCGCCGGGCAAGACCGTGAGCGGCGACGGGGGATCGTCTTGCACTCCACTGGGCGCTTCGACCGCGGCCGCACGGAATCGAGAATCATCGGTCGGGAGCGTCGGCGCCTCGGGCAGGCGCACACATCCCGACGTCAGCAGGCCGATGACGAGAGCCACCCTCATGCGGCGCGTGTATCACCTCGCGTCACCGAAAGCCACCAACACGTGCCCGTCGTGCTTCCAACCGACGTGCCGTGAATCTGCATCCTTGCACCCGTATCGCGCGACACGTAAACACGACGCGAGAGGCGGCGACTGCTTTGGCAGGGTGGGTCAAAGAGCATTCTCCTTTGTTCAACGTGGGCCTACGGACCGCGGACGCGATCCTCATCGGTCTGGCGCACCTGATCGCCGTGCTGATCGCCGAGGAGACGTGGTCCGACCTCCACACGGAGGCGTCCATCGTCGGCGCAGTGGTCTTCCACTTCGCTGCCCAGAGCTTCGGTCTGTACCGTCCCCAGCGCAGCGAGACCTCGGTCCGAGAAACGGGACGCGTCTTCGGGGCTTGGTTGGTGACGGCAGGCGTCCTGTTGCTGGTCGGCTTCCTGACCAAGCGCTCCACGGACTACTCCCGTCTCATCACGCTCACGTGGATCGGGCTCGCGCCACTGCTCGTGGCGCTCTTCCGCGCCGCCGTGCGAAAAGTGCTGCGCACGGCGCGGATGAGGGGCAGGAACACCCGCTCCGTCGCGGTGGCTGGGCTCACCGAGCTCGGGGAGCGCGTCGCGCGGGTGATCGAGGGCAACCTCTGGATGGGGATGCGTGTCACGGGATTCTTCGACGATCGGTACGAGGAACGATGTCACCCGATCCCATCCGAGCTCGGCAAGCGCGAAGGAAACCTCGACGACCTCGTCGAGCTCGCGCGAACCGGCAAAGTGGACATGGTCTACATCGCCCTCCCGCTACGCGCCGAAGCGCGCGTCACCGATCTGGTTCGTCGACTCGCCGACAGCACCGCGAGCGTCTACATGGCAGCCGACTTCGACGCGTTCGACCTGCTGAGCGCGCGCTGGGGCCAGCTCGGCAACGTTCCGATCGTCAGCATCCACGAGACCCCGTTCTACGGCGTCAGCGGCTGGCTCAAGCGCATCGAGGACATCGTCGTGGGATCGATGATCCTGCTGCTCATCGCCATCCCGATGCTCTTCGTCGCGATCGGCGTGAAGGTCACCTCGAAGGGCCCCGTCTTCTTCCGACAGCGTCGCTACGGCCTCAACGGCGAGGTCATCCACGTCCTCAAGTTTCGCTCCATGACCGTCATGGAGGACACGGGCGAGGTGAAGCAGGCAACGAAGAACGACCAGCGCATCACGCCGTTCGGAGCCTTCCTCCGCCGGACCTCGCTGGACGAGCTCCCGCAGTTCTTCCACGTGATCACCGGCACGATGAGCATCGTCGGCCCACGTCCTCACGCGGTCTCTCACAACGAACAATACCGCAAACAGATCGAGGGCTACATGCTCCGGCACAAAGTGAAGCCGGGCATCACGGGCTGGGCTCAGGTCAACGGCTGGCGCGGCGAAACGGATACGCTCGAGAAGATGGAGCAGCGCATCGCGCACGACCTCGAGTACATCCGTAACTGGACGCTGTTCTGGGATCTCCAGATCATCTTCTTGACCGTGTTTGGTCGCAAAGTACGCAAGAACGCGTATTGACGTCGGAAGACCGTCGCCCGCCGCTACGCGTGACGCCGCCTTCGGAGCGTCTTTCGAAACGCAACGGCATGACGCCTCCGTCGGAGCGTCTACGCGCCCGTCGCGGTCAACTCGGTCGAGCGTGGATCAGAAGACGCGGCTACGTCCGGACGAATCGCGGAGCGTTTGAATCTCGCGCCACACGAAGTCCGTGATCGCGGCGAGGTTCGCGCGAACGGTCGGGTGAACGTGAGAAGGCGCCGTCAGATCGGTCGGTGCTCGCTCGCGATAGATCGCCATGTAGTGGATCAAGCCGGCGATGTAGTACGTAGTGGGAGTCCCATGTGGGTCCGTGTCTACGAACAGGTCGGATTGTCTGAGCGTTCGAAGCGCGGGGATTTCGTGCAGCATCCGCGCGAAGAGCCACCCCACCGGAATGAACTTCACGTTCGCGCGCGGATCGCGACGATTCATTTCGTCCTGAAGTGCAGTGTACCAGTCGTGGAAATCGCGATAGTGACGCCTCTTCCACTCGTCGAACGTGAATCGCCGAAGGGGCGGCCAGTGCTCGTAGAGGTAGACCGGAATGTCCGGATAGATACTGCGAATCTGCCCGATCAGACGGAGCCCATCCGCCGGGTAAGGCGTCGTCGGCGGGTTGTTGTCGAAATAAAAATTGGTCTCCGTGATGGTGACGACGTTGAAACGGCTCGTGGCGAAGCTCCCGTTCCAACACGGAGGACTGTGGCTCTGTCGATTGGCCGGAGGGAACGTGTAGTTCGAGAGCGCGGAAGGATGGAAGCCGGTGGGCCACTGTCCATCTCCACAACATGGCCGACCCGCCGCTCGCGCCACGAGGCACATCGCTTCACCGACGGCCGTGTTGGGCTCGGAGTACGCCGCTAGGCTGTGCCCGAACACGTACATCCGCACGTCTTCGCGCGGCGTCAGCGACGCGCCAAGCTCGGCGGAGTCACTCGGATCCGTGGGAGGGCTCTGGGTCGTGGGATCGCTCGGGTCCGACGGGAGGTCCGACGGCGCGCGAGGGTCCGGGTCCGCGGGATCGTTCCGTTCCGATGGATCGTTCGGATCCGACGGTTCTGCCGTCGGATGCGGGTCGGAGCGCGTCAGCTCGCCGCGGGTGCAACCCGGAGCGCATGCACCGAGCAATGCGAGCGCCGCGAGCAGTGCGACGTCCCGAGCGACGAGGTGGCGGAGGTTCATACGAGAGGTCTTATGGGATTCGGGTCGCGGGCATGCAACATCACCGCCTCTTCGAGGCCTCGCACGGCATCTCGAGCGAATCGCGGGTTCGAACGCGGCTTCACGCGTCGACAGGCCCGAGCAACGTTCACCGTCCCCGGTCCTCGGCCGGCGCTGCCGCTGCAGAGGGTGACCCTCGAGTTTGTCGGGGAAAACCAGTCGCGTCGGCAGCTCGTGGCATCGACGTCCACGAAGCTTCGTCGGCTGCTGACCCGGCCGAGCGAGAAGCTTCCGCTCCAGCGCGGGAGATGACGGGATGCGAGCGGCCCACGAACGTTGCTTTCGCGGGTCAGTAGGGTTATCACCTCGGCACCCGTGGACGCCGGCCAACCTCAGCTCGAATCGGGTGAGCCTGCACGCCGCAAGAAGCCCGGCACGCCCGTGGATCCCGCCCGGATCCTTCGGGTCCTTCTGCAGCGTAAGTGGTTGTTGCTCGGCGTGTTCGTTGGCGCGGGGGCCGTCGGAATTGCGGTGGCGAAGCTCGCCATCAAGAACACCTACACGACGCAGGCGTTGCTGCGCTACGAGGGAATCCCTCCAATCGAAGGCGCTCCGGCGCCTCCCGGCGCGACACAGCAGCTGGGTGCCGCCGTCCAATCCCTGTTCACGGATGAGCCGCTTTCGGAGATCGCGCGACGGATGGGGTTGTCCATCCCGCGTCCCGTCCTCCAGCAGCTCTTCCAAGTCGCCTTCGACAACGACCAGGTCGTTCGGGTGACGACCTCGACCGAGGACGGCTCCGAGTCGGCTCGGTTCGCGAACACGGTCGTCGACGTGCTGCTCGAGCGTCAGCTGGCGGCAGAGAGTCGACGGTTGGAGGACGCGGCGACTGCGGTCGAAGCCCGCATCACGGACGTCGAACAGCAGCTGACGCGCGCGCGTGCGGCGTACGACGAGTTCCGAAACGCCCAAGGCATCACCAACCTGACGACCGAGCAAGAGGCCGCGATCGAAGAAGCCGCGCAGCTTCGCGCGGATCGCGACCAAGCGACCTCCAACATCTCCGCTCTGGAGGCTCGGATCGAGCAGCTCAGACGCGACCTTCGGAGCACGCCTCGCACGAGCGGCTCAGTGGTGACGTCTACGAGCCGGGAGGAGCTTCAGCTCGCCGAGCTGCGTGCACAGCTAGCTGCCCGACAGGGGAGCTTGGCCCCAGACCACCCGCAGATCCTCGCGTTGCAGGAGCAGATCAACCGACTGCAACAGCACGTCTCCCAGACGGCGAGTGACGGGCGTCCCCGAACGGCGACCTCCCAAACGAGCACGCTCTACGAATCGATCATGGGGTCGCTCTCGGCGGCCGAAGCCGAGCTGAGCGCCGCTCGCCAACAACAAGCGAGCCTGACGCGACTGGCGAGTGAAGCGCAGGAGCGACTCGCACGCTTCACCACGATCGAAGGGGACGCGAGCCGCTTGCTCGGGGATGTCCGACGAAACGAAGGCTTCCTGGAGGAGCTTCGCGCGCAACATGGACGCCTGATCGATGCGTCGCGGAATCCGAGTCATGGATTCACGATCATCAGTCGTGCCGCGCCCCCGGAGCTTCCGGATCCCTCGAAGAAGAAGCGACTGGTGGCCGCTGGCGTTCCGATCGGAGCCCTGGTGCTCCTGATCGTGGTGTTGCTGGTGATGGAGCTTCGGTCGCTGAGGATCGTGACGCCGAAGGAAGCCGCGTGGTGGGGGAATGGACCCGTCGTGGGGGCGAGCACCTGGCCGCGACAAACGGAAGCGCTCGACGAGCTCATCGCCGACCTCGACGACCAGATCCTCAAGGCGCAGGGGACGATGCTGGTCGTTTCGGTCACTCCGGAGCGGTCGGAGCTCGCGAGGACGTTCTGCCAGCGCCTGGGGCGGGATTGGGTCGACACCACGGTCGTCGGAGGCTCCCCTTTCGACGAGGCCCCGCCGGGCGGGTACCCGTCACTGCCACCGGACACCCGGGCCGCGCACGCCCTCGTCCTGGACCAAGGTACGCGGGCGCACGAGGTCTTCCCGGAAGCGCCGCCCCCCCTCCAAGCCGAGGCGTGGGAAGGCGGCGACCACGGACCCGCCTTGCGTCGCGCCGCGCGTCTCGCCGACCGTGTGTGTGTGCTCGTCATGGCGGACGAGACGTCCGCACTGGAGCTGCGCGCGATGGTCACGAAGCTCGGTCGTTCGGATGGCATCGGGTTTCTGGTGCTCGGCGTCCCAGAGGCCTATGCCTCGGCTCCCGATCGCGTAGGGCCGATCGACGGGTTCTGGCGCGCGTTCGCCACTTGAGCTCGAGCGCTGGAGATTCGTCTCGCCTCTCGCGGCGATGTCGGTATCATCCCCCCGTTGACCGACGCGCTTCCGTCCGACACCGAAAGCACCGAGGCTCTGGAGGGCGATCCGCAGCCTGACGAGGCCTCGCGTCTCGGAGCACGAGTTCGTCGCGGCTCGCTGATCTCCATCGGGCAGTACGCGATCGCACAGATCCTTCGTCTTGCCACGAACCTCATCCTCACGCGCCTCTTGTTTCAAGAGGTGTTCGGATTGATGGCGCTGATCCAGGTCTTGATCGTCGGGCTCCATCTCTTCAGTGATGTCGGTATTGGTCCGAGCATCGTCCAGAACGAGAAAGGCGACCAACCGGAGTTCCTCGACACGGCATTTACCGTGCAACTCTTCCGTGGCGTCTCGCTGTGGTTGCTGTGCTGTGTTGCCGCCTATCCGTTCGCGTCGTTCTACGACGAGCCCCGATTACTGCATTTGCTGCCGGTCGCCGGCCTCACCGCCGTGCTCGCGGGGCTTCAGTCCACCAAGTTTTGGACGTATCAGCGCGACCTTCGCCTCGGCAAGATCGCCGTGCTCGACATCATCACGCAGGTCACGAGCGCGACCCTGATGCTAGTGCTGGCCTACGTCCTCCGGTCCGTGTGGGCGTTGATCATCTCTGGGTTGATCAACGACGCGCTCCGAACGCTCCTCACCCACGTGATGCTGGAGGGGCACCGCAACCGAATCCGAGTTCATAGAGCTTCGCTCGTGAGCATGATTCGATTCGGGCGCTGGATCTTCTTCAGCACCGTCGTCAGCTTCTGCGTCTCTCAAACGGACCGCCTGGTCTTCGGAAAGCTCGCGTCGCTCGAAGTTCTCGCCACGTACTCCATCGCGGTGGTGCTTGCGTCGATGCCCTCCGCCGCGCTTTGGCACTTGACCGGAACGGTCCTGCTGCCGGCCTACAGCCGTATCGTGCAGAGCAAGGGAGCGTTGAGCTCGGAGGACTTCCTCCGCGTCCGGGGTCCTCTCCTGCTGGCCGCAGCGTGGGTTCTCTCCGGGATGATCGCGGGGGGCGCCATCGCCATCGATCTCCTCTACGACGACCGGTACGCCGATGCGGGCTGGATGGTGCAGATGCTCAGCGTCGGCGCGTGGTTCATGGTCGTGGACGCGACCATCGCTCCTTCCTTGATGGCGCTCGGCCAATCGCAGTGGATGGCGGCAGGCAACCTCGCGAAGCTGATCGGCATGGCGGTGCTCATCCCCATCGGCTTCCACCTCTTCGAGTTCCCGGGAGCGATCGGCGGCTACGCGATGACGGAGGTCCTCCGCTACGCGCTCTCCACCACGATCGCCCATCGCCGGAACTTGTCGCCGCTCGGCCAGGACCTCCGCGCGACGGGGATGCTGATCGTCGGTGCGGCGGTGGGGTGGTTCGCCGGACACGGTGCGGGTCGGGTCACCGACATCGTCTTCCTCCAGGCCCTCGCCGTGTTCGCGGCCGTGACGGTAGTGTTCCTCCCCGTCGCGAAACCCGCGTTGCGACGGTTTCGCGCCGCGCGCGCGGGGGTCGGAGCATGAATCCCGTCCGCTCCTCGTTTCCCGCCGGAGCTCGATGGGCGCCGTCCTCTTGTGAGACGCCCTCCTGCGAGACGGGGTCGAAGCAGGGGGAGGAGAGTCGCTCGGGAGCCGTCGCGTGAGCGATGCCACGCTGATCGCGCATCTCGCGCTGCTGCTCTTGATCCCGTTCACCTGGTACGCGTTCCGCGAACGTCGTCCTGCCGTCGCAGCGCTCTGGGTGATCTTCGGTTCGGTGCTCTTCTTGCCCGAGCACGCTTACTTCAAGATCCCAACCCTTCCTCCATTCTCCAAACAATCGCTCCCATTCCTGTGCGTGCTCGCTGCACTTTGGCTGACTGACCCCGAGATCATCCGACGTGCCCGCCCGTTTCGTGGTTTCGATCTCATCGTGCTCATTCCCGTCTTTGCGGGGCCGTTCACGGCGCTCACGAACATGGACGACCTCCAGTTCGGCGTCTACGAACGCACGTACTGTCAGGCGATGAGCATCAAGGACGGTTGGGCGCTCGGGCTTTCCAATCTCTTCTTGATCTGGGTCCCATTCTTCGTCGGGCGTGCGCTCTTCTCGAACGGAAGAGATCTCCGAGACCTGCTGAAGTTCCTGGCATGGTGTGGGATTCTCTACACGCCACTCATGCTCTACGAAGTGCGATTCAGTCCGCAACTTCACCGAATGGTGTACGGCTACATGGCCCACGTCGACTTCCTCGGAACCATCCGCTGGGGAGGATACCGACCGATGGTCTTCATGGAGCACGGGCTTGCAGCGGCGCTCTTCATGTACGTCGCGTGGGCCTCCGCCGTGCTGCTCGCGCGCGAGAAGGCGATGATCGGTCGCTTCAAGTCGACTCACGTCGCCCCGGTCCTCACCGTCATGCTCGTGATGGCGAAGAGCACGGGCGTCCTGGCTTTCGCGCTGATGACGGCGCTTCCGCTGTGGAAGTCCAAGCCGCGACCACTGCTGCTCGGCGCGGTCGTGGCGGCGACGCTGGTGATGCTCTATCCGGTGCTCCGCGCCACGGACATCTTCCCGACGATGGACCTCTACGATTTCGTTCGACAGAAGATCGACGAAGATCGCGCGGCTTCGATCTTGTTTCGCTTCATCAACGAGGATCTGTTGCTGGAGAAAGCGCGCGAACGCGCGTGGTTCGGTTGGGGATACTACGGACGTAATCGCGTGTATGACGCGATGTCGGGCAAAGACATCTCGGTAACTGATGGCTACTGGATCATCATCCTCGGGGTTCAAGGCGCGGTCAGCACGCTCGCGGCGTTCTGGACCCTCCTCGGTCCCGCGTACTCCGCCTTCCGGAGACTGCGAGCCATTCCTGCCGCCGATCGACTCATGGTCGCGGGCCTCGCGCTGATCGTCGTCGTGGTGACGATCGACCTGATCCCGAACGGGCTCTTCTCGGTCTATCCGTACTTCTTGGCCGGCTGCTTGTGGGGCACGCTCACGGGACTGACTCGGACGGCCGCCTCATGAGCACCGCTTCGCGGACGAGCTCTCGGGAGGCCCCGCTCTCGGGAGGCCCGCTCTCGGGAGGCCCGCGCTCGGGAGGCCCGCTCTCGGGAGGCCGCTCTCAGGAGGCCGCTCTCACGAGGCCCGCTCTCACGAGGCGGCCCGGGCGTCCGGCGTCTTGAGGCTCCGTGCGAGTCTGCCAAGATGCGCCGATCCTGGCTCTCCGGACGGCGAAGGGACGACTGGATGGACGATTTCGCGTGGCTGGTTTCCGCGACGGTGCCGGATTGGTCCCGCGAGGAGCTCGGGCGGCTCGAATGGTCGCCCGGCAAACAGCTCCTCCGAGCGATTCGGACGTACCAGCGCCTCGTGGCGGCAGGAGTGCCTCGAAAGCTCCTCCTCCCGTGGGTTGCGGCGCATCGGTATTGGAGCGTGGTCAGTGGCGCGGACATCCCGCTCACCGTCCGCATCGGAGGAGGCCTGCGCCTACCCCACCCGAGCGGCGTGGTGATCCACCCGGAGGTCGAGCTCGGGCCCAACTGCCAGTTGATGCAGCAGGTCACCCTCGGCGTCGGGTCCCGGCCAGGGCTTCCGCAGCTCGGCGGTCACGTGGACGTCGGCGCCGGGGCACGCGTGCTCGGAGGCGTCCGTGTGGGCGATCACGTCCAGATCGGAGCCAACGCGGTGGTTCTCGACGACGTCCCGACGGGGGCGACCGTCGTCGGGATCCCGGCTCGAATCGTGCGTCGTCGATCGGTCCCCGAAGCGGGTTGACGAGCTGTCGCGCGGCGATCACCAGCCATCGGGATATCGCTCCGAGAACGTGACCAGGGCGTCGAACTTGGGGCTCTGTTCTCGCGGCTGACGCACGTGCTCGAGTGCTCCCCATCGGCCCCACTTCGACCACTGGCTGACGTTGACGAAGTGGTTGATCCAGCCCCCGCCGTCCGCGCGCCACGCCTCGAGGTATTCCAAATAGACATCCCTCATCCGCGCGTCGTGGTTCACGGCGTCGAAGAGCGTGTTGAGCCGAGCGTCGTCCTCCGCGCCTCCGACGCCCACGAAGTGTTGGCCGGCTTCGTACGCCACGAGGCGAACGCGATGCCGGCGCGCCAGCTCGGCGTGGGCTCGCGTCCACGCACGGACCTCCGGCAGCAGCTCGGTTCGTGTGTGTCGAAAGAGCTCGTCGACGGTCATCGCCGCGAAACGCTCGCGAGTCTCCGCGTTCGGAATCACCCCGAAGTACGGCGCGATCGCGAGGGCGTCGTACCCGGCGGCGGATCCTTCCGAGAGCAGCGTCTCCGCCACCCAGGGGTTGCTCGCTTGAGCTCCGATCACGCGCACGAGTCGATCGCGTCCGAGGACGTCCGACACGATCTGGAAGATTTCGGTGCTCCGCCGCGCCTGAAAGCGCAGCGCTGCTTCGAAGCCCTGACCCAGCCCGAGCGCCTCGCCACGCTCCGCCGCATAACGGTGTTGGGCGAAGAGCGCGTTCCAGATCTCGTTCGAGTACTCGATCCAAACCGGGATCGACGGATCCATCTCTCGCGCGACCTGCTCGGCGAACGAGCGCACGTATTCGTCGTCCGCTTCGTGCGGGATGCAGAACCACGGCTGCGAGCGGGTCTGATTTGCCAGCCGAATCAGGATCTCGAGCGGAACCCCCCGAACGGTCCACGTCGCATCTTCGAGGCGAGGGCGCTCTTCCCAACGCCGGATCCGCGATGCGTTGGTCTCCATCAGGTCCATGAACCGAAGCATCCCGTACGGACGGAGCCTGGCGAGGAAGTCGGGGTGAAAGACGAGCTCCTCCGCGTGCTCCTCGAACGACAGGCACGCTCCACCATCACACGGCCGAGCCTCGTCGCAGTACCGCGCGCGATCTTCCGCGCAGGCGCCACCGGGCGGATGGATGTGCACGTCGCGCCAAGGGTCGTTCGGATCGGTCTCGAGCAGATCGATCGCGATCCCCGTGTCGCCGGGGGCGGGAGCGCGCACCTCCAGCACCGCACGGCCCGGCCGAGACAGCTCGGTGAGCTCACGCGCCGCGCCCCCGAAGCGAACCGTGCCGCGTCCACGGGAGGTCACGACGTATCGGCCGGGGCGGAAGGTGCCGGTGTCCGTGAACACGAGGGTTCGCCCGATTTCGCTCGGGCGGAGTCGACGCACCCAACCGCGCTCGTCCACGACGAGCTCACGGTCCAGCGCCCACACCTCGGCCGTCCCTGCGATCATCTTTCGCGCCATCTTGAACGCGTCGACGAACGGCTCCTCGGTCGACCAGTCGGTCAGGCCGGTGAGGTTCGTCCCCAGCCCCGCCATCGGGAGCGGTCGTGTGCTCGTCGGCGCGGTCGGCGAGCCCGGGGCCGTGACGGGTAGGGTGGTGGGTGCGGTGACGGACGGCTCGCCAGCACACTGGACACAACACGCGAGACCCACGACGAGCGCCGCCGCTCCGCCGAAGAGCCGCGTTCGAGTCCCGAGCCCCCGAGATCGCGAGGAGACCATGGGGCGACGATGATCCGTCGAAGCCACGGAAGCCAGCGGCCGCGGTCTGTCGCGAGGCATTGCGTCGGCACGGCTCGCAGGTATCGTCGGCGCGCGCGTGTCGCGCGGTGGGCGAGCGGAGCGAATGTCGACTCTCAAATACCGGCCGGACGTGGACGGCCTGCGCGCGGTGGCGGTGCTGCCCGTGCTGTTCTTCCACGTCGGCATCCCGGGGACTGCGGGGGGATACGTCGGTGTCGACGTCTTCTTCGTGATCTCCGGGTTCCTCATCACGTCGATCCTCCACCAAGAGATGGGACGTGGGCGCTTCTCGTTCGTGCGATTCTACGAACGTCGGATTCGTCGGTTGTGGCCTGCCCTGGTGGTGGTCGTCGCCTTCACCGTCTTGGGGGCCTATCGACTGCTGCTGCCGACCGCACTGAAGGACTTCGGTCAGAGCCTGGTCGCCGTAACCGTCTTCGCGTCGAATGTCTTGTTCTACCAGGAGGCAGGGTATTTCGACGGCCCCGCCGAGCTCAAACCACTCTTGCACACGTGGTCGCTCGCCGTCGAGGAGCAGTTCTATCTCTTCTTTCCGCCTTTCCTCCTCGCTCTACACCGGTTCGCCCGTCGTGCGATCACGCCAGCACTGCTGGTATCTCTGGTCGTCTCATTCGGCATCAGCATCCTCTTCCTACCCTCCCACCAGTCCGCGGTGTTCTATCTGCTGCCGTTCCGAGCCTGGGAGATGCTGGTTGGTTCGGTGCTCGCCGTCGGGGTGATCCCTTCGTTCCGAAGCACGACGTTCGCGCACCTCTCGGGCCTGCTCGGGCTCGCGATGATCCTGGTCTCCGTCGTCGTGTACTCCGCGGCGACGCCGTTCCCCGGCCTCGCGGCGGCTCTGCCGGTCCTCGGCTCTGCGCTCGTCATCCACGCAGGGGCGACGGAGGGCGGTCTCGCGGGGCGGCTCCTCGGGACGACCCCCCTCGTCTTCGTCGGCAAGATCTCGTACTCGCTCTACCTCTGGCATTGGCCGCTGATCGTCTTCGCGCGCCATCTGGTCCCCGATGGTGAGCTCGAGCCGATGCACGCCTTCGGGCTCGTCGTCGCGTCGCTCGTCGCGGGAGCTGCGTCGTGGCGCTTCGTCGAAGCTCCGTTCCGCAACGCGGAGCGCTTCACTGCACGGAGCATGTTCGTCGGTGCCGCCGTCGCGAGCGTCGCGTGGTTCGGCATCGGGGGCGCGCTCCACGTGCTGCGTGGCCTTCCGGGACGCTTCGACGAGCCGACCCTGCGACTCGCGGCGGCCATGGAGGACTTCGTCCCCGAGCCCGAAGGATGCCGCGAGTGGCCCGGCCCGGCCGGCGTCGCAGAGGGTTTCTGTCTCATCGGCTCGACGGAATCGGAGGAGCCGACGTACTTTCTCTGGGGCGACTCCCACGCGGGAATCCTCGTGCACGGGGCGGATGCCGCCGCGAGCGAGCACCACCGCGCGGGGCTCTATTCGAACCTCGCGGGCTGCCCACCGCTGGTCGGCTTCGCCAAAGACGAGAGCGTGGCGGACGCCGTCGACGACGCGCGCTGCGCCGACGTGAACCAACGAGTCGTGCGCGTGCTCGAGGCGGTGCCCTCGATCGATCGCGTCGTGCTGGTGTCGCGCTGGTCGTATTACGCGAACGGTCGGGGCATCGGCGCTGACGCCCACAACACGGTCGAGATCTGGCCCGCCGCCGGCTCGCGTGGCGGCTCCGCATCGGAGACCTTCGAAGCCGGGCTCGAGACCACGCTGCGCACGCTGGTCGGGATGGGGAAGCGCGTGTTCGTGCTGCGGCAGGTCCCGGAGGTGGAAGAGTACGAAGCCTCCGCGCTCGCGACCGCGCGCATGTTGCGAGGAGCGGCGGCCGACGAAGAGGTCGCGACACGTTCTCGCATCGACGTGGCACGAGTCTCGGCCCGACAAGCGAGCTTCGACCGCGTGATGGTGCGCTTCGCGAACGAGCCGTCGGTGACCGTGCTGGACACGCACGAGCACTTCTGCGATGCGTCGAGCTGCTTCGCCGTGCGCGACGGCAGGCCGCTCTACTTCGACAACAACCACGTCACGACCACGACTTCGCGTGAGCTCGCGCCGGTGTTCGAGGTGGCGTTCGCCGACTGATCGTTCGCCGACGGCCCGTTCGCCGACGGCCCGTTGGCCGACGGCCCGTTGGCCGACGGCCCGTTCGCCGACGGAAGAAGACTCGCCGAGCAGCGACCGGGCGGGGCCCGGGAGACGGTGTCAGCGTCCGAGGATGTGTCGGACCTTGTTGGCGATGCGATCACGTACGCCTCGCGGTTGATCGTCGAAACGGTCACCGAGAAGGAACGTCGCGCCGTGTGCACCTCCGCGCGGAAGCAGCGCGAGCGCGCGCGCGTGCGGGTAGGCGTTCATCGGATCGTCACCCTGATCCGGCGTCATGCGCGTTCGGTAGATGCCGGGCATGAGCTGGTTCACGAGAACATCCGGGTGGGAGACGTCGGCCGCGATCGCGCGAGTCAACGCGTCCACGGCGCCCTTCGACGCCGAGTACAGCGCGCTTCGCGGGATCGGCGCCTTGAAGGCGAAAGACCCGACGTTGATCACCCGGCCGTGGCCGCGCGCGAGCATCCCCGGGAGCGCCCGTCGGCACGTGCGCGCGACGCCCATCACGTTGATCTTCAGATCGCGCTCGAAGTCTTCCATCGAAGACTCGAGGAAGGAGACGCGCGGGTAGACGGCCGCGTTGTTCACGAGCACGTCCACGCCGCCGTGCTCCGCCTCGACCTCGGCGAAGAGGCGCTCGACGTCATCGGCGCTCGCGACGTCGCCGACGACGGCCCGCATGCGCCCGCGGCCGTGCCGCTCGGCGGTCTCGTCGAGGTCCGTTCGTGTCCGACCGAACCCGATCACGTGCGCGCCGTCGCGACAAAACCCAGCGGCCAAGCCGCGACCCACGCCGGAGCCGGCGCCCGTGATGATGACGACTTTGTCCTGGAGCACGCTCGTGCACTACCACCACGGGGGCCGCGAGTTGAAGCGGAATCGTGGGGGGCGTGCAGCCGCAGGGTCCCGCGAAACCACCCGACCGAGCGAGAGCGTGGAGCCGATCCATCGACGGGCTTTCCCCCGCGTGCGAGCCGATCCGTGACCTGCTAGCGTCGCACTCCATGAGCCTTCCCATCGTTCCCGAGCGACCCGACGACGAAGCGTGGGACGTGGTCGTCGTGGGCGCAGGAATGGGAGGCGGAACACTCGGCTTCGCCCTCGCGCAGCGAGGCTTCCGCGTGCTCTTCCTCGAGCGGGGACTCTACCTCTTCGGCGACCACGACCGCGGAACGGGCAGCCTCGACTCGACTCCCGAAGACCCCGACGGACGAATGCGACGAGGGTATTGGCCCCATCCCATCAAGGGACGCAGCTCGTTCGGACCCGTCGAGTTCTTCGGTCCATTCGGCGCGGGAACCGGGGGCTCGTCGAGCGTCTACGCCGCGCAGCTCGAGCGCATGCGCCCAGCCGATTTCGAGCCTCGCCGACACCATCCGACGGCCACGGACTCCACGCTGCCCGAGCATTGGCCGATCTCGTACGACGAGCTTCTCCCGTACTACCGCCGGGCGGAGACGCTCTACGACGTCTGTGGCACCGACGACCCGCTGCAGCCGGATCCCGAAGCCCCCGTGCGGCCACCGCCGCCGATGAGTGAACGGGACGCCTTCGTGTTCGATGCGCTTCGCGCCAGCGATCTGAACCCTTACCGTGCTCACGTCGGCAGCCGGTTCGTGCCGGGCTGCGTCGGCTGTGGTGGCGCGCTCTGCCCGAAGAGTTGCAAGGCCGATTCGGGCCGCGTCTGCGTCGTTCCCGCGGTCACCTCCCACGGCGCGCGGATCCTCCCGAGTTGCGAGGTCCTTCGCATCGAAGCGACCGCGAGCCGCGCAGAACGCGTCGTGTGTCGAGTCCAGGGTCGTGAGATCTCGGTCACCGGCAAGGTGATCGTGCTCGCCGCAGGGGCGCTGATGACTCCGACGCTGCTCCTGCGTTCGCAGTCTTCGATCTGGCCGGATGGGCTCGCCAACCGTTCGGGTCGAGTTGGCCGCAACCTGATGATGCACACGAGCGATCAGCTCGCGATTCGTCCGTCGAAAACCCTGCCAGCGGAGGGCCCTCAGAAGGCGATCTCGCTCAACGATTTCTATCTGCGAAACGGCAGGAAGCTCGGCAACCTTCAGTCGATGGGTGTCCCCGTCAGCGCAGGCGTCATCTCCGAGTACCTCAAGCAACGCGCGCAGAAGGACCCCAAGTGGTACCTTCAGATGGGACGACTCGGGCGGAAGGTCGCGTCGACGGTCGGCGCCGCAATCTTCGGTCAATCGGTGGTGATGGCCTCCATCGTGGAGGATCTCCCGTACCACGAGAATCGAGTGGTGCTCGACGCATCGTCTCCGAACGGCATGCGCTTCGAGTACACGTATCCGGCGGAGCTGAGAGAGCGAAATCAGCTCTTCCGTGATGAGCTGCAGAAGGCGGTCTCCAAGCACCTGACCGCGCTGACCTTGAGCGGAGAGAACAACCTCAACTTCGGACATGTCTGCGGGACGTGTCGCGCGGGTGAGGACCCGACCACGTCGGTCGTGGATCGTGATGGCAGGTGCCACGAGCTCGAGAACCTCTTCATCGCTGACTCGTCGTATTTCCCGTCGGCTGGCGGTATCAACCCGTCGTTGACCATCGCAGCGAACGCGCTTCGAATCGCCGACCGAATCGCGTCGTCGCTCGCGTGAGTCGACTCCGCATCGCCGTCGCGTGGAGAGCCCTCGCGCGGCGCTTCGCCGTGACTCCGCCGAGCCCGGGGCGCCGAGCCGACATCGCGCGTCGATCCGAGACTCGCCCTCGTGAGCGAACGTCGTCCGAGTGGCGGCGCGAGGACCTCTTCGTGGTATGACCTGGGCGATGAGGCGATGGCGCGCGCCTCTCGCAACGACCGCGGCCTTGCGGTCGTGTCTCTCTCCACGGCGATCGTCTTCGGAGTTTATGGCGACGAAGCTGGGCTACCTGATCCCGCAGTTCCCTGGTCAAACCCACATCTTCTTCTGGCGGGAGATCTTGGAGCTCGAACGGCGTGGCGTCGAGGTCGCGCTCTTCAGCACTCGCCCGCCTCCGCGAAAGCTCGTGACGCATCGATGGAGCGAGCAGGCCATCGCACGGACACACTATCTGATGCGGCCGGAGGTCCTCGACGTCGCGCGACTCGGTGCACGCTTTCCTCTGCGCGAGCTTCGCGAAGCCGTGCAAGGAGAAAGCAGGGCTCACGCCCGAGACGTCGCGCTTTCGACCGCGGCGGCCACGCAGCTCGCGTTCACGTGCCGCCAGCGAGAAATCGAACATGTCCACGTCCACTCGTGCGGTCGCGCCGCGTTGATTGCTGCACTCGCGCATCGGATGTTCGGGCTGAGCTACAGCCTCACGCTACATGGGCCGTTGAAAGACTACGGTCCCGGCCAGCGCTTCAAGTGGAAGCACGCCCGGTTCGTCACCGTCATCACGAAGAAGCTGCTCGAGGAGGTGCGTGTCGAGCTCGGCCACGACCTGCCGACCCACGTCTTCGTGCGCGGAATGGGGGTCGACACCGAGCAACTTCGGCGCACCGTGCCCTATGTCGCGCCGAAGCCGGGGGAGACCCTTCGGCTGTTCTCCTGCGGCCGGCTGAACCCCGTGAAGGGGCACCTGGATCTACTGGCTGCGGTTCGGCGGCTGATCGACGAAGGGCGAGCGGTCAGCCTCGAGATCGCGGGCGAGGACGACGAGGGGGGGACGGGGTATCGACGCCTGGTGGAGGCCCGCATCGTCGAGCTCGGGATCGAGCCGCACGTGCGGTTGTTGGGCGCCGTCGACGCAGACTGCGTTCGAGATCGGCTCTCTCACGCCCATCTGTTCGTGCTCGCGAGCCTCGACGAGGCCCTCGGCGTCGCGTTGATGGAGGCGATGAGCTGCGAGGTGCCCACGATCGGCACGGCGACCGGAGGCGTCGCGGAGCTGATCCGTGATGGGATCGACGGGATCTTGATTCCGCCGGCGAACCCCGACCTGCTCGCGCGGACCATCGCGATCCTCGCAGACGATCGGGAGGCGTGCGAGCGATTCGGAACTGCGGGGCGCGCGCGGGTGGTGGATGCCTTCCAAGCGGGCGCCGGCGCGGACACCCTGATCGAAGCGCTGCGTTGCACGTCGCCCCGCGGGCCGGACCTCCCACGCGTCGGCGGCTGATCGGCGAACCGCGCGTGGACGACCCCGACAATCCACGCAGCGCTACTTGTACTCGATGATGGCGCTCCGTCGTCCGCGTCGCTGGTTTCGACGGTACCTGAGCGCCCCCTGTAGCTCCGCGAAGCGCCCGACGGTCACCGCCGCTGCGTATGCCGCGGCATCGACGGGCGGGATTCCCCGCGAACGAACCCGCCCGTAGATGCGGGCCGCTTGGACCGGATAGGCCAAGAACAAGCCGAGGCTCAGCCCGAAGGTGGGCGGCGCCCCGAGAATCGCGACGGCGGGAAGCGCACCTGCCCAGAGCCAGATGCGGCGAGCCTCCTTCACCCAATGTTGCTCGGGAAGGGCCCCATGCATGGCCGCTCCTTCCGCATAGGCGTGCCCCGCCCGCACCGCGCGCATCCACCACTGACGCGCGCGGGTCATCGCGGCGTCGTGGAGCGTCATCTCTGCGTCCAGGCGCTCGATCTTCCACCCCGCGCGTCGCAGACGAACGCAGAGCTCGGGCTCTTCGCCCGCGATCACGCTCGGATCGAAGCCTCCGACGGCGTCGAAGGCCTCGACACGCATCATCGCGTCTCCACCACACGCCAGCGCGTCCCCCACCGGGGTGTCCCACTCGATGTCGATGATGCGGTTCCAAAGGGTGTCCGTGGGGTGGCGCTCTCGCCGCCTCCCGCAGACGACGGCGAGCTCGGTGCGCTCGAACAGGCGTGCTCGAGCCGTCTCCAGCCACCCGCCGACCACGACACAGTCGCCATCGACGAACTGAACGAATCGAACGTTTGGCTGGAGCGCTCGGAGCCGCTCGTACCCCGCGTTGCGGGCGCGCGCAGCGGTGAAGGGGCGACTCATGTCGAGCTCGACGACCTCCGCTCCGAGCTCCCGCGCGCGCTCGACGCTCCCATCGGTCGAGGCGGAGTCGACGTACACGACCGCACCGACACGGCCGGCGAGCGACCTCAAACACGCGACCAGCCGCTCTCCTTCGTTGCGGCCAATCGCGACGACTCCGACGTCGGTCAGCATGGTGCGAGTTACCGGTCTCTTCCAAGTGTATGACGCGCCAGATCGGCGATGAAGCCTTTGGGCATCTTGGCCGACTTCTTCGGTTGAACGATCCTGCGCGCTTCGTAGGTGGCCTCACCGAGAAGTCGCAACGCAGTCACGGCGAAGAAGTATCTCTCGCCGTGGTTCTTCGTGAAGTAGTGGCGTCGCGAGTCGAGCCAGTAGCCTGGGATGCGCGTCCACTTCTTCATGCCCGTCGACGCGGAGCCTACGTGCGCGCAGTGGCTGTCGCGCACGTAGAGCGTCTTCCAGCCCGCGTTCGCCGCGCGGCGACAGAGATCGGTCTCCTCGAAGTAGAGGAAGAACGTCTCGTCGAAGACGCCGATCTCGTCGAGCATCGAGACGCGCATCATCATGCTCGCGCCCGCGAGCCAATCGACCTCGACGGTGCCGTCGGGGATGCCGATCGGCACCACCCAGCGCTCGAGCAGGCGCGTGACCAGCCCGAGCCCGAGCCCGTTCTCGATCTCCGACTGAATCGTCGGAAACCGAAACGCCGTCACGTGCGGCTCACCGTCGACGCCGTGGATGTAGCTGCCCGCGATGCCGAGCTCGGGCCGTGCGTCGAGCGCCGCGACGAGCTTGGCGACCGCGTCCGGCGCCGGAAATGCGTCCGAGTTGAGGATGTAGACGTACTCGGGTCGGTCGGCCCGCGCGAGCGCTGCGCGGATGCCGACGTTGTTACCCGCGCCGAAGCCGCCGTTGCGCCCGCTCTGGATCACCTCGACGTGGTCGTAGCCCCAGGTGCCGCGCGCCTGCTCGCCCGCGATCGCCGCGCGGAGCTTGGCTTCGCTGCCGTCCTGCGAGTCGTTGTCGACCACGTAGAGGTGCCACCCACCTTCGAGGGGCTTCATGGCCTTCACCGCGGCGCGCACCGCGTCGAGGGTCATGTCCGGCGTCCGCCAGTTCAAGACGATGCTGGCCAGCTTCACGCTCACTCCTCCGCCTGCGCGACCTCGGCCACGGTCGACACGCTCCGTGCGCACGCCGCCTCCGCCGCCTCGAGAAACCCTCGCAGCTTCGCGACCATCACGCGTACGTTCGGCTCGAGCACCATCGAGTCGTGGTCGCCCGGCACCTCGATCACCTCGACGCGATCGCACTGCCGACCCCACGCGTTGTCCTCGTAGACCAGCTCGCGATCCTTGTTGAGGAAACGCCCGTCGCCGAGGTCGTAGACCTTCGGAAGTGGCGGTCGGAACAACACGATGCGATCCCAGCGGGGAATCGAGTAACGCGCGAGCGAGCGTCGGAACGCGGCTTCGATCGCTTGATCGTGGAGCACCTCTTGGCCGAGCTCCTCGGGCGCCTCGAAGCGTCGACGCAGCTTGCCGACCTCCCAGTCGATGCGGGCCTGGGCCCACTCGACCACGTACTGCGCGCCCCTCCTCTCGAGGCGTTGCTTCTGGACCACCATGCGGTCGCGCCAGGTGAGTGGCTCCGGGATCAGGTTGCCGGGCGTGTCGAGCATCACCAGCAGCCCGATCGTCTCGCCCGCCTCGCGGAGCTGCTTGGCGATCTCGAGCGCGATGTAACCACCACCCGAGAACCCACCGAGGAAGTACGGCCCGTGCGCCTGCACGGTGCGCATCTCCGCGATGTAGTCGCGCGCGGCCTCCTCGAAGGTCTCGTGCGGCGCGTCGCCGCCGTAGAGCCCACGCGCCTGCAGCCCGTAGAACGGGCGCTCCGTGCCGAGCAGGTGCGCGAGGTGCCGCAGGTTGAGCACGTTGCCGAACATGCCGGCGACCAAGAAGAAGGGCGCCTTCGAGCCGCCTTCGCCCGGATGCATCGGCACGAGGTGCGTGTAGCGACGCTTGGGCGCGCTCGGCTTCTTCTCTGCGGTGCCACTCGAGGCAGCGCCGTCGCCGGTCCAGCCGATCGCGTCCTTCACGAGCGCCGCGCACGCTTCGATGGTCGGCGCCTCGAAGAGCACGCTGATCGGGAACTCGACCTGGAAGCTCTTCTTCACCATCGCGAAGAGGCGCACCGCGATGAGCGAGTGGCCGCCGAGATCGAAGAAGCTGTCCGCGACGCCGACGTTCTCCACCCCGAGCAGCTCTTCCCAGAAGCCGACGAGGGTGCGCTCGACGTCGTCGCGCGGACCGACGTACTCGCTCTCGAGCTCCGGTCGCGCGAACTTCGCACCGCCGGTCGCCGCCTCGCTCGCCGCGCTCTCACCCGCCTCCCGGATCAGCGCGGGCAGCTCGAGGCTCGAGACGATCACGCGCGTCGGCGCCTGCGCGAGCACGCGGATGAGCGCCTCGCCACCTTCCGCGGGCACGATGCCGCGCTCGAGGTTGCGACGAAGTCGCTGCTCGGCGGGCGAGAGCTGACGCTCTTCGTGCGCGCCGCTCGTCGGCTCGAAGTCGACCTCCGCGCGCGTGGGCGCCTTCGGGAGCGCGAAGCGCTGACCCTCGGGCAGCTTGCGGATGGAGAACTTCCGCACGTCCACGAGCACGCGCCCCTGCGGGTCCGTGATCGTCACGTCGAAGACCGCGAACTCCGAGCTCGCCTTGTTCGGCTGCGCGTTGCGCACGAACGAGCGGATCTCGCGCGGGAGCGGCCCGTGGACCTTCACGCTCTCGTACGAGATCGGCACCCACACCGTGGTCGGGCGGTAGCCCTCGATGAGCTCCATCGCGAAGCCGGTCGCGAGATCCATCACCGCCGGGTGCAGGAGCCAGCCCTGCGCGAGATCGGAGACGTCGGCGGCTGACCCCGCCGACCCGGTCGCGAAACCCTCCGAGAGCGAGAGCGCGCCGAGCGCTTCGCCGTCGCCGTAGCGTTGCTCGCGCAGCACGCGCCAGCGCGCGCCGAAGGAGAGGTGCTCTTCCTGCGGCGAGCGAATGCCGGCGGCGTCGCGCGAGACGCGCGCACAACGCTGCTCGATCGACGGCAAGTCCAGCATGCCTGGGCCGCTCGCGGTTCCGAGCACGAGCTGCGCTTGCGCGTGGAGCTGCCACGCGGGTCGACCTTCGACGACACACGCGCTGCGCACTTCGAACGCGTAGCCCGCGTCGTTGCGCCGCATCTTCACGCGCACCTCGCGGCGCTCGTCGTCCGCCACCGTCAGCGGCCGCAAGAAGAGCAGATCGCGGATCTCGAACGGCCCTTTCTCGCCGACCTCCGCGAGCGCTTCGGCCGCGAGCTCGAGGTAGCCGGTGCCGGGGATGAGCGCGTGGCCACGCGGATCGCGCGAGCCGTCCGCCTTC
>JALOQC010000511.1 GCA_025453555.1 Myxococcota bacterium | reverse complement strand
CCTCGGCAGCTCGATCGGCAACTTCGAGCGCGACGACGCGATCGCGTTCCTCCGCCGCGTGCGCGATGCGCTCCGCGACGACGAGCACCTCCTGCTCGGGCTCGACCTCGTCAAAGACGTCGCCACCCTCGAGGCCGCCTACGACGACGCTTCCGGCGTGACGGCGGAGTTCAACCGCAACGTGCTCGCGGTGATGCGGCGCGAGCTCGGCGCCGACGTCGACCCGAGCACATTCCGCCACGTCGCGTTCTTCGACGCGGAGAAGTCGCGGATCGAGATGCACCTCGAGTCGACGCGCGACCAGCGCGTTCGCATCGCCGCGCTCGAGCTCGAGCTCCAGTTCGAAGCGGGCGAACGCATCCACACCGAGATCAGCACCAAGTACACGCGCGAAGCCGCCGAATCGATGTTGGCCGACGCTGGCCTCACGCTGGCGCGCTGGGACGAAGAGGGACCCGCTTCGGGCGATCCGGCGTGGCGCGAAGGCGTGCCCTTCGAGCCGTGGTTCGCCCTCGCGCTCGCGCGCTCCACTTGAGCGCGCACTCGAGACCCGCCACTTCACCGAAGGACTCGACCGTTCAATCGTCCTTCTTGCCGATCATCGCACCGACGATCATCGGCACGATGACTCCGCCGAGGGCGAGTCCGAGGGCGACCGCAGGGTTCTCGGTGATGGAGCTCCAGGTGTCTTGCACCGCCATAACGCCCGAGCTCGCCGACGCATCGCCGAGCAGTACGCCGACGCCGTATCCGACGCCCGTGCCGAGCGCACCGAGGATGCCGATCGCGGCGGGGGCGGGCAGCTTGTGAAAGAGCGTACCCAGCAGACGTAAACCAGGAATGAAGAAGCTCGTCGCCGCGAGGAAGTTCGGAAAGAACATCGCCAGCGTCATGATGCCGAACCACTGGGCCCGTTGGCCGACCGGCCACTCGGGCGGCGGCGTCGGATCGACCGGGCCGATCTCGACGTCCCACGTCTGCAGCAGCACGATCGCCAAGTACGTGAAGGCGAACGTGAACGACGCCTTCACCGGGCGGGAGTCGATGCGCATCCACAGCGGCAACGACGCGAGCTGCTCGCCGTAGTCGATGCGGCTCTCGAAGTAGCCCTCGATGAAGATCAGGGCGAATGTCGCGATCAGTAGGCCACCCGCGATGCCCGCCGGGAGTCTCTGGGCGACCTCGTCGAACCGCGTCGCCACACACGCGGCGTGGAAGAGCGCCGTGAGCGCGAAGAACGGCGCGAGCGTTTTTGGCGCGAAGGATCCTGGACGTGGGGTGGCGGGAGCGTCCGACATCGGCCGAGACGATACCGAAACGCACGCCCTCCACGCGCGGAATCGACGTTCTCGGAGCAGGCCACCACGACGACCGACTCGAGGTCACGGGAGCACGTGGTTCGAGGTCCGGCCCCCTCGCGCACGTCGAGTTCGTCGGTGCCGGAGCCGAGGTCGAACACCGTCGCGCCGTCCAGCGCGTGCGGGATCGAGAACCCACCACCGTAGAAGCGGCTCGTCACGTCTTCGCGCACGTTCGTGAGCCGCAGCGCGTCAGTCGCGCAGCAGGCCTTCGTTCGAAGGTCCGCGCTCGAGCGGAGCATCTCGCCGTAGTAGCGGCGCACCGTCACGGACGGGATCGGTCATGTGGACCGCACGACTACTCCGCGCTTTCGTTACGACACGAGCGACCGAACCGCTGGGCCGAGATGTCCTCGGCTCCATCACGTCGGGCGCGGCGGGGGCCGCGACGACGGCGTCGGTGTTCGATCGGCCGACTCGTCGAGCCAGTCGAGCATCTCGGAGATGCTCGCGTCCGCGACCGCGATGCACGTGTCGGCCGCGCCGTAGTACACGCGCAGCGTGTCGCGATCGGGCAGCACCACCGCGCCGCACGGGAAGACCACGTGGCCGACGTCACCGACCCGCTCGTGGGGCGCTTCGGGTCCGAGCACCCACTCGTCGCCGCGACGCAGGCAGATCTCGGGGTGCTTCGCGTCGAAGAGCGCCAAGCCCACCCGGTAGATCGAGCCCGCCGCGGTCCCCCGCGCGCCGTGGTAGAGCACGAGCCACCCACGCTCCGTCTCGATCGGCGGCGCCGCGAGCCCGATCCGCTGCGAGTCCCACCAGGTCCCCTTCCTCGCCCGCAACATCCGCTGCGAGTTCCCCCAACTGTGGAGATCCGGTGAATAGGAGATCCACATGTTGACGCCGGAGTCGTTCGAAGGGCGATGCACGATCGCATACTCTCCGCCGATCTTGCGCGGGAGGAGCGCGGCGTTCTTGTCGTGCGGTCGAAGGATGAGCCCGCATCGCTCGAAGGTTCGAAAGTCCGAGGTCAACGCCAGCGACACGCCCGGACCATCGCGCGAGACCGACGTGTACGTGATCGCGTATCGCTGCTGGTCTTCCAGGTAGGTGATCCGCGGATCCTCGATGCCGTCGAGCTCTTCTGGGTACCCGACGACGTCGGGCATCAGCGTGGGGTGCCGGTCGACGACCCACCCCTCGAGACCGTTCTCGGAGCGCGCGACGCACAGATGCGAGTGCCCGGTCCGACCTTCGACGCGACAGAGCAAGAGCGTGGTTCCGTCGGCGAGGATCGTCGCCCCCGCGTTGAAGACGCTCTGACAGCGGTAGGGCCAAGCCTGCGGCGTGAGGATCGGGTTCGCGGCGTAGCGCCGAAAGAGCTCCGGGGGCCAGGCGTCGTTCATGAGGAGCTCGCGATCACCGAGGACACCAGCTCACTCGTCGGTCTCATCACCACGTCCCGAGCCTCCATCGCGCGCATGTCCATCACCGCGAGGAGAAACGAGAGCGTCGATTCGGCGCCTTGATTCTGATTCACACGATCCTCGTGAATTCCGTCTCGACACCCACCGGTCACCGGATCGTAGAGCCATTGACCGAGGTGGTTCACACCGAGAAACCAGTCGAACGCGCGGTTCGCACGTTCGCGCCAATGCTCGTCACCCGTGAGGCGATGAGCGGTCAGACACGCCGAGATCATGCTACTCGCCTCGATCGGCTGTTGGTCGTACTCGGCGCGCACGTCGCCCCGCACGTGGAAGCCGTTGGATCCGACGGGAGAGAAACGGCCGCTCATCGCCTCCTGCGTCGTGCAGAGCCACCCGAGCGCGCTCAGCCCGACCTCGATCATCACGTCGTTCTCGAGGTTTCGACCCGCGAGGAGCATCGCCTGCGGCAACCTCGCGTTCGCGTACGAGAGGCGGTCTTCGAACCAGGGCCAATCGGGCGAATGGCTGCGGTGGAACGCGCGCAGGAGCCGCTCCGCCAACTCGACCTGGACCCGCTGCGTCTCGCCCATCCCCTCGTGCGCGTCGGCCTGCTCCTCGATCCCGAGGATCACGTACGCCCATGCGCGGGGGCTCGTGAACGCCCTCGTCGCGGGCAACGCGCGGCTGAAGAGATCGGCGGAGAACGCACGGCTCCCGTCGCTGCTCCCGTTCGCCATCGCCGCGCCGAGCGCCCACACCGCGCGGCCGTGCGAGTCCTCGGAGCCCACCGCTTCCATCCAGCGCCGGTCGTAGCGGAGGAAGTTGCGGAAGCGTCCGCGCTTCGCGTCGAACGCGTGGTGGAGGAAGGCGAGGTAGCGCGCGGACAACCCCGTGACGTCGAGCTCCCACGTGGAGAGATCGCCGAGGCGCATGCACAACAAGAGCGCGCGCGCGTTGTCGTCGAGGCAATAGCCGTCGTCGCGACGCGGGATGCACCACGCCGCGTGTTGGAGGATCCCCGTGCCGTCGGTGAGCGCACGAACGTGGGTCAGATCCACCTCCGGCAGCCGACGCGTCTTGCGGAGCTTCTCCGCCCCTCGTTCGGACGAACGAACGCGAGCGCGTAAGAAGCCCGACTCCCGCGCGCCGTGACCGCTGCCGTTTCCACCGGGTTCGCCCGCACCCACGACGCCGTCGCGCACGGTCGACGACGCCTCGACGTCCGAGATCGCCTCGGGTGGAGGCGGGGGCGGCGGGGGCGGCGAGGATCGCGGACCGACCCCCATCGATCGCAGCCAACGCCCACCCGTCTCCGTCCCCGGGGTCGGCGGCGGCGGCTCCAGCCACGGCACGCGTGGCGAGGCCGGCCGGACCTTCGCAGACGCGTCCGGGACGGTAGGCGGCGGCGGAAAGAGGGCGGCGAGCGCGGAGAGCGCCGACGGGAGCTCGGACGATGCGAACGGCACCGACGAGCGCGACGACGCGGAGGGCTCGCGTCCGAGCAGCGCCATGTCCAAGAGCGCTTCTCCTTCGCTCGTGCTCGCGAGCGACTCGCCCTCGAACGGCGTGATCGGAAGCTCGGTGTCCACGTCGGCTTCGCTTCGAGACACCACGCTCGACGACACCACGCTCGACGACGCCGCGCTCGAAGACACCGGAGGCTCCGTGTCCGCGAGCGCGGCGCTCGTCGATGCGTCCCCATGCACGAGCTCGCGGTCCCCACGCACGAGCTCGCTCGCGTCGGCCCGCGACGCCCCCCTCGCC
>JALOQC010000510.1 GCA_025453555.1 Myxococcota bacterium | reverse complement strand
ACGCCGACCTGCGCCCCCTGGAGGTTCGCGTTCGCGTAGTTCGCGGGCGCGAGCTGGAGCCCGTGCACGTCCCCGAACGCGAGGTTCAAACCACCTGCGATCTGCGCACCTTCGAGCGCGCCGCCGAGCACGTTCAAGCTGCCGGAGATCTGCGCGCCCTCGAGATCGCCACGCGTGACCGCGATCTGCCCCGCGAGCTGCGCTCCGTCGACGTCACCGCCCGTCCAGCTCACGAGGCCGCTCACGACGACGCCTTCTTGATCGCCACGCAGCACGTGGAGTCCGCCCGCGGCGCCGAAGCCTTCGAGCGAGTGCGCGTAGGTGCCGAGGAGGCCGAGCGAGAACGAGCGGTGCCCGCGCCCGCGCGCGAACGAGCCCATGCCGACGAAGGGCGCGAAGTCGATCGCGAAAGGGAAGGACGGCACGACCTCCTCTTCCGCAGGCACCACCCCGAGCGGCTGCACTTCGGGGTCGACGCTCGGCGCTTCCGTCGGTGCCTCTTCCGTCGACGGCGTCGCTTCGGGAACCTCGACGATCACCGGTGCCTCAGGCACCTCGACGATCGCGCTCTCCGCAGAATCGTTCGACGCGTTCGGAGACGCGCTCGACGCGCTCGACGCGCTCGTCACGCTTCCGTCGTTCGTGCGCACCTCCACGCGCGCGTCGTCGACCACGAAGCTCGATCCGTCCTCCGCGTCGATCGCGACCTGCACGCGCACGCGCAGCCGCTGCGGCGGACTCTCCAGCTCCTCGACCAAGCTCGACGCGACGGCGGCGAAGGTGCGCGCGTCGAGGGTCGCGAGCGCGCTCGGGAGCGGCGCGCTCCGCGTCGCGTCACCGTCCGCTTCGACCACGTGCACCGCCGCGCCTCCGCCGGTCGCGCTCTCCACGAAAAGCGCCGAGCGCGCCCCGAGCACGCGCGCGTTCCGCTGCGCGTCGCCCGCACGTTCGAGCAACGTCTCGCCGCGCGGCGCCGGGCCCCGCAGCACTCGCCAGCCCGCCGACGCGAGCTCGACCGCGAGCGCGGTGGCGAGGGCGTCCGCTTCGGGCGCGTCGGACGCGAGCAACAGCGTCTCGCGCGCTTGCGCGTGAGCGTGCGAAGCCGAGGACGCGACGATCAGCGCGAGCGCCGCGAAGAGCGACACGACGTGCGAGCTCACGCGCACGGACGTCCTGCGTGAGCTCGTGAGGGAGCGAGAGCGCCCGACGTGCGGGGCCGAGGGTGCAGCGTGCCGACGCGTGAACGGCGCAGCGGAAGACGGAAGGAGCGCATGGAGCGGACGCATGTTCGACCTTTCTCGATGGCTCCGTGCGTGGCCCTCGCGCTCGCGTTGCAAGAGTTTGTGCGCTTCGTGCTCTTCGCGCGAAGTGCGCGCTCGATCGCACGCACGACTCGGCTTCGGGTCGCGCACGCGGTCGACCACGTGGTCAACGCGAGGCGACGATCCCGAACATCCACGGCGTGCGCGCCCACGTCGCGGGGGGATGCCAGCGCCGGCCTTCGCGCAGCTCGAGCCCCGGTCGCACGCGACAGCCGTTCGACCACGCGTACTCCTCCAGCCGCTCGATGCGCAGCCCCGCCTGTGCGAGCGCCGTCACGATCTGCCCGAGCCCGTGCTGATGGCTCGTCGCGGGCACGTCGTTCGCGCCCACGATCGACGTCTCACCCGACGCGACGTCGCTCGCTCCGAGCCCCGCGCCGCTCTCCGCCACGTAGTCGCCGACGGGCTCCACGAACGGCTTCGTCTCGAAGTAGTCGTCGCCCCGCAGCGCGCCTTCGCCGTCGACGCTCCACACGAGCGGATGGAACTCGACGTAGACGAAGCGCCCGCCCGGCACGAGCACGCGCGCGACGCCTCGCGCCCACGCGTCGAGATCCGCGATCCAACCGACCGCGCCGTACGAGCTGAACGCGACGTCGAAGCGCTCTTCGGTGCGCGCGAGCCACGCGAGCAGCTCCGACTCCTCGAAGCGCGCCGCGATCCCGGTCAGCTCCGAGAGCTCGCGCGCGAAGCGGATCGCCTCGTCGCTCAGATCGACACCGAGCACGTCCGCGCCGCGTCGCGCGAGCCCGAGGGTGTCCTGCCCCGCGTTGCACTGGAGGTGCACGACGCGTTTGCCCCGCAGTTCGCCGAGCAACGCGAGCTCCTCCGGGAAGAGCGGGTCGAAGCCCTCCGCGAACGCGCGCGCTTGATCGCCCTTGTGGGCGTTGTGTTTCTTCGTCGCGAGGTTCCAGCTCCGTCGCGTGGCGTCGATCGGGTCGTGCTCTTCCGACATGCGCGAAGCGGTAGGCGCTCGTCGCGCGAACGCAACCGGGGCGCCGACGGTTGCCCTCCGCCGCATCGCACGGAGCCGAGCGGGCCCGCGAGCGACCCGCGGGCATCGCGCGGGCTCGCGAGGTCCAACGCGCTCGTGTCGGCGAGCGGCCGTGCTCGAGCACCGACCGTAACGGCCGACCCGGTCGCGGCTCTAATGGACGTGGGCGGCCATTGGTCGCATGCTCCTTCCCTCCGTACCGAACCGGACCAGACCCCCCGTCGTCCGAAGGTGTGTCCAAGCCAGGGTTAGACAACGAACCCAAAACCTGGACAAGACCTTGACGGGGACGCCGCTGGCACCAAGCTCTCTCCCGAACCGAGCCGATTCGCGGCCGGTCTTCACTGGAAGACAGTCTCCGCATCCGAAGACCCGCTCTTCACTGGAAGACACGACCTCATGACCGAAGCCCCCCAAGTCACGCGTTACTCCGAGTGCCTCCTGCCCACGGAGTACGGCTCGTTCCAAGTCGTCGCCTACCGAGAGGAAGGTGTCCCGGTCGAGCACCTCGCGATCGTGAAGGGCTCGGTGGAGGGCGGTGAAGCCGTGCTCTGCCGCGTCCACAGCGAATGCCTCACCGGCGAGGTGCTCCACTCGCTCAAGTGCGATTGCCGCGAGCAGCTCGACCTCGCGCTGCGTCGCCTCGCGGAGACCGGCCGCGGCGTGGTGCTCTACCTGCGCCAAGAGGGTCGCGGCATCGGACTCGGCGACAAGATCAAGGCGTACGCGCTCCAGCAGCAGGGCTACGACACCGTCGACGCGAACCGTGCGCTCGGGCTCGGCGACGACCTGCGCCGCTACCACATGGCGGCCGCGATGTTGCGCGACCTCGGCGTGCGCTCGGTGACCCTGATGACGAACAACCCGTCGAAGGTCGACGAGCTGCGCGCGGAAGGCATCGACGTCGTGCGTCGCGTGCCGCATCTGGTTCCGCCGCACGCGCTCAACCGCGGCTACCTCGAGGCCAAGCGCGCGCGCATGGGTCACCTCTACGAGCTCGAAGCCCCCGTCCCGGAGGAAGAACCGCGGGTCGGGGACTACGACCGTCTCTCGATGCTCGACGCGGAGTGAGAAGCTGCGGTGCACGCCGTGACGTCGCATCCGTGATGTCGCCGCCGTGACGTCGCGTCCGTGAGGTGGCGAGGAAGGTCCGCGCGCGCTTCGAGGTATCCTCCATCGACATGGAAGACCCGAGCGCCGCCTACCGCGCGAACGCGATCGATCACGAACGCGCCAAGACCGACGCGGAGCTCGACGCGATCGCCCACCAGGTTCGTTCGACGCAGCGACACAACCTGCTGTTGAAGATCGGGGTCTGCATGATCCCGATCGGGGGTTGCGGTGGTGGGCTCTGGATCCAGACGTTCGACCCGCACTCGCTCGCGAACGCGTGGCTTCTCGGTGGAGGCGTCGGGCTCGCGACTGCGGTGTTCCTGCTCAAGAAGTACGAGCGTCCGATGCCGGAATGAGGACGTATTCCGTAGCGACGACGCGCTTCGCGCCAACGACGACGCGCGGTGACGCCTTCCGCCGCGAAGACGTGCGCGCACGCCAAGGAGCGAAGGGACACGACGCTCACTCGATGCGACGGCCGCGCGCAGCGATCAGCGCGAGCAGCGCGAGTCCGAACGAGCCGCTCGCGCCTCCCGCGGAGCACCCGCCCGAGCCTCCGCCGCCGGTGCCGATTCCCGCGTCGCGTCGGATCACCCCCGACCCCGCGTCCGCGCCGGCTTCGCAGCGCAGCTCTTCGTCGATGAGCCCGTCGCAGTCGTCGTCGAAGACGTTGCACGTCTCTTCGTTCGGCGGCCCCGGTCGGCAGTCGTCGGGATCGCAACTGTCGGCGTTGCGTCGGCACCAGCCGGTGCCGCACTGCGGGCGCGTGCGCTCGTCGGTGTCGCCGTCGCAGTCGTCGTCGACGAGGTTGCAGACCTCGGTGGCGTCCGGATGCACGTTCGGATCGTTCGGCGCGCAATCGCCGGGCCGCGCGGCCCACGGTCCGCCGATCTCGCTGCAGCCGAAGAACTCCTCACCGCTCTCGCGCTCGCGCAGCGAGTAGTAGCCGTCGCGATCGGCGTCCGGGTAATGCAGCACGTCGACGGGCGTCGTCGTCGACCACGCCGTTGCAGTCGTCGTCGCGTTGGTTGCACGGCTCGTCCGCGCCGGGGTGTACGTCGGCCGCGAGGTCGTTGCAGTCGCCGCCCTCCGCGACGTAGCCCTCGCCCGGATCGCCCTCGCAGAAGAGCCGCGTGCGCTCGCCGCCGAAGCCGTCGCGATCGAGGTCCTCGTAGTACGCGCGGCCCTCGCAGCCCGCGACGAAGTCGAAGGTGTCGAAGCGCCCGAGGTCGCCGCTCGATCGTCCGTCGCCGTTCGCGTCGAGCGTCGACACCGAGAGCCGCGTCGCGCCTTGCTGCGGGGTCCAGCGGATCTCGAGCTCGAAGACGCCGCCGCCGAAGCTGGGCGGACCGTCGTGGGTGAGCCCGTCGCCGTTGCGCTTGGAGCCCGTGCCCGGCGCGAGGGTGCCGCGGTCGGCGTTGACGAAGAAGCCCATGCGCGAGCCGTTCAGGTCCGTCATCCGGATGCGCACGCGCCCGGCGACGCCGACCATCACCGGATCGATCGCCATCACCTCGACGCGGTGCTCGCCGCTCGCGTGGCAGCCGTCGCAGCCGTGGAACGCGACGCCGCGTCCGTAGGCGTGTGCGGTCTCCGCCCTGGCGAAGAGCGCGAGCGCGACGAGCGCGACGAGCGCGACGAGTCGGGAGGCTCGAGCGAGGAGGAGTGTCGCAGGCGTGCTGAGCGCGCATCGTGAAGCGCTCGAAGACGACGCGCTCGAAGACGCGCTCGACGACGCGCTCGACGACGCGCTCGACGACGACGCGCTCGACGACCTGTGCCGCGACGCCGCCCGAATCATTCGCAAATCGTGCGCGCTCACGACCTCGTTCAAACCAAGATCTCCGTGCACGCCTCGGAGACCTCGCCGCCGCCGCGCCCGAAGGAGCCCATCTCGATGCCCATCGCGCGAATGCACGAGAGCAGGATCTTCGACGTGTTCTCGCCGGAAGGCGAGCGGTAATGCACATCCGTCCGCAGCGCGCCGCCGCCGCCGCCCGCGACCAGCACCGGGTAGTCGTTGATGGTGTGCGCGCGCGCGTCGCTGGTGTCGGAGCTCGCGAGGATCACGCAGCGGTCGAGGAGCACGCCGTCCCCCTCCGGCACCGCAGCCAGCGCCTGCAGGAGGTCCGCGAAGCACTCCATGATGAAGACCGTGATCGCCTGCACCATCGGCTGATCGCCGGGCTCGTCGTGCGTGAGACCGTGGTGCCCGCCCGAGGTGTCCGGGTAGCGCGTGCCACTCACGGAGCCGCTGAACATGTTGCTGAACACCCGCGTTTGATCGCAGGCCATCGCCATCGCGAGGATCTCGCTCATCACCTGGTTTCGGAGGATGAGCTCGTCGCGACCGTACTCGTCCGCGGGGGAGGTCGGACGCGCGCACGACGCGAGCGAGGGTCGATCCGGCATCGACTCGAGCGCCGCGATGCGCTCTTCGAGCGCGCGAATGCCCGTGAGGTGTTGATCGAGGCGTCGTCGATCGCCCGCGCCGAGGCGACGGCGCAGATCCGCCGCGTCCTCCGTGACCGCGTCGAGCACGCTGCGCCGCAGTCGGAGCCTCGGGTCGATCATCGGCTCGGTGTCGGGCGCCACGAAGCTCGCGCCGAACACGCGGTCGAAGAGCGCGCGCGGGGAGTACTCGGGCGGATTGAAGTCGTCCGGGCCGTTGTGGGAGAGGTAGCCGAGCGTGCTGCCTTCGCCACGCACCACGCTCTCGCTGATGCCGATCTCCAGGCTGCGGAACGGCGTCCCCATCGCGATGCGATCCGCGATCACCTGATCGAGGCTCGGCGCCGAGAACGTCGACGCGTAGGGAGCGCCGCGCGGATCCTGCGGGATCATCGGCGCGCCCGAGAGGATGCCCACCGTGCCGGCGTGGTGTCCGCGCTCGTTGCCGGTGCGGATGTTCATGCCGCTCACGCAGGAGACCCAACGACGCACCGGCGCGAGCGGCTGCAGCGCGGAAGAGAGCGTGTAGCCGACGCCCGTGGACGGCGGGTTCCACTGCGCGGGGCGCACGCCGTTGCCCCAGTAGAAGATGCCGAAGCGTTTGGGGAGCGGCGCACCGTCTTGCGCGAAGGCGTCACCGTTCTCGTTCAGCAGCAGATCGAAGGTCGGCAGCGCGAGCGTGACCGCGGAGCCGGCCATCGCACCCCGCAGGAACATCCGACGCGAGAAGGACGTACGCATCACTCACCTCCCTCTTCGGTGGTCGGTTCTTCGGCGGTGGGCGCCTCCGCGACGCGGAAGCCTTCACTCATCAGCAGCTCCACCAACAGCGTGCGCAGCAATCGATCGCGCTCGAGGTCGCGCGTGAGCAGCGCGATGGTGCGCTCTTCCCCGAGCGTCTCGATGCGCCCCGTCGCGGTGCGGTAGAGGTTGCGCACGAGGCACGACATCAATTCCGGATGATCCGCGACCGCTTGGCCGAGGCCGGCCGCGTCGTCGTAGAGCACGCCGTCGAGCTCACCCGTCGGATCGATGCGCGCGCCGTTCTCGGTCTCGCGGAACACTCCGACTCCGTCGAACTGCTCGAGCGCGAGGCCGATCGGATCCAGGAAGGCGTGGCAGCTCGCGCACGCCGGGTTCGTGCGGTGTGACTCGAGGCGCTCGCGCATCGTCGGCGCGGCCGCGTTCGGCTCCGGCAGCTCGCCGACGTCGTCGGGCGGCGCGGGCACGCTCTGGCAGAGCAGCGAGGTGCGCACGAACTTGCCGCGCAAGGTCGGCGAGCTGGCCTCCGCGTGGCTGTGCCGCGCGAGGGTCGCGGGGTGCGTCAGCAGACCCGCGCGCGCAGCGGCCGTCTCCACGAGCTCCCCTTCGGCGTCGACGTCCGCGTAGCCCGGATCGGTCGCGAACACCGAGGCGACCTGCGGGTTGAGCACGGCCTGCCGCGCGGTGAAGAACTCGTCGTAGGGGCGATCCTCGTCGAAGGCCCAGCGCTCCACCGTGTCGAGCAGGCTGTCGCGCAGCGCGGGCCCGAGCGCGGAGCTCGCGAGCGGATAGGTCTCCGGATCCTTGGTG
>JALOQC010000509.1 GCA_025453555.1 Myxococcota bacterium | reverse complement strand
CCACCGGCCGCGAGCACCGCGCCGAGGTTCTGCATCACGCGCTCGGTCTGGATGCGCACGTCACCCGGGACGAGCTCGCCCGTCGCGGGGTCGAGCGCGATCTGGCCGGAGCAGAAGAGGAAGCCGCCCGCGCGGACGGCTTGTGAGTAGGGGCCGATGGCAGCGGGCGCCTTCGGAGAGGTGACGGCCTGGGTCGACATGCGCGGCATCCTACTTCGCGAGTTCTGCGAGAGGCGAGGTGTTGACGGTGCTCGACGATTCAGCTCGCGAAGGGCTCGGTGAGTCCGATCGTCTGCTCGCGATCGGGCCCCACGCTCACGATGCCGATCGGGCAGCCCACGAGCTCCTCGATCCGCGCGAGGTACTTCCGCGCGTTCGTCGGGAGCTCCTCGAGCGTGCGGCAGTGCGTGACGTCTTCCGTCCAACCCGCGTGCGTCTCGTAGATCGGCTCCACGCGCTCGAGCCCCTCGAAGGGAGGCTCGTCGATCACCTCGCCGTCGAGGCGATAGCCCGTTGCGAGCTGGAGCTCCGGCATGCCCGTGAGCACGTCGAGCTTGGTCATCGCGATCGAGGTCATGCCGTTTACGCGCGCCGCGAAGCGCAGCGCCGGCAGATCGAGCCAACCACAACGACGCGGCCGCCCGGTCGTCGCGCCGAACTCCGCGCCCGCTTGGCGGAGCGCCTCGCCGGCCTCGCCGTGCATCTCGGTGGGGAAGGGCCCGCCACCCACGCGCGTCGCATACGCCTTGCAGATCCCGATCACGCGTTCGATGCGCGTCGGCGCCACGCCGCCACCCGTGCACGCTCCGCCGCTCGTCGCGCTCGAGCTCGTCACGAACGGGTACGTGCCGTAGTCGATGTCGAGCATCGTGCCCTGCGCGCCCTCGAGCAGCACCTTCGCGCCGCGCGCGATCGCGTCACCCGCGCGACGCGCTCCGTCCGCCAGGTACGGACGCAGTCGCTCCGCCTGCACGAGCAACGCCGCCGTGATCTCACTCGCCGACGGCGTGGTCCCGCCGAGCGCCTCGATCCGCGGGCTCCACGACGCAAGGTTCGCGGCGACCTTCGCCTCGAGCCCCGGACGGATCAGATCACCGACGCGCACGCCGACCCGACCGACCTTGTCCTCGTACGCCGGCCCGATGCCGCGCTTCGTGGTGCCGATCTTCGGATCCGCCTGCTCGCGCAGCGCGTCGATCAGCCGATGGTGCGGCAACACCACGTGCGCGCGATCGGCGACGAAGAGACGCCCCTTCGTCGAGATGCCGCGCACCTCCAGCAGATCGATCTCCTCGAGCAGCGTGCCCGCGTCGACCACGCAGCCTTGCCCGACGATGCACTCCTGCCCCGCGTGCAGGATCCCGCTCGGCACGAGGTGCAGCACGATCTTCTCGCCGCGCACCACCAGCGTGTGCCCCGCGTTCGCGCCGCCCGCGTAGCGCACGACGACCTCCGCGAAAGGCGTGAGCAGGTCGACGATCTTGCCCTTGCCCTCGTCGCCCCACTGCGCTCCGACCACCACCGTTGCCGGCATCTCGAACCTCGCCTCGCGCTCTTCGCGCGTCTGCTCGTGCGCCTCGGGGCGCGGTCTCTGGCTCCGGTCTGGAGCCGGGAATCTGTCTCGGCCGCTCGCGCAGCCGCGCACCGTCGTAGCGCTCAGTCGTCCGTCGCGCTCGTTGCGTCCGCTTCGCTCGTCTCGTTCGCCGCGCCGGTGTCGCCACCGAACGCCCACTCCTCGAAGTCGACGTTCGCGAGCTCTCCGAAGGGAAGGGCGACGCCGTCCGACGCGCGCACCAGCCGATCCGCGCCGAAGAGCAGCGCATCGTAGCCCCAGGCCCGCGCGAATTCGAGCGCCGCCACCGCGGGCGCGACGTTCCGCGGCACCGAAGGCGGCGGCAGCGTCGCCACGTGCGCGCCCCGCGATCGCAGCGCGTCCACGAGCCCGTCCGGCACGTCGATCGCGACCAAGCGCGCCGGGCGATTGGGACGCCACGTCGCGCCCGCCGCCGCGAGCGCCCACGTCAGGTTCTCGACGTCCACGCCGAAGCCCGTCGCGGGCGCGGGCAGGCCGAAACGTTCGAGCAGGTGATCGTAGCGACCGCCGCCGCCGATCGGCTCGCCCGGTCCGTCCGCGAGCAGCGTGAAGCTCGCGCCGGTGTAGTACGCGTGCCCGCGCAGCTCGCCGAGATCGACGCCGAGCACGTCGTGCAGCCCGGCGTTCGCGAGTCGATCGTAGAGCGCGTGCAGCTCGTCGAGCGCCGCCCGCGCCTCGTCGTCGCGCATCTTCTTCTTCGCGCGCACGAGCGGCTCGTCGCCGTCGCCGTAGAGCTCCAGCAGATCGCCGAGCCGCTTTCGCTCGCGCTTGCCGACCCGCGCGCTCTGCAGCACCCGCTCGAGCTCCACGCCGTCCTTGCGCGCGAGCGCGTCCGCCGCCGCGTGCCGCAGCACGTCCGGCACCGCGGAGAGCGCGGACTTGCCGATCCGCACCTGCCCGAGCTCCAGCCGAAAACGCGCGAGCCCCACGCCGCGCAGCGTCTGCGCGGCGAGCCGGATCACCTCGACGTCCGCGTCGAGCGACGCGGTGCCCACGTGCTCCACGCCCGCTTGCGCGAGCTGCCGATTCCGACGCGCCCGTCCGCGCGCACGGCGCAGCACGGTGCCCGAGTAGCAGAGCCGCCACGGCGCGGGTCGATCGCGCAGCGAGGTCGCCACGATGCGCGCGATCTGCGGCGTGATGTCGGGCCGCAAGAGCGCGACCTCGCCGGTGTCGGGCTCGACGAAGCGAAGCACGTCGCGGCGATCGACCTCGAGCCCACGCTCGATCACGTCGGCGTACTCGAACGCCGGCGTGGTCACGCGCTCGTACCCGTAGGTCTCGAACGTCGCGAGCAGCCGGCCCGTCAGCGACGCGCGCAGCGCCGCGTCCGGCGGAAGGTGATCGCGCATGCCACCGGGCGCGGAGAGCGGGAGCTCGGGGCTCGCTCCTCGCGCACGCGGCGTGCGCGTCGCATCCGCAGCAGTACGTCGGGTCGCCATGCGATCAGTGTCCGCGAAACGCGGACGTCATTCCGTTTGCCGTGCGCATGCGAGGCTCAGAGCGTCACGTAGCCGACGCTGCTGACGTTCGGGAGCTTGCGCAGCTCCTCGAGCACCGCCGGCGCGACCTCGTTGTCGACGTTCCAGAGCGCGAGCGCCTTGCCCGTCTCCTCGTCGAGACCGACCTGCAGGCGCGACACGTTCACGCCGTGCTTGCCGAGGATGGTGCCGATCGCGCCGATGACGCCCGGCTTGTCCTCGTTGCGCACCACGATCGCGTGGCCCTTGAGCACCGCGTCCACCTCGTAGCCTTCGAGGCCCACGAGGCGCAGCCCGCCGCCCCGGCTCCGACGCGCGGTCGCGGTGTGGATGTCGTGCGCGTCGCTGACCACCACGCGCACCGCGGGCAGGCCCTCGTTCGGCTCGCTCACCTCGACGACCTTGATCTCGCGCTCCTTCGCCTCGTAACGCGCGGAGAGGGGGCTCACCGGCTCACCCGTGACGCGCTCGAGGTAACCCGCGAGGGCCTCCTGCGTGAGCGGACCCGTGAAGCTCGAGAGCTCGCCGTACGCCGTCACGCGGACCTCGCGCGCGGGGCCGTTCGCGAGCTGCGCGAGCAGACGACCGAGCCGACGAGCGACGTCCAGGTGCGGCGCGAGCTTCTGCGCGGCGTCGCCCGAGAGCGATGGCACGTTCACGCCGTTCTCGATCGTGCCGTGCTTGAGGAACGCCACGATCTGATGGGCGATCTGGACACCCACGCGCTCCTGCGCCTCGTCGGTCGACGCGCCGAGGTGTGGCGCGAGCACGACGTTCTCGAGCTTCAGCAGCGGATGGTCCGCCGGCAGCGGCTCCTTCTCGAACACGTCGAGCGCCGCGCCGCGGATCTTCTTGCTCTCCAGCGCGCGCACGAGCGCGGCCTCTTCCACGATCCCGCCGCGCGCCGCGTTCACGAGCAGCGCGTTCTTCTTCATCTTCGCGAACGCCGCGTCGTTGAAGAGGTACTTCGTGCTCGGCACGAGCGGCGTGTGGATCGAGACGAAGTCCGCGCGCGTCAGCAGCTCGTCGAAGCTCACGAGCTCCACCCCGAGCGCCTTCGCTTCCTCGGCCGAGATCACCGGGTCGCTCGCGATGACCTTCATCTTCAAGCCGAGCGCGCGGTCAGCGACGATCCGGCCGATGTTGCCGAGCCCGACCACGCCGAGCGTCTTGTTCCACAGCTCGGTGCCCTGGAACGCCTTCTTCTCCCACTCGCCGCGCTTCATCGAGGCGTCGGCGCGCGGGATGTAGCGCGCGAGCGACATGAGCAACGAGAGCGCATGCTCCGCCGTCGTCACGGTGTTCCCGAGCGGCGTGTTCATCACGACCACGCCGCGCTTGCTCGCGGTCGGCAGGTCGACGTTGTCCACCCCGATGCCCGCGCGCCCCACGACCTTCAGCCGCGTCGCCGCCTCGAGCACCTTCGGCGTCACGGTGGT
>JALOQC010000508.1 GCA_025453555.1 Myxococcota bacterium | reverse complement strand
CGACCTCGGCGCCGATCACGCAGGCGCCCGCGAGCGCGCGGTCGTTCGAGCGGTCGCTCGAGGACGCGACGGCGCAGCTGGGTCACGCGGTGCGTCCAGTGCCGATTCGGTCCGTCGAGCGCGCGGGGTCGTTCGTCGCCGAGCACGTCGCCGACCACGACCACGATCACGATCACGATCACGATCACGATCACGATCACGATCACGATCACGATCACGATCACGATCACGATCACGCTTGCGCTCGCGATCGCTTCGCTGACGACGACCACGACCGAAGACCACGACCGACGACACGACGACTCCGCCGCGACGACGTCCGTTGGCGCGCGGCCGCACACACGAACGCCCCCGACTCTCGTCGAGGGCGTTCATCGCATCGGTCCCCCCGGCTCAGCCGAGGATGGTGTCGAGGTCCTTCTGGACCTTCTCTTCCTTCACCTGCTTGGCCAGCGCGAGCTCGGCCACGAGCAGGTTGCGGGCTTGTTCGAGGAGGCGGCGCTCGCCGAAGCTGAGCTCCTTCTCGCCACGCAAGCGGCTCAGGTCGCGGAGCACGCGCGCGACCGAGATCGGAGAGCCGCTCTTGAGCATCTCCGTGTACTCGCGGTAACGGCGGTTCCAAGGCTGCGAGGTGACGGCGACCTCGTCCTTCTTGAGCTCCGCCAAGACCTTCTGGGCCTCGCGCTTCGAGATGACCTCACGCAGGCCGAGTCGCTCCGCGCCGTCCGTCGGCACCATCACGGTCATGCCGGTGTCGACGATCTTCAGGATGTAGAAGCGCTTGTCGTTCCCCGCGATGGTCCTCGCGTGGCCTGACGCGGGGAACGCCGCGGGACGGCTCCCGATTCGCTCCTGCGACGTCATCCTACCAGCCGACGTGCGGGACGTCTCACGCAAACTGCGGCCGGAACGTGTGTTCAGAGCACGGGCGGCGGTTCGCTTTCTTCAACGATTTCCGCAATCTCGGCGCGAAACAGCAGGCGGACGCCTCGGGCGAGGGTGGCGGGGTGAAAGTCCGCGACCAGCTCGATGCCCTCGGGACGCCGGGCGATCGCCAAGGTCGGGAGCGCCTCGGGCAGGCCGAGCACCCGACCGAGGTCGGTGGCGGACAGCGAGCCGAGGAGGGCGCGGAAGTTCTCGTCGGCGCCCTCGGGCAGCTCACCTTCCAGCCAGAGGGTGATGCGCACCCGCTCTTCGGCGGGGGCGGAGCTGGGTATGCGCGTCGAAGGGCGTGCGTCGATCCGGAGCCCGGTCTGCTCGGCGAGCAGCAGGCCGACGGGGGTGTCGAGGGGCAGGCCGAGGGGTTGGGGGAGCGCGAGCCACGCCGCGCCTTCGGAACGCAGGAGGGGGCGGGGCTCGGAGGTCGCGCGCGGATGCTGTAGCGCTTGGAGCAGCGCGATCACGCCTTCGGGGCGGCCGCGCGCGACGAGGAGCAGCTCGGGCGAGAGGGCGACCAGCTCGTAGCGTTGGTCGGCGAGGTAGCCGATGCGGCGAACGAACGGAGCCTCGGACTCGACCTCCACGGGCGCCATCCGCGCGGTGGCGGCACGCACGACGTCGGTCGCGCGTGGGACGCGGACGAGCGCCCACCAGGCGCCGTCCTCCCAGCGCGCGAGCAGGAGCTCCGAGACGTCTTCGGCGTAGACGCCGGTGCGATCGCCGAGAGAACGACGCCACTCCGGGGGCGCGATCGCGTCCACCAAGGGGCGCGTGGTCTCGGACGCGAGCAGCTCGGGCGGACGCAACACGAGCACTTCGCGTGCGTCGCCGGGGACGAGGTCCACCAGCGCGTAGGTGTCGGCGCGCGGCGGGGCCTCCACCGGCGGGGCGCTGGCGCCACACGCAAGGGAGAGCCCGAGCCAGAGCACGAGGACGCGCATCGGCGTCGCATACCTCCGACCTCGGTCCGGCGTCCACCGCTCGATGCGGTCAGGGTGGAGCGCCGACGACAAAGCCGCACGAGGTGGGGCTCGATCGAGGCGACGAACGGGACGAAGCCCGCGCAGAGGTAGGGCTCACGACGAAGTGCCGCGAAGAAGCCTCGAGGGGCCCGAAGTGGCCCGAAGAAGCGGGGGCGACGAAGCGGCCACGAAAAAGCCCCGCGCGAAGGCGGGGCTCGATCGAGTCACCTCAGTCAGCTCAGCTCAGGATCTCTTGGAGCTTCGTCGCGAGCATCGCGTCGCCCGCGACCTTCAGCTCGCCGCTGAAGTAGAGCTGCATCGCGACGGCCGGGTTGTCGCTGATCTGGACCCAGTTCTCCGACGAGGTCTCGATCGTGCACATCGAGTTGCCCGCGTCGCCCTCGGTGACGCCGAGCTGGTCCTTGAGGTTCACGGTCCAGGTGCCGCCATCGTCGCCCGTGATCTTGAAGAGGAAGATCGCGCCGACGTTCTTGGCCTTGTCGGGGTCGTTGGCGATGCGGGCGGGGATGTCCTTCTCGAACGAGGTCTTGGCGTCGGGCATCGGATGCTCCTCTGGTCGGGCCTTTTCGTATCGGCCGTTGGTCTTGCGGCCGAGGCGAGGGGCTCGCCTGAACCGTGATTCAGCGCCGGTTTGGTACGGCCAGCGGGGGGAGGGTGTCAAGGGGAGGGGCGGACGGGGCCACGGGGCCGTGTACTTCTCGCGTCGATCCCGGGTCGCGCGCGAGGACGGTGCGTTGGTAGCGTGGCGGCCATGCCGAACGCGTCGACGCCGCTGCGCCTCCTGAGCTGGAACGTGAAGATGCTGCCCCCGATCGCGAAGATCGCGATCCCGCCCTTCGGGTTGCCGGTCGGGTGGTGGGAGATGGGGAGCGAGGGAGTTACGGACCTCGAGCGCGCGAAGCAGATCGGGAAGCTGCTCGCCAAAGGCGATTGGGACGTGATCGTGCTCCAAGAGGTCTTCGACGAAGCGGCGCGCGCGGTGATCCGCAAGGCGCTGGAGAAGAAGGGCTACGCGACGCACGGGCCGTTCGGGAACGACCTCTTCAACGACGACAGCGGTCTCTTCGTCGCGTCGAAGCTCGAGGTGACCGCGACCGCGTTCCACGAGTTCGGGGCGAAGACGGGCGCCGATGCGCTCGTGGACAAAGGCGTTTGTGGGACGCTGATCCGAACGAACGATCCTTGGGGAACGAAGGTGCACTCGCTCCTCGTCTTCGGGACTCATCTGCAGGCCGGGGAGGAGCACCAGAACGTGCGGGAGCGACAGCTCGGCGAGCTCCGACGCTTCCTCTCGAAGTCGCTCGGCGCTTCGAAGGACACGTCGCGCGTCGGCGCGGTGGTGCTGGGGGACTTCAACGTGGTGGCGGAGTCTCCGAGCGTGGGCGAGGGACACCTCGTGCCGACCTCGGCGTACCGCGCGATGCTGGAGCGGCTCGAGCGGCCGCGCGATCTCTTCCGGCTCCGCCACGTCGCGGCGCCCGGCTACACCTTCGACGGCAACCTCAACACGATGACCCGCCGCAGCGAAGGCGAGCGCGAGCGCATCGACTACGTCTTCGGCCTCGACTTCGTACCCTCGCGCTTCGACGAGACGCAGCCCTCCGAGCTCGCGCCGCTCGAATGCGTCGAGGCCACGGTGGAGAGCTTCAAGGACGGCGCGAGCGATCTCTCGGACCACTACGCGGTGAGCGTGACGCTGCGGCCGAGCTGAGGCTCGCGGCCGAGCTGAGGCTCCACGGTGGAGAGCTTCAAGGACGGCGCGAGCGATCTCTCGGACCACTACGCGGTGAGCGTGACGCTGCGGCCGAGCTGAGGCTCGCTCTCGCACCGACTCGGACCCGGCGTCGGATTCGGTGTCGGAGACCGAGACGGCGACGGAGTCGGGCGCGAAGGTTGGGATGCGCGCTCCGCGGCGCTACGCTCGGGCCGTGGTTCGTCGCTCGGTGCTGGTGCTCGTCGCGTCGCTCGCGCTCGTCGGGGCGGTCGTGGTGGCGCAGCCGCGGATCGCGTGGGACGGGCTGCGCGCGACGATCGAGGCGCGGCATCCCGACGTCCCGTGGGTGACCGGCGACGAGCTCGTGCGTTGGATCGCCCGCGAACCGCGGCCGCTCTTGCTCGACGCGCGCACCGAAGTGGAGTTCCGCACGAGCCACCTCGAAGGCGCCGTCCGCGTCGATCCCGACCGACCGAACGTCGCCGCGCTCGCGCGCCCGAGTACGGGGCGGAACGTCGTCGTCTACTGCTCGGTGGGTTGGCGCAGCGGCGACGTGGCGGCGGCGCTGCGCGAGGCGGGCTGGCGCGAGGTCTACAACCTCGAAGGCGGCCTCTTCGCGTGGGCCAACGCGGGGCGCGACGTGGTGGGCGAGGACGCCCCGCTCGTGCACCCCTTCGACGCGACGTGGGGGCGTCTGTTGATCGAGAGCCGCCGCGCGCCGTTGCGTTGAGCGCGGACCTCACGATCCCGTGACGAGACCCTTCGACCCGTGCGCTCTTCACGAGCCCGACCGACAGGACGCGCCGATTCGGTCCGTTGGATTGCGCAATCCGCCGTCCGAGCACGCACGCAGCTCGTACGGTGGGCTCGTCTCGGGAATGCGTGCGCGATCGATGCCCTGCGTACCTCGCATGGAACGACCGGAGTCGTACGGGCTGGAACCGAGCGCCTCCCAATCACTGCGCGTGGCGGCCGCCACCGGTCCGCCGCCAATCCGCCGCCACCCACCTCGCAAGCATGCGAGATCCTTGAGGCGCACTCCTGGTACGAAAGGTGATTTGAGCGGCGGCGGTGCACCCGCGGCTCATCACCGAGAATGCGTGTGTCGCGATCACGCGGCGGACCACGCTGCGCAAGGCGTTCTTGTTTCCGTGGGCGGGCTCGGGGCACGCCCTCGAGAACGGGGCGGCGCACGCGTGGTCGCGGGTCGGGTCGACGAGCACGTCTACGAGCACTGGCGCGAGCGCGGGCGACGGCGAGCGGCCGCGCTGGGATCAGGTCGGGCAGATCTTCGCGTACGCGGCAGGCCTCGCGCAGCGAGCGACGAAGATCGACTGGCACCAGCTCGTGCTCGTCGGAACGCATCACCACAGCCAAGCGACACCGCGGGATCGTGAGCTCGCGGAGACCACGCGAATCCTGCATCGGACGACCGCGTGCGCGATCAACGCCGAGCTGCGGAAGAAGGGCTTCGACGCGCCCGGCTCGGTCTGGGACAAACGCCAAACCCACTGGAAGACCCTCGTCGACGTCGAGGCGGTCGGGTCGCGGCTCGTCTACGATCACCTCAACCAAGTCGCGGCCTTCGGTCACCACCTCGGGTTCGAGCTCTGGAAGGCGGGGGGCATCGCGGTTCCGAAGCCGAACAATGCGTACTTCTCCAGGCGAATGCCGAAAGAGATCGAGCTTCGACTCACGCCACCGATCGCGATGGTGCGGCTCTTCGGTCACGACGTCGAAGCGATGGTCGTGTGGCTGCAGGAGCTCCGAGACGGGCGCCTCGCGCGATGGAAAGCCAACCGGGCCGGTCCCGTGCGCGGCGTCGCGAAGATGCGTCGTGTCCATCCGTGGGACGAGCCGGACTCCGACAAGGAAGTCATCGGTTCGCCCTCCCGGATCTACGCGGTGGGCAAACAGGGCCCGGAAGGCGACCTCGTTCGCGACCGCTGCGCTCTGGACGTGGTCGGACACCGCGACGCCCACGCGCACCGCGTCGTGCGGTGGAAGCGCGGCGATCGGACGAGCGCCTTCCCGCCCGGCACCCTGCGGGGCCACACCTTCCTCGGCATGCCGCTCGATCCACCGGATCCAGGTGCAGTACTCGGCACGCCGCATCCGTCACGCGAAGAGGTCGAGCTCGAGCTCGCGCAGAGGGCGACCGAGCTCGCGCGTCGCGAAGAAGAGCGACGCCTGCGTCAGCGCGTACGCGACGAACGGCGAGCGCGCGCGGAACAGATCGCCGAAGACGAAGCGCTCGAGTGCGACCTCGAGGAGCTCGCGCGGCGTGTGCGCATCGACGTCGACATGGACCTCGACGAGCGGACTCGAAAGCCGCTCGACCTCTCGGGGGTGATCGAGGCACTCGACCCCGACGCGATCGTCCGAAGGGAGCTCGGCGACGAGCGTCCAGACGTCGACGACGGGCCGCGCACGATCGTGCTCCGCACGCGCCCGCCGAAAGACGAGCCCCGCAAGCGGAAGCGGAAGAAGCGCCGGAGTCGTCGCGGTCGCGGTCGTGGAGCCAGCGACCCACCGCAGTGAGCTCAGAACGCCCGAAGAGGCGATGCGCGGCCCGGACTCAGCCTGAGCCGCGCATCGGTCCGTCCGTCGTGCGCGCGGGTTCCGAAGTGCGTGAGAGATTCCGTCTTCGTCGAAGCGCGACCGGGCCGGATTCGCGATTGAGC